>JAGCSQ010000051.1 GCA_017964045.1 Paludibacteraceae bacterium
CAGTATATTAAAGAGATAAAGCAGCACCCATCCGGCAGGTATATACCATATCTTGTGCAACCATCCGCCACGCGTTGTCATCAGCAGACAGAGCCATATAAAACACTGCTTGACAGGAGTACAACTCCACACTATACGCGAGCCACTGCCACCCGGCCAATGGAGCGTTATCTCGTCCGTACGAACGAGTCCCTCACGCCAACTGCCGACGAGGCTCTCGACAGCGTCGGCAATGTTGACTTCAATAGCGTAGAACCACTGCGTAAAGTCTATGCCGCAGATAGCTATCACATTAGCCCTCTCATCGCCATTGACCAGCAGTTTCCACAAAGCATCCGCAGCGAACAAAGTCACAGCAAACAGTATCACATCGCCATATTGTTTCCAGAAGCCCTTCATCAGATAGTAGTCTTAGCAAACGGTACTTCTTCGATAGCGCAATACTCACCGTCAAGATAGCGGAAGTAACCGGCTTGAGCTATCATCGCCGCGTTATCGGTGGTATAAGCAAAAGGCGGAATAAAGACCTCCCATCCATAGCGTTTACCGGCATCCGTCAATCCGTTTCTTAGTCCGCTATTAGCGCTCACTCCGCCAGCCAATGCCACACGCTTGATGCCGGTATCCTTAACGGCTTTCTTGAGTTTACCAAGCAGGATATCCACTACCGTTGCCTGCAGGCTGGCACAGAGGTCTGCTTTGTTCTTCTCAATGAAATCAGGGTCTAACTTCAGCGCGTCTCTTAAAAGATAAAGAAACGAAGTCTTCAGTCCTGAGAACGAGTAGTCATAGCCCGGAATATTAGGTTTGGCCAGGTTGAAAGCTTTAGGGTTACCTTCCTGAGCCAGTTTATCTACCCACGGACCACCGGGGTAAGGAAGTCCCATCACCTTGGCACACTTATCAAAGGCCTCGCCTGCAGCATCGTCGATAGTCTGACCGATGATTTCCATCTGAGGCATATGCTTGCCGCCATCAGTGACCTTAACAATCTGGCTGTTGCCTCCACTGACAAGCAAACAGAGGAACGGCAGCGGCATCTGCTTACCGATAAAATTAGCCATCACATGCCCTTGTAAGTGATTGACGTCCACCAACTTAGCTCCAGTGCCAAGCGCCATACCCTTAGCAAACGAAGTACCTACCAGCAGACTTCCCAGCAGTCCCGGACCGCGAGTGAAAGCGATAGCGCTGACCTCGGTCTTCTCAACACCGGCACGTTTAAGGGCAGTATCCACTACCGGAAGGATATTGAGCTGGTGAGCACGACTGGCAAGCTCAGGCACTACACCACCGAACTCCTCATGCACCTTCTGCGAGGCAGTGACGTTGCTGAGCAGTTCTCCATCCTTCATAACAGCCGCTGAAGTGTCGTCACAACTGCTCTCTATTGCTAATATTATAACCTCTTTTGACATCATTTTATCATTTGCGACTGCAAAAGTACAAAAATATTTGGACATGTCAAAAAAAAGTTGTAATTTTGCGGGCTATTTGATAATAATGAAGTTTCTTTATTGGCTCATAGGGTTGGCAGGTGCACTTGGGCACCGTAAAGCAAAATTGCTTTATCGCGGACAAAAGGGTGCCTTGAAGGCGCTGAGTGAGGCTATGCAGACAGCACGTCTCAAGGATAGCAATCCTATCTGGATTCACGTTGCCTCGGTTGGTGAGTTTGAGCAGGCACGCCCTATCATTGAACGGCTGCGCGAGGCTAAACCCGACCAGCGTATTATCCTTACCTTCTTCTCGCCGTCAGGATATGAACTGCGTAAGAACTACGATAAGGTGGACTTCGTTGGTTACCTGCCCTGCCCGACACGTAGCAATGCCAAGAAGATGATGAGCATCATCAAACCCTCTATGGCGCTGTTCGTTAAATACGAGTTCTGGCCGGCATACCTCAGACGACTCAAGAAAAACAAGATACCAACCTATAGTATATCTGCTATCTTCCGTCCCGGACAACGGTTCTTTAAGCCTTGGGGCAAAGGACAGTTGGCGCTGCTCAAGTGCTTTAAGCATATATATGTTCAGGACGAGGTGTCCAGAGATCTGCTGCTCAAGCACGGCCTTAAGGACGTTACCATCGCCGGCGACACACGCTTTGACCGCGTCAGCCAGATTGCTGCGCAAGCCAAGACGCTGCCTATCGTGGCACACTTTGTAGAGCCACGATCGAATGAGGATGGTATGCCAATCAACTATCGCGTCATAATCGCCGGAAGCACATGGCCGGCTGACGAACTATTCCTGACACGATACCTGCAAGAGCATGACGATGTTCTTCTTGTCATGGCCCCGCACGAGATTCACGAAGGACACCTGCATCGTATAATGCATATCTTCAAAGGACGCTATGTACGCTTCACCGAGGCCAATAGTGACAATATCAAGCATGTCCGCCTGCTCGTCATCGACACCATCGGCATGCTGTCATCTATATACCGCTATGGCCAAGTGGCATATATAGGCGGCGGATTCGGAGCAGGTATACACAACACCCTTGAGGCTGCCGTATATGGCATGCCCGTACTCTTCGGACCAAACCACACTCACTTCCGTGAGGCATTGGGTCTGCTCAAGTCCGGCGGAGCATTCACGTTCCGCAACTATGACGAGTTTGCAGCTCAAATGGATAAAGCTTTGGCTGAATACGAGCAGCTCGGCAAACTGGCAGGAGACTTCGTTAAGACAGGAACAGGAGCAACCAAGCTCATTTGCAGTGAGCTATTTAACATTTGACATTTAGATTTTTGATTATGACAAAACCCAATATACCAAAAGGAACTCGTGATTTCGGACCGATAGAGATGGCTCGACGCAATTACATCTTCTCTACCGTACGCCGAGTGTTCCAGCGTTTCGGCTTTCGCCAGATTGAGACTCCTGCCATGGAGCTCATGACCTCGCTGATGGGCAAGTACGGTGAAGAAGGCGACAAACTGCTCTTCCGCATACAGAACAGCGGAGAAAAAGCGGCACTCGCTCCGGAGAAAGGATTGCGCTATGACCTGACCGTTCCTTTTGCACGTTACGTCGTTCAGCACCAAGCCGAACTGACATTCCCCTTCCGTCGATTCCAGATTCAACCAGTCTGGCGTGCTGATCGTCCACAGAAAGGACGCTACCGCGAGTTCTACCAATGCGATGTAGATATCATCGGCACCGACTCACTAATAGGTGAACTTGAACTAATCCAGATTGTTGAAGAAGTATATAAGGCTCTCGGTATCCGCGTGTGCCTGCAC
>JAGCSQ010000052.1 GCA_017964045.1 Paludibacteraceae bacterium
ATTTGCCAAAGATGAACTTTCCACGTTGGTCTCACCGCCGTTGGGTACATACAATGTCTCATCTGCTATATACTGACGCATTGCAGGACTGTCATCATTGCCGTTATAGTAATACGTTCCGCAATCGCCCCAGTTATTAAGGAAAGCGTCGTTGTGATGAGCCAAGCGAGCCTTGCTTGTGTTTTGATAAGCCTCCGTCTCTGTCAGGGGATTAGCATCATTATTGAGGTACTGAATCTTCATGCACGGGTACCTCAACATCACGCAGCGATCAGTAGGAACGGCCGCAAGCAACGCATCTATAACAGCACGACGGTCGGCATTGATATCTTGTGATTTGTTGCCAAAATTGCTGGTGTAATACCACTCTCCCCATGAACCAACAAATCCGGCCTCAAAGGTATAAATGACGTCGGCATTGGCCTGAAGGTGACTTGCCAACTGACTGATATGACTTGTCACTATTGCCGGAGTTGCATCATACCCAATCTCTCCTGAAGCAGAATTGGTATATGCAAACCTCAATACACACTTAAATCCGTACTGACGAAGTACTGCCATATCCTCATCAAAAGCATTGAGTATTTCATTGGGAAGTGTTGCTGTGGTCTTAAAGTTATCCAGATAATAAAGCACCAAAACAAGGCTTTGATTTTGTGCTGCATTTTCCTCCAGAAACCATTCACGTCCTTTAACATTATATGGCGCTGTGGCCGTGACTTTTTTCTCCAATTGCAGCAGGAATCCACGTTCCGGATTGCGGAAAATACTTGTGTTGTCGGCCGTGTAACTAACCTGAACGGCACTAATTGAATTGCTAAACGCACCGGCCACCAGCAGGCCCAATGTTAATGCACTAAATACTAACTTTTTCATGACATTATATTTTTTGGAACTGTGTTTACTACAAATAGCCCGCAAATTTACACCTTATTTATTATACGCATGTGGAAAAATTGCCACAAATTTGTATATATCAGAAAAAAGCAGTACCTTTGCAGCCGTTTTTAACATAAACACAAGATGAAAAAAGTTTTATTTTATTCACTAATGGTATTAGCAATGACAGCATGTCACAAGGCCCCGAAACAAAGTACGGGCATTGATCTCAACAATTTAGACACTACAGCAGTAGCACAAAACGACTTCTATCAATACGCTTGCGGCGGTTGGATGGCTTCACATCCGCTTCCCGGCGAGTATGCACGCTTTGGCACATTCGATGAACTCGGACTCCGCAACCTCGAGCAGGTTAATGGTCTTATCCAGGACCTCGCTAAAGACGAGCACAAGCATGGTAGCATCGAGCAGAAGATTGGCGATATCTATAACCTCGCCATGGATACTGCTCGCCGTAATCAGGAAGGTATTGAACCTATCCGCAAGAGCCTCGACCAAATCAACGCTATCAGCGACCGCAGCGAGTTCTCGGCATTCCTTGGCACATCTATGGAGTGCGGACTCTTTGGTATGTACGTTGACGCAGACGCTATGAACTCGTCGATGAACATCCTCAATGAGTGCCAAGCCGGATTTGCTCTCGGAGAGAAAGAGTACTACTTCGATGACGATGATGCCACCAAAGCTATCCGCGAGGCTTACCTCAAGCACATCGCTGCTATGTTTGCCCTCTGCGGCATCGAGGATGCTGACGCCAAGGCTGCAACCGTTCTCCGCTTGGAAACCCGTCTTGCTGGAGCTGCACTCAATAATGTTGAACTCCGCGATCCCGTGGCTAACTACAACAAGATGTCTATTGCCGAACTCAAGACTCTTGTTCCCGAAATCGATTGGGACATCTTCTTTGCAGGCATGGATATCGCTCCCGATAGCCTCAGCGTAGGTCAGATTCGCCACCTCAAAGAGGTTGGTAAGATGCTTGCCGACGAGCCGCTTGCCGACCTGAAGACTCTCTTCACATGGCAGGTTATCGACGGAGCAGGAAGCTACCTCAGCGACGCTATCTATGACCAAAACTTCGACTTCTATGGTCGTATCCTCTCCGGCAAAACCGAGCAATCTCCGCTCTGGAAGCGTGCCGTTGGTACTGTCAATGGAACTCTCGGCGAGGCTGTCGGTCAGATGTATGTAAAAAAGTATTTCCCCGAGGAGAACAAACAGCGTATGCTTGCTCTCGTCAAGAACCTGCAAAAGTCTCTCGGCGAGCGTATCGCAGCTGTGGACTGGATGTCTGATGAGACCAAGGCTAAAGCGCTTGAGAAACTCGACGCCTTCACCATCAAGATCGGTTATCCTGACACGTGGCGCGACTACTCTGCTCTTGACATCGACCCGGCTGTTTCTTACTACGAGAACCTGCAGCGTGCCGCTAAGTTCGAGCAGAACTATTCGCTCTCTTACCTCGGCAAACCCGTTGACAAAACCAAGTGGTACATGACTCCGCAAACCGTCAACGCTTACTATAATCCGTCTAGCAACGAGATCTGCTTCCCCGCAGGTATCCTTCAACCGCCTTTCTTTGATATGTCGGCAGATGATGCCTTCAACTATGGCGCTATTGGTGTAGTTATTGGACACGAGATGACTCACGGCTTTGACGACCAAGGATGCCAGTTCGATAAGGACGGTAACCTCAACAACTGGTGGACGGCAGAGGACAAAGCACGCTTTGATGAGCGTACTAAGGTTATGGAGAACTTCTTCAGTGGCATCGAGGTTGCTCCCGGCGTTCACGCAAATGGAGCTTTCACTCTCGGTGAGAATATCGCCGATCACGGCGGACTCCAGATTTCCTTCCAGGCATTTAATAAGAACGAGGCTGCCAAGGCAGAAGCCGACAGACTCCAAACTGTTGACGGCTTCACTCCGCAACAGCGTTTCTTCCTCAGTTATGCCAATGTCTGGGCAGGTAATATCCGTCCCGAGGAAATCCTCCAACGCACCAAGTCCGATCCTCACAGCCTCGGCCGTTGGCGCGTTAACGGAGCACTTCCGCATATCGCAGGTTGGTACGACGCTTGGAACGTAACTCCCGAGAGTCCGCTCTACGTCGCTCCCGAAAACCGCGTCCACATCTGGTAAGCTCTGCCACCGCTTCCGCAGCCTTGCTACAGCGGTGCCCTTTCAGAGCCGCCTTAAACATAACATCAACATAACATCGCGCCTCCTTTATGGATCTATCGGTTGTCTATAGTTTATTGGTTGGGCAGGATATTCTTCTGTTTATTCTGCCCGCCTTTATCATAGCCAGATGGAAGAGCCGTCAGCCTGTCACGTGGCTGCAGATGGCGCCACCCAAATGGATGAATCGCGAACAGGCCACTTGGGCGGTTCTTATCATGGTTGTGCTTCAGCCGGCTATCAACCTGCTCGGCGACCTCAATAGCCGAATAGCCTTGCCACAGTTTCTGTCTGGTATAGAAGCGTGGATGCAAAAGATGGAAGCGGCTAATGCTGCCACCACCGATATGCTCCTCAGCGGTAGTGAGCCATGGCAGATAATAATGAACTTCCTGGTTGTTGGCGTGTTGGCTGCTTTCAGCGAAGAAATGCTTTTCCGCGGAGCGCTGCAAGGTTGGTTCTCCGGCCGCAAAGACCAATCACCAATCACAAATTACCAATCCCATATTGGTATCTGGGCTGCGGCTATACTCTTCTCGTGCATGCACCTGCAGTTCTATGGTTTCATCCCTCGCATGCTTATGGGAGCACTCTTCGGATACGCGATGGTTTGGTGCGGCTCGCTGTATATTCCGATGATGATGCATATGACCAACAACGTGCTGGTTGTTCTGCTTAATTATATCGTTTTGGATAAACCCGATGCCAAAGCATCTATCGAAGCCTTCGGCACAGGCACTACTTGGTGGGTAGGACTATTATCCCTTGCCCTCGGCACTTGGATGATATACCATTTTTACCGAATATGCAAGATAAATTTGCGTAATTGAAAAATAATCACTACCTTTGCAGCGAAAATTATTAACCATAAAAACAAACAAGTATGAGAAAACATCTTCTATCACTTACTCTCGCACTTTGTGCAACAAGTTTATGTCTGCCAATGTATGGCTACACGTATTCCATTAGAACTCACGAACAATTACGCGAGGCATTGCGCACAGGTACAATAGACGCCCGTGGTGATGGAGCAGGACAATATCAGTTAAGCGAAAATGATGTCTTGGTCTTGGCGAATGATATTATTTTTGATCAAGAACTTGATGGAAACAACCTTAACCGCGATTTGTTGTATGTTACAGAGCGTGGTGTTTCGCAATATAATATTGACCTAAACGGTTTCACTATCCAGCGTAACATCTCTAATCCGGTAGGACAAGACGCTGTCTCTGTATTCAGTTTCAGACAGCGTGAGTCGGTTAATCCGGCATGCTTGGTTATCAATGACTCGAAAGGAGGCGGTAAGGTGATTGCCAACGCAACGACAATGTTCTCAGGAGGAAACTATCCTACTGCCGTTCTGTTTCCAACTCTCTGTCCGGGTCCTTGTTCCTTGATTGTTTATGGAGGTTCTTTAATGGGGCAAGTTATGGGAAGTAATTATGCCGGTTGCGCCGGTGTTACGGATTATTACGGTTGCACTACTATTATTTATGGCGGTTTCTTAACGGCTTATACCGCTGACGCATCTGTACAACAGCCTACCCTCAAACTTTATGGAGGTGCGATAGGTGATAGCTACAATACTCAACCGGCCAGCCAAAGTGGTATCTTTATCAATGGATCACTATCAGGTGATAGTAATTGGCAAGCAGCAACTATCTATGGTATCTCATACAACCAAACGAATGCGTTTTCTGGTTTGATTCCATCCACCAGTAAGGTTAAATTGAATGGCTCTGCCTCCACGATCAGCGCGCTCAATGCTCTCTCTAATTCACAGAAAAAAGCAGCAAAGATTGAGATATACGATGAGTTTGATTTGACAGTAAACAATGTGACCGTTACAACACTTAACAAAGACGACGTGTTAGGTGATGGTAAGGTGGTATTTGAGGCCAACAATAACAACAAAATATCAGGTGCATTATACCTTAATGGAGCCACTCTCACCAATATTACCAATAATATTCCCGACTTGGCTATTATCTTAACAGGAACAAATACTCTCAATGGTGATTTGATTAGTTACAATGGCAATGTGGAACTTCTTACGCAGGAAAGAAGTGTTACTTCCGGCACGCCATTACACAAACTCAATGTGACCTATGCTGCCGAAACTCCAATTATGATTTATGGTGGTAATTTGAGTGTCAAGGCGGGTGTTAGTTTGAATGTGGATGGCAAGAACAATCAAAATGCTGTGGAGTGCAATAAGTTCACCCTTTATCGTTGTTGGTTTGACGCTACAGTCACAGGCGCCGGTCCTGTTGTGAAGAGTACTAGCACCGATATTGATTCGGGAGAGAGACTGATTTCTGGTTCATTAAGTGGCAAGAGTGTATCTTATCAGCCGGATTTACAATGGAAGAACCTATATATTCTTGGTCGACAGATGAGTGTGTGGGATGTAAATTCGGATATCACAGGAGATGGTATAAGCGGCAAAGTAACCTATTACGGTAGCAGCATTGAGATGGAGAATGCCTTAATTGATGCTCGCGGAAAAGGTGCAGAGGCTATCAAAGGACAGATTAACAGCATTCGTTTTAAGGGGGTTAACTTTATTATAAGCGATAACTATGCTGCTATCAAGTTGGATGATGGAACAAAAACAACCTTTGCTCCTTATGGAACTGGTGAAAATCACTTGTATATTATTTCGGATACATATGGCATTAATGCATCAGGAGTCGGAGAGATAGATTTTGGTAGCAACACGGAGAGAGATCCTATTACAATCTATGCCGGAAGCACAGGTATCTATGGCAATGATAATAAACCTATTATTAAAGTATATAGCGATTTGGACATCTCTTGCCCCAATACGGGTTCCCCCATGTATAAAATAAGTACGCAGATTAGTAACACCAGAACATCTGATTTTGGTGGAGATTTTGACACCGAGGATGGTAGATTTACCAAAGCGAATGGTGGTTATGCTGACCATGTGACCTACAAGTATGGTTTTGGAACCAAACTAAGCGGAACGGCTTATCCGGTAGAGGTGGCAGGTGTAACTGTTACGACTGGTAACGCGGCAGATGTGCTGGGTGATGGTAAAATCAGTTATAACGCTTCTACCAACACATTGACGTTGAATAATGCAAATATTGAAGGTTGGTACACACCGGGTATCCGCGTGACAAGCGGTGGCTTGAACATCGCACTTAATGGCTCATCAGCTGTACAATCATCCAACCCGAATGGTGCTATCTACACTGTTAATGGTGACCTTAATATTAGTGGTGGTATTAACGACTCACTCTTTGTATTCGGTCGTGGTATGATGGGTCTGAACCGTATGACAAAGCCGTATCGTACTGCTATTACCGGTGGTTGCTATGTAAGTGCTATCTGCCGCGACGATAATTTCGTTAAGTCATATCGTTCTGCTGCAATGCAATCGGATAGTCTTTATGTAAATAATAGTACTCTGTACGTTGAGAATAGGAGTTCTAATTCTACGAATAAAGTTAGTCTCTATTCATACAATGCAAATCTTGAACCGGGCTTGCTGCTCGTGGATTCAGAGATTAAAGCAGGTGCTCCTAACACGCCGGAAGCCGTTCTAATTGCTCCGATTAATCAAACCGGTCTTGAGGAAGTAAGAGAAGCTGTTGGTGATAAAGCCGCTAAGGTTCTTATTGACGGTCAGATTTACATTCTCCGTGGCGGTAAGGCATACAACCTACAAGGAGCAGAGATAAGGTAACGAATATTTAGTTACGCTTTTGCCCTCTGTTCGCGGACGATGAGGAGAGCCTCATCGCGGACGGAAAGAGGAAGTGAAATATTACGGAGTTGCAGGCTGCGAACCCAGCCTGCAACATCTTTTTCAAGCATAGTGTGCAGAATATAAGCAAACTGCTCTGTTTCGGCTGCACTATACGACTCAGCCGGACGACCTATATAGGTGTCCAACTCTTCGTCGTCGTAGTATATAATCTCGGGATTAGGCTGCAACAAGGTCTCCTTCTCGCAGACCAAGTGCATGCCGCAACATTCTTCTATCATTCGACTGCATCCTCCTCAATAACCAGGTTGTCGATAATGAACTGTTGGCGCTCAACGGTGTTCTTGCCCATATAGTATGCGAGCAGTTCATTTACGGCATCTTCCTTACGCAGGCTTACTTGGTCCAGGCGTATGCCGTCACCGATAAAGCCTTTGAACTCGTCAGGCGATATCTCTCCCAGTCCTTTGAATCGTGTTATCTCGGGGTTCTTGAGTTCGTCCAAGGCCTTGAGGCGCTCTTCTTCACTATAGCAGTAGCGTGTCTCCAGTTTGTTCTTAACGCGGAAGAGTGGTGTCTGCAGAATATAGACGTGTCCTTTCTTAACCAGGTCCGGGAAGAACTGCAGGAAGAATGTCAGCATTAGCAGACGTATGTGCATACCGTCCACATCGGCATCTGTGGCGATGATAACCTTGTTATAACGAAGTTCGTCCAGTCCGTCTTCGATGTTCAGAGCCGACTGCAGGCAGTTGAACTCGTCGTTCTCATAGACGACCGACTTACTAAGTCCAAAGCTGTTGAGCGGTTTACCACGCAGCGAGAAGACAGCTTGTGTGCGCACGTCGCGACTCTTGGTGATACTACCTGATGCGGAGAGTCCCTCTGTGATGAAGATGCTACTCTCTTGCCTCAGATCGTCATCAGCATCCTTAGCCGACTTAACCGGCTTAGCGTCGTTATAGTGCACTTGGCAGTCACGCAGTTTCGGGTTATTGAGCAGGTTCTTCTTAGCGCGCTCACGAGCAACCTTACTGACAGCGGCAATAGCTTTACGCTCTTTCTCGCTATCCTGAATCTTCTGCAACATCACCTCCGTTATCTCAGGATGCTTGTGCAAGTAGTTGTCGAGTTGTTGCTTAACGAAGTCGTTGACAAACTTATTGATACTTACGCCGCCGGTAGGACTCATGTCTTTACTACCGAGTTTGACCTTAGTCTGCGATTCAAAGACGGGCTCCTCTACATTGATGGCAATAGCGCCCACAACGCCGTTACGGATATCGCTCAGCTCTTGGTTCTTATTGAAGAACTCCTTAATGGTACGGCCTATCGCTTCGCGATAAGCAGCTTGGTGCGTTCCGCCTTGTATGGTATGCTGTCCGTTGACGAAGGAGAAGTACTCGTCGCCCGGTTGGTCGGTATGAGTGAGAGCGATCTCTATATCTTCGCCTGTGATGTGAATAATCGGGTAGAGCGGCGTTGAGGTCATATTTTCCGTGAGCAGGTCAAAGAGTCCGTTCTTGGAGTTGAACTTAGTGCCGTTATAGTTGAGTGTGAGACCGGTATTGAGGTAAGCGTAGTTACGCATCATGGTCTCGATGATATCATCGCGGAAATGGTAGTTCTCAAACAGGCCCTTGCTGTTATCGGGTGTGAATTCAACAATTGTACCGCGTTTTTCGGGTCCTGTGTAGTCAAGGATACCGCTGTCTTTGGTCAGTTTGCCTTGTGCGAACTCAACGCGGCGGGTCTTGCCCTCGCGGAACGACTCAACGGCAAAGAAGCTGGATACGGCATTGACGGCTTTAGTGCCGACACCATTTAGACCGACAGATTTCTTGAAGGCTTTGCTGTCGTACTTACCACCGGTGTTGAGCATCGACACGGCTTCAACGAGTTTACCCAGAGGCACACCGCGTCCGTAGTCGCGTACGCGTACAGAGCCTTCTTTGACTGTAACCTCAATAACCTTACCTTCGCCCATGCGGAACTCGTCGATAGAGTTGTCGATAGTTTCCTTTATCAGCACGTATATACCGTCGTCGGAGTGACTTCCGTCGCCCAGTTTACCGATGTACATACCCGGGCGCCGACGGATGTGCTCCATATCATCGAGGTGGATGATATTCTCATCGCCGTAGGCAGTTGATTTTATTTCTTTTTCTTCACTCATAGTGGAGATAGCGGGATTCGAACCCGCGTCCAAACAAGGAACCAATATGCTTTCTACACGCTTATCTTGGCCTTCGTTTTCGTGCTGTGGCAAGACCCAAGCCACCAACCACAGCCTTATCTGCTAAAGGTTTCGATGTCGTGTCGCAGCCCGCGACATCTATTCTGTGAATTTCTGCACCGCTATACCCTTTCAGCCCACAGACTCGGCTTGGAGCGATGTCTCGACCGGTCACCTTGTGTCCGGATGAAGCTAATCTACTGTACTTCGATTAAGCAGCGAGAGCATAAGTATTTTCGCCAGTTAATTGTTTGAACCCTGTTACGGACGGTGTTCGTGTCCGACGTGCTTACATACCTGTTCTACCTGCTGTCTAAACCAGTTATCCCCAATTTATTTATTCAGGTCGGCCTGTATTTTCTGCAGCGCACTCTTCTCGATGCAGTACTTGCCGTAGGTACTCTTTAGGTTGCCTTCCTTTTTGAGCAGCAATTCTTTCTTGCCGCATACGAAGGTTTTGCCGAAGATATCCACATCGCCTTGCATGTCGTAGAGGGCAAGCAGGTTCTTGACGGACTCAACAGCTTCTTCGTGATTGCCGAGGCTGAGAGTTACTTTAACCTTGTCGTGGTTGTCGTCGCTCTTGACGTTGAGCGAGTAAACCGACTCTCCTGTTTTCCAGTCTTCATACAGTCCGACGTGCTCGCTGTAAGAAGTGATCTTCCATGTCTTCTCTTTTGGCTTAACGGCTCCGATTTGTGCCATTGCAACGATAGTGAGGAGGCAGAGGCTGAGCAATAAAACAATCTTTTTCATATAGTCTTATTATTAGTTGCTTAGTGGAATCGAACAGCAAACATATACTTCATCAGTACCGGCTTGCCCATACGAGTTGCGGGTTTCCATTTAGGCATCAGTTGGATTACGCGAAGTGCTTCTTGGTCGAGCGACTCCATCCCGCTGGAACGCAATACGCGTGCGTTGGTGATGTTACCCTCTTTGTCGATAACGACTTGGCAGAGAGTTCTGCGCTCAACGTCATCGGTTTTGTAGTCCTTTGGATATCTGATGTTCTGCTGTAGGAACTCATACATAGCCTCGTCGCCACCGGGATATTCGGGCATTGTCTCTTGCAGTTCTACGTACTCGGTTGTCTCAACTCGTTGTTGCGGTTGCTGTGTCTGTGCAGGCTGTTCTGCGGCCTCTTGTGCGGCAGCACTAACCCATACCAAACCAGCGCTAATTGCTAATACAAATAGTCGTTTCATGATACTCATTATTAAAATCCGCTGCAAATTTACTACAATTATTTGGAACGTACAAGGATTTGACGATAAAAATCAAATTTATTTGAATTTTTTAGCGTAAAAAACCTTGTTGTTCGCTTAAATAAGCGAACGTAAATTCGGCGGGAACCCGCTTGCTGAAAGTAAGTGGGAGGGCCGAAGGTACAACAAATAATTGAGGACCGAACGTAACACCACTCCTCTCATTCTTGTAGTCTCCTCATAGTCTCTGTGACCTCCGATTTACCTTTGGGTTACATATGCGTCACATTTGGTTGACCTTTGGTTGACCTTTGGGCGACCTTTGGGGCACCTTTGGGTAAGGTGGCTCTGAAACAGGGCAAAAAAAAGGACTCCGGTTATTCGCTCGTATCCTGCAACTGACAATCTTTTCAGCAATTAAAAGCACACTTAAGCAAGCTTAGACTACTTTTTTTGCTTAAAATCTTGTACAAATGATTATTTTGTTGTAATTTTGCGGCGCAAATTAGATGCAGCGAAAATGGATGTAAAGGCGACGATAAATAAGAATCTGCTGATGATAGCGATGGTGGTGGGAATCATCGGGTATCAGGTGTTCAGGCACCTAATGCCGCTATTGCCGCCGTTGATATTCTTGATGTTGTTCTTTGCGTTTCTGCGTATCAAGCCGCGCACTCTGCGCTTTCATCGATGGCATTGGGCGGTGCTGGGCACGCAAATACCGCTTGCCATAGGCAGTTACTACCTGATTATGGCATTGCCACCGGTGGTGGAGTCGCAGGAGATATTGGCTCAGGGAGTGATGCTGTGCTTTCTGATGCCGACGGCTACGGCTGCGCCGATAATAGCTAATAAACTGGGTGGAAACCTGGAGTCGCTGACATCGTTTACGCTGCTTACAAATATCTTAACGGCCATAATCGTTCCGCTGTTCTTTCCTGTTATTCATCCGATGCCGGGACTGACGTTCTGGTCGGCATCATGGACTCTGCTTTGCCGTGTGGGGCCGCTATTGCTGGGACCATTTATTTGCTCATGGATAGTGCAGTTGATACTAAAGGATGAACGTATGGAACGAATAAACAGCAAGTGCAAGGATGTGCCGTTCTTTCTATGGTCGGGAACGATAATCATACTGACGGGTGATGTGACGCATACGCTTGTTCATGGCACGTATCCGGTTTCGACATTGGTGATTATGGCCGCTGCGGCGTTGGTGGTTTGCCTGATACAATTCTTTTTTGGCAAGTGGCTCGGCTATCGTTTATATAATAAGGATCACTCAATGCGAATAGCAGCCGGTCAGGCCTTTGGGCAGAAGAATACATCGCTGGGAGTATGGATGGCAGAGACATACCTGCTGCCGTACAGTTGCCTGGGTGCTGCGGCGTATATAGTATGGCAAAATATATTCAATTCGGAGCAGTTGAGGCGACAAAAAACGGCAGAATAACAAAATATTAACAAAAATATTTGTTAGTATGGAAAATTATTCGTACCTTTGCAGCCGAATTGTGTAGCAAGCACTTCAAGTAAGACCAAAACAACAAACACAATACAATTAAATTTAATTGGTTTAAGTATGAAAAAAAGTTTATTCTTTGTGTCAATCGTTGCAGTAGCAATGTTGGCATCCTGCAGCAAGACGCTGCCCCAACCTGAGCAAATTGCCGTTAACCCGAGTCCGCTGGAAGTAAAGGGTGACAAGGTAAATGCTGAGATTACCGGAACTTTCCCCGAGAAGAAGTTTGCTAAGAAGGGTGTGCTGGTTGTAACTCCCGTTCTTAAGTATGACGGCCAGGAAGCTCTTGGCGAGCCTGTAACTTACATTGGTGAGAAGGTTAAGGACAATGGTAAAACAGTTAATTACAAACAAGGTGGCAAGTACAGCCAGAGCGCAAGCTTCGACTATGTACCAGCAATGGCTAAGTCAGAACTCTATCTGCGCTTCCAGGCTAAGGTAGGCAAGAAAGAGATTGAGATTCCTGACCTGAAGATTGCTGACGGTGTTGTAGCAACAGCTAAGTTGGCAGAGGCAGGTGACTGCAAGCTGGTTCTTGGTGCTGACAAGTTCCAACGCATCATCCAAGAGGTTCAAGAGGCTGACATTAAGTTCCTCATCCAACAATCCAATCTGCGTGATTCAGAGCTGAAGAGCCAGGAGGTTAAAGATCTGCAAGCAGCTATTAAGGACGCTAATGATGATGAGAAGAAAGCCATCAATAAACTTGAGGTTAGCGGTTACGCAAGTCCTGAAGGTGGTATGGATCTGAACACTAAGCTTGCTGACGCTCGTCAGAAGAACGCTCAGAAGTTCCTCCAGAACAAGATGAAGAAGGACAAAGTTAACGCTGAGATCGAGGCTAACACCACAGCTGAGGACTGGGAAGGATTCCAAGCAGCTATGGAGAACAGTAACATCCAAGACAAGGAGTTGGTACTCCGCGTGCTGAGCATGTACAGCGATCCTGAAGAGCGTGAGGCACAAATCAAGAACCTGAGCAATGTATATAAGAATATCGCTGACGAGATTCTGCCGGCACTGCGTCGCAGCCGTCTCATCCTGACAACCGACCTTATCGGTAAGTCAGACGAAGAGATTCTTGCTCTCCTGAAGGATGATCCTAAACAACTGAACGTAGAAGAGATGCTGTATGCAGCTACTCTGGTTGACAAAGCAGAGCGTGAAGCAGTATATGCAAAGGTTGCTGAGCAATTTGGCGACTGGCGTGCATACAACAACATCGGTATGATTAAGTTCGAAGAGGGCAACATTGCAGAGGCACGTCGCAACTTTGCTAAGGCTCTGGAGATTGCTCCGAACAACGCTGATGTTAACTACAATGCCGCTCTGGCAGCAATGGCTGACGGCGACCTGGACAAAGCAGAGGAGCATCTGGGCAAGGCTGCAGGTTCAAAGGGTAACGTTAAGGCCGCTATGGGAACTCTGTACACAATGAAGGGTGACTACGCAGCAGCTAAGGCTGCTTATGGCGACGAGGCAACCAACAATGCAGCTGTTCAGCAGATTCTGAACCAAGACTACGAGGCAGCTCGTCAGACCTTGGCTAAGGTAGCTGAGCCGAACGCAACAACCGCTTATCTGCAGGCAGTAGTAGGTGCACGCACCAACGACCGCGAGGCTGTTTATGCAGGCATGAAAGAGGCTGTAAAGCGTGATGCAAGCATGAAGGAGAAAGCCCTGAACGACATTGAATTCGCTAAGTTTGCAGAAGACGCTGAGTTCTTGGCAATCATTAAGTAACGATGTCAGTACTTTTCCCAAAAGTACCACAACCCCGTGAGTGGGACTATCGCCCCATTTACTATGACAAGGATAAGGAGACGCGCAAGGATAAACTTGCGCGTCTTCATCACGGGGCTTTTCGCGAAGAGCATGAGAAGCATATGAGCAATGTGCAGAAGAAACATACATCACGATTGGTGTTCTGGATTGCGCTACTGATGTTGCTGCTGTTCGCGTTCTATTATTTAATATAATATAAGGTATATAATATGGATGTCATTCATCTTCTTCCGGACACTGTAGCCAATCAGATTGCGGCAGGTGAGGTTATTCAACGCCCCGCCTCATGCCTCAAGGAGTTGGTTGAGAACAGTCTGGATGCCGGTGCTACACATATCCGCGTCATTGTCAAGGATGCGGGTCGGACACTGCTGCAGGTGGTGGACAACGGCTCAGGCATGAGTGAGACGGATGTGAGAATGGCATTTGAGCGACATGCGACGAGCAAGATCCGTTCGGCACAGGACCTGTTCTCGCTCCACACGATGGGCTTCCGCGGCGAAGCCTTGCCCAGCATAAGTGCTGTGGCACACGTGGAAGTGCAGACGCGGCGACCTGAAGATGAAGTCGGCACACTGCTGGAGATTGCCGGTGGTGAGGTGCTGGGGCAGTCGCTGTGTCAGTGTCCTGTAGGAACGAACATTAAGGTAAAGGACCTGTTCTATAATGTTCCGGTAAGACGTAAGTTCCTCAAGACCGACCAAACCGAACTGCGTAACCTGCTAACGGCGTTCTATCATATTGTGCTTGTGTATCCGAAGGTGCAGTTTACCTTTGTCAGCAACGACGAGATATTGATGGACCTGCCGGCAGCCACTGAGAAACAACGCATTGAGAGTGTCTTTGGCAAGACAGGCGGTAAACCCTTTACCAGTCAACTGGTAGAGATAGCAGCCGACACGGAGTTAGTGTCCATACGAGGTTTTGTGGGTAAACCCGAAGCTGCCGGCAAGAATGCACAGCAGTACTTCTTCGTTAACGGCAGGTACATGCGTCATCCTTACTTCCATAAGGCAGTGATGAACGCTTACTCAGGCATGCTTCCTGGTGAGTTGATGCCGTCGTACTTTATATACTTTGATATATTGCCGGAGGCTATTGATGTCAATATCCATCCGACCAAGACTGAGATTAAGTTCCAGGACGAGCAAGCCGTATTCCAGATACTGCTTGCGGCAGTGAGGGAAGCACTGGGCAAGTTTAATATAGCCCCGGCGATAGACTTCAACCGAGATGGTGAATTGGAGATGCCGGTTAAACATACCATCACCAATGAACTGCCTAAAGTAACCGTTGACCCTAACTATAACCCGTTCCATCAGCATAATGATGCCATCAAGCAGCAGCGCGTTCCCGCTACGTGGAATAAGCTATATGACGAGCAACCGGACTTCGAGCCACAGGAGAATGAACTGTTCCCGCTGGGCGTAGATGAGTTGCCGATGAATCAGTATGCCGAGAAATATATTGTTGTGAATACCCAACGTGGATTGTTGTTCGTGAATCAGCACAGGGCACATATCTGCGTACTATATAACCAATTATTAGACCAAATAAACGAGTCGCATGGCATCAGTCAGCAACTGCTCTTTCAGGATGTGTGGGAGTTGAGCGCTGATGATATGGTGCTGATGAATACGCTCAGCGACGACCTTCGTGCCGTAGGCTTTGACCTCGTGCAGTTTGGTCAGAACAGTTACTCGATAGCCGGAGTGCCGGCGATAATGAAATCGGCAGATGCTATCGCCGTGCTTAAGGATATCGTTGATGACGTTCGTCTGAGCGGTTCCACAGCCCGTGAGCAATGGCGCAAGCGTATAGCTCTGGTGCTGGCAAGTAAGGCTGCTATTCCTTACGGACAGCGACTGCTTGAAGACGAGATGCGTTCATTGATACGCGAGTTGACGGCACTTACAACCTACCGCCTGACCCCGGATGGCAAGACAGTGGCATGGCTGCTGACAGACGACGAACTGCAGAAACACTTTTAAGATACACCTAATATATAATATAATATGAGAAACGCATTTATTGTATTTTCATTGGCAATAAGTCTGATAGGTTGTGCTCCCAAGGCAGACCACCTGACAATATTGCACACCAACGACACCCACTCGCAAGTGGAACCTAACTCACACGACCTTGGCGGCTATGCCCGTCGTATGGGAATCATTGAGGCTGAACGCGCAGAAGACCCCAACCTGCTACTATTGGATGCCGGTGACTTTAGTCAGGGTACGCCTTACTTTAACTTCTTCCATGGTAGGGTGGAGATAGAGGCTATGAACAGAATGGGTTATGATGTATGCACACTGGGTAATCATGAGTTTGACAATGGCGTGGATACTCTGGCAGCAGTGCTCAAAGGCGCCAACTTTGACATCGTGTGCGCCAACTACGACCTGAATGGTTCTGCGCTGGAGGGAATAGTAAAACCATACACCATCATCAAGCGTGCTGGACTGAAGATAGGCGTATTCGGTATCGGCGTTGCTCCGGGCACATTAATAGGCGAAGCCAACTTTGCTCCACTCAAGTTCCTTGAGCCTTATCCTGTGGCTCAGAAGATGGCTACGCTGCTTAAGCACAAGAAACATTGCGACGTAGTGATTTGTCTTAGCCACCAAGGTACAGAGGGCAAGAATAATGGCGAATATAGCGATATTGAGTTGGCAGGAGCAACCAGAGACATTGACGTAATCATCGGCGGACATACTCATATGCTGTATGACCTGAAGGTTAAGAATCTGGACGGAAAAGAGATTCCGGTGGTTCAAATGGCAAAATCGGGTGTCTATTTGGGCAAGATTATACTTAACTTTTAGATAAAAAGTACTTTTATTATATAAAAATTTGTGTAATTGAAAAAAAAGCAGTACTTTTGCAGCCGAATTGGAAAATATGCACTTTTAATAAGAAGAAAATAACTTTAAAAATAAATAATTATGTCAGAAATTGAAGCAAAAGTTAAATCAATCATTGTTGATAAACTTGGTGTAGAAGAAAGTCAGGTTACTCCTGAAGCAGGTTTCTCTGCAGATTTGAACGCAGATTCTCTGGATACAGTAGAGCTCATTATGGAGTTTGAGAAGGAATTTGGTATTACTATTCCTGATGAGGATACCCAGAAGATCACGACCGTAGGTGATGCAATTGCATATATCGAGAAGGCTCTTGCATAATATTTAATTACGATTACAATGTTTGCGAGTTTACGGGTTTTTCTGTAGGCTCGTTAACTTTATATAAGAAATATGGAATTACGTAGAGTTGTTGTTACAGGCTTAGGTGCCTTGACGCCCGTTGGTAATACAGCCAAAGAGAGTTGGGATAATCTGGTTGCAGGCAAGAGCGGAGCTGCTCCGATAACCTTGTTTGACGCCTCAGTGTGCAAGACACAGTTTGCTTGCGAGGTTAAGGGCTTTGACCCGACACCACTGCTTGACCGCAAGGAAGCACGCAAATTGGATCGTTTCTCACAGATGGCAGTTTGGGTTAGCAAGGAAGCAATTGAGGACTCAAAACTGGACCTCGAGGCAGAGAACAAAGAACGCCTTGGCGTTGTTTGGGCCAGCGGTATGGGCGGATTGGGTACACTGGAAGAGAATCTGTTCGACTATGGTCGCCGTGGTGGTGCACCATTGTTTAACCCCTTCTTTATCCCTAAGGTAATTATCTCCATGGGTGCAGGACATATATCGCTCATGTTCGGCTTGAAGGGTCCGAGCTTTGCCGTAACAACCGCTTGCTCCAGTTCGTCACATGCTATCAGTCAGGCTTGCGATCTTATTCGTCTTGGTAAGGCTGATGTTATCGTGTCCGGAGGTTCTGATGCCAACATCACCATCGGTGGTATAGGTGGATTCAACGCTATGCACGCTATCTCCACTCGCAATGACTCACCTGAGACAGCCAGTCGTCCGTTCTCTAAATCGCGCGACGGCTTCGTGATGGGTGAAGGAGCGGCTTGTCTTATCCTGGAGGAATACGAGCACGCAAAAGCTCGTGGAGCACATATCTATGCTGAACTTGTCGGTACAGGTATGACATCAGATGCTTACCATATGACGGCTCCCGACCCGTCCGGTGACGGCGCTATGCGCGTGATGCGTTTGGCAATTGAGGATGCTAACATCCGTCCTGAGGATATCGACTTCGTCAATACTCACGGCACATCCACTCCGCTGGGTGATATAGCAGAGCTGAATGCTATCAAGAATGTATTCGGCGAGCATGCGTACGAGATGAATATCGACTCAACAAAGTCCATGACCGGCCATATGCTCGGTGCTACAGGTGCTGTAGAAGCTATGGTTTGCGTGATGGCATTGCACGACGGTATTGTTCCGCCGACAATCAATCACGACCCCGAGGATGTAGATGAGAATATAGACTATCGCCTGAACTTCACGTTCGACAAGGCTCAAAAGCGCGATATACGCTATGCTCTGTCTAATACATTTGGCTTTGGCGGACATAATGCAACTTTGATTTTCAAGAAACATGAGGCATAAGGTATAAGGTGCCTCTAATATAAATATTTTAATTTTTAAAGGTTCGTTTTATGATTTCAAACAAGATTGGCGAGAACGCCGGACTCATCTGGTCTGCACTGCAAGGCGGTGCGCTCGCACAAAAAGCACTCAAGAAGGCTACTAAGCTGAAAGATGCTGACCTCAACCTGGCTTTAGGCTGGCTTGCACGCGAAGGCAAAATTGCTTTTGAAGCACAAGAGGCAGATATGCTTATTTCGTTGAAGTAATTATTGATCAGCTGTAAAATAGGTTCTTCTATGGTAGTAGCGATTGTTGGTGCATCAGGTGCTGTAGGACAAGAGTTTCTTAAGGTGCTCGCAGAGCGTCACTTTCCTATTACCGAGTTACGTTTATTCGGTTCCGCGCGTAGTGCCGGGACCGAATATGTTTTTCTTGGCAAATCATACCGCGTAGAGGAGTTGCGTCATGGTGACCAATTCCGCGGAGTGGATTTTGCTTTTGTCAGTGCCGGAGGGGGAGTCAGCAAAGAATATGCTGAGGATATCACCCGTTATGGAGCTATCATGATTGACAACTCCAGTGCTTTTCGTATGGACGAGGATGTGCCTTTGGTTGTGCCGGAGGTTAATGCTGCAGATGCACTTGTTCGCCCGCGTGGTATCATTGCTAATCCTAACTGCTCAACAATAGTAATGGCGCTGCCCTTGGCTGCAGTGAATAAACTCAGCCAGATTAAGAGTGTGCACGTAGCCACTTATCAAGCTGCCAGCGGAGCCGGAGCACAAGCGATGGCAGAGCTGGAACAGCAATACAGGCAACTGCTAAACGGTGAGCCAGTCGAGCATCATAAGTTCCCTCATCAACTGGCATATAATGTTATCCCTCAGATAGACACATTCTGTGATAACGACTATACACGTGAGGAGATGAAGATGCATAACGAAACACGCAAAATATTCCATTCTGATATGTCTGTATCGGCAATGTGTGTGCGTGTGCCGTCATTGCGTTGCCACTCTGAGTCGGTGTGGGTTGAGACCGAGTCGCCACTGACAGCTGACGAGGTGCGTAAAGCCATCGCCGAGATGTCAGGATGCCAAATTATAGACTTGCCTGATTATCCTATGCCACTGTATCTATCCGGCAAGGATGACGTTTATGTCGGTCGCATCAGGCAAGACCTTGTTCGCCCGAACGGTATAACCTTCTGGTGCGTTAGCGACCAAATACGTAAGGGGGCAGCACTTAACGCTGTACAGATTGCCGAGTACTTACTCAATCAACAATGACCAAACACGACGAGCACATAGAGATCATGGCACCCGTCGGGTGCTGGGAGAGTCTGGCTGCGGCTATAGATGCCGGAGCAGACAGCGTGTATTTCGGCATTGAGCACCTGAATATGCGTTCGCGTTCATCGGCTAACTTCACAACTGAGGACTTGCGACGCATCGTGGCTATATGTCGCGAGGCGGGAGTCAAGACTTACCTGACGCTTAATACCGTCATGTATCCGGAGGACCTGCCACTGATGCGTACTATAGTTGATACTGCCAAGTCTGCCGGACTGGATGCTATCATCGCCAGCGATATTGCTGTCATGCAATATGCCAATGAGCAGGGAGTGGAAGTGCATCTGTCAACACAACTCAATATATCCAATACTGAGGCGCTCAGGTTCTATGCTCAGTTTGCTGATGTGGTTGTGCTGGCACGTGAACTGAACATGACTCAGGTGGCATCCATATATAACGACATACAAACGCAGCATATTTGTGGCCGCAGTGGTAAGCCTGTGCGCATTGAGATGTTCTGCCACGGAGCATTGTGTATGGCCGTCAGCGGTAAGTGCTATCTAAGCCTCAACAATCTTGGCTATAGTGCCAATCGCGGAGCATGCATGCAGGTGTGCCGACGCGGGTATATCGTTAAGGATAAGGAGTCTGACCTTGAATTGGAGGTTGACAATGAGTATATCATGTCGCCGAAGGACCTCAAGACTATCCATTTCCTCAATAAGGTTCTTGATTCCGGCGTACGAGTGCTTAAGATAGAAGGACGTGCTCGCGGACCTGAATATGTCAAAACGGTCGTCAGTTGCTATCGCGAGGCAGTGGCTGCTTGGCAGAACGGCACCTATGATTCAGATAAGATAGAGGAGTGGAACAATCGTCTGGCACGCGTCTTCAATCGTGGTTTCTGGGATGGATACTATCAGGGACAACGTCTGGGAGAATGGAATCATATATATGGTAGTCAGGCTACACGACGCAAGGTCTTTGCCGGCAAGTGTACTAACTTCTTCAAGAACCTGTCTGTTGCCGAGTTCCAACTGGAGGCTATTCCTACTATCTGCGATGGCGATGAACTGCTTATCACAGGAGAGACAACCGGTGCATATGAGGTAGTAGCACATGACCTACATGACTATGCAGGCAAGCCTACCGATACCATTCATCAGGGCGAACTGTTTGCCATCAAAACCGACAAGGTTATTCGCCGCGGAGATAAACTGTATAAAATGGAGCGTAAGGACTAATGAACTCTATTTCATTGATATCATCTCCGTTATCTGAGTCGTGGACAGCATGGACACTGCTTGGTTACCTGCTTTGCCTGGTGATTATCGAGCTGCATCAGCCGGGACAAATAAGTTGTGCCTTGCGTGAAATAAGCTCTAAGATTGAGCGCAACTACAATGATGTCGGACAGGACCTGCTAACGGTTATATTGCTTTATATATTTCGTTTCGGCGTATTTGGTATGGCGCTATATATGCTGCTATTCCGTGGAGGAGAATTCAGCTACGCCACCTATGCAGCCATAGTGGGTATTATAGTAGGTATTGAAGCGTTGCGGGCCATAATCATTATAGCCATTCACTTTGCCTTTGGTTTCCGTGGCGATTTGCAGACATTCTTCAGGCAGTATAATCACCTGTGGCTATTGTTTTGCCTGCTGTTGTATATTATCTGTGTTACGGCAATGAATATAGGTCTGCATCCTGCTTTGCAAGTTGCGGGCATCGTGGCTGTGGTAGCATATTTTATTGGTTTGATTTGGAAGATAATTCGTATTGCTCCATTTAGGGCAGTGCATATACTATATATATTACTTTATCTGTTTCTGCTGGAGGTTGTTCCCTTCGGAGCTGCTATTGTGGCAGTGCAGAGCGTGTTAAAAGTATAGAATTGATAAAGCATAAATGAGAGAGATTAAAAAGATTTTGGTTTCCCAGCCTCGTCCGGCTACAGAACACAATCCGTATGCCGAGATGGAGAGCAAGTATGGGGTGACATTCGACTTTCGCCAACTGATTCGCATAGAGGGGTTGAATGCTCACGAGTTTCGTCAGCAGCGCATCAACCCGCTGGACTATACGGCCGTTATTCTCAACTCACGATTGGGTATTGATCACTATTTCCGCTTGATGCAAGAACTGCGTTTGCAAGTACCCGATTCGATGCACTATTATTGTATTTCTGAGGCTGTAGGTAATTACCTTCAGAAGTATATCCAGTATCGTAAACGTAAGGTGTTTGCTGCCGAGCACAACAACTTTGAGGACCTTCTGCCGGCTATGAACCGTCGTCCGCAGGAGAAGTACCTGATGGTTATGTCTGACGTGCACAACGACGACATCATCAATATGTTTGCCGAGCACAAGATAGAGGTTAAGCCTGCAGTCATGTATCGTACGGTGTCTGTCGAATGGAAGAAGGAGGAGCCTTTTGATTACGATATGATAGTTCTCTTCACCCCCAGCGGTGTGCAGTCTATCAAGCGCAACTTCCCGGATTGGGAACAAGGCGATACGCTCATCGCAGCCTTTGGTCAGAACACTGTGCAAGCGCTTGAGGACGCCGGCTTCCATGCTGATATAAAGGTGCCAACACCTGAATGCCCGAGTATAACTGCAGCAATAGAGAAACGCCTTGAGCAACAGCTTTCCTAAATCGCAGCGTCTGTGCGGACAACTCCGCATTCGTGAGCTTTATGCCTCAGGCAATAAGTTCACGGCATGGCCTCTGCGTGTCAGCTTCGCTCCCGCAACAGATACCCAAGTGCTTATTTGGGCACCGAAGAGCCTCTTTAAGCATGCTGTTGACCGTAACCGACTACGCAGACAAATGCGAGAGGCATGGCGACTGAATGCGCAACCGCTACTCAATGCGCAGCAACAATATTCTGTTGCCATCAATTATATGGACCATCAACACCAAGCTTATGCCGTCATTGAGAAGGCGATGAGGAAGGTTATAAAGAAACTAAGTGATGAGAATGCTACTGCGTAAAATATTTCTTCTTCCGGTGTATTTCTATCGCTATTGCATCTCGCCGCTTACACCGCCATCGTGCCGTTATACACCTACGTGCAGCCAGTATATGGTTGAGGCTGTTATGAAGCACGGCATCTTCAAGGGCGGATGGCTTGGAATAAAACGTATTCTTCGCTGCAATCCATGGGGAGGCAGCGGTTATGACCCAGTACCATGAGAATAGATATCATCACTGCATGTCCCGAACTGCTGGACAGCCCGCTCAATCACTCTATCATTCAACGTGCTAAAGACAAAGGTCTGGCAGAGATCTACGTGCACAACCTGCGTGATTATACACTTGATAAGCACCGCAAGGTGGATGACTATGCTTTCGGATTCGGTGCAGGCATGGTATTGCAGATTGAACCTATTGACAGGTGTATTTCTGCTCTCACGGCTGAACGTCACTATGATGAGATTATCTTCACCGCACCTGACGGCGAGCGCTTCACTCAGAAGGAAGCCAACCGACTGTCGATGGCTAAGAATATCATCATCCTCTGTGGTCATTACAAAGGTGTTGATCAGCGCGTGCGTGACCATTTCATCACTAAGGAATATACTATCGGTGACTTTGTTCTTACCGGTGGCGAGATGCCGGCGGCTATGATGACTGACGCTATTGTTCGTTTGCTGCCCGGTGCGCTTGGCGACGAGACATCTGCTCTCAGCGATTCCTTCCAGGACGGACTGCTTGAGGCTGGTGTTTATACCCGTCCGGCTGAATATAAGGGATGGAAGGTGCCTGAGATACTGCTCAGTGGCAATCAGGCTAAGATAGAAGAGTGGTTATACGAAAAGTCGCTCGCGCATACACGCGAACGACGTCCCGATCTATTAGGCGAATAAGATTACGCCCGTTCTTTTACCAATTCCTCTGCACGCTTAAGTGCTACGTGTATATTGGGGCAGATATTCTTCGGCTCCATCATCTGTTCGATGCCGCCTTTGAGCAGTTGCTTGTGTACGTGCTCTTTAACGCCGGACAGGATAATGGTTATGCCCTCACGGTGAGAGCGCTGAATCAGCATCTCCAGGTTATGCATAGCTGTTGAGTCAACAAACGGAACCTTACGCATACGGATTATACGTATCGGGTACTTCTTGCCCGAAACACGACTCATCACGTCGTCAAACCTGTTGGCAATACCAAAGAAGTACGGACCGTCTATCTCATAAACCTCCACGCCTTGCGGTATGGTCAGGTGCTCCAGATTAGACTGTACGTCTGTATCCTCATTCGGGTCAATCTCGTTATGGAAGGTGCGGATATGCGTCTCCTCGTTCGTACGCATCAAGAAGAGTACCAATGCCAGCAATATACCTATTTCAATAGCCACCGTCAGGTCGAAGATAACCGTCAGGAAGAAGGTGATGAGCAGCACTGCCAGGTCACGTGTCGGATGCTTAATCAGTCCGCGTATGGTACGCCAGCCTGACATAGAGTAGCTGACCATAATCAGCACAGCTGCCAGGCATGCCATAGGAATCATACCTACCAACTGACCGAGCAGCAGCAATACCAGCAGCAGAACTATAGCGTGTATGACACCTGCTACGGGAGTGCGACCACCGTTATTGATGTTTGTCATTGTACGGGCAATAGCACCTGTGGCAGGAATACCACCAAAGAAAGGTACAACGATGTTGGCAATGCCCTGAGCGATTAACTCAGTATTGGAGTTGTGTTTATCGCCAATCACACCGTCTGCCACCATTGCTGATAGCAACGACTCAATAGCACCGAGCATAGATATAGTAAAGGCGGATGGGAAGAGTTTCTGTATCAAGGTGAAGAAGGTCTCGCCTTCCTGCAGTTCCATCTCCGGCAGATGCGGAGCAGGTATGCCATGAGGCAGTTCATACAGGTCGCTGATGGTCTGCAGTGAGGCTATGCCCCATGATTCGGGAGCAAAGGTCTTCAGTAGCCATGCGGCTAAGGTTGCAAACACGATGGCAGCCAATGAGCCGGGAATACGCTTTGTCAATTTAGGCATGAATATGCATACCAGCAGCGAGAACATACCTATTGCCAGTGCCCACCAGTTGACGGAGAAGTGCTTGACATAGAATATCCATTTGTCCACAAAGTTTGCCGGCACGTCATGTAGTCCCATGCCAAAGAAGTCGTTCATCTGCGTTGAGAAGATGGTTACTGCTATACCGGCTGTAAAACCTACGATGACGGGGTAGGGAACGAACTT
The DNA here is from genome assembly GCA_017964045.1 of Paludibacteraceae bacterium. Lineage (GTDB taxonomy): Bacteria > Bacteroidota > Bacteroidia > Bacteroidales > Paludibacteraceae > Colicola. Next base: position 24,591 of record JAGCSQ010000052.1, read on the forward strand.
AATCACTGAACCCAGTTTGGCAAAGCCCATCAGCAGCAGTAATATACCTGCCATCACTGTGGCGATGGTCAGTCCCATCAGGCCATACTGCTGTATTATGCCGTAGATGATGACTATGAAGGCTCCTGTAGGTCCGCCTATCTGAACCTTGCTGCCACCGAATAGAGCTATCAGCAATCCGGCAATGATGGCTGTTACCAGGCCTTCTGTAGGACCTACGCCTGATGATATACCAAAGGCTATTGCCAACGGTATTGCTACTATGCCTACAATGATACCTGCCAGGGCGTCTTGAGCAAACTGAGCGCGCGTGTACTTACGCAGCGTGCTAAATAATTTAGGTGCGAACACCTCAGATATATCGTATTTCATGTTATTCGACAAAAGAGGCTACCATGTAGGCAGCCCTCTTCAAGAAACAGTAAATACGCTTATTGTAAAAGCGAATTTACGCGAGTTTGTTAACGTAAACAGCCAATTTTGATTTCAGGTTGGCAGCCTTATTGCGGTGGATGATGTTGCGTTTAGCAAGTTTGTCCAGCAATGAACTTACCTTAGGCAGAGCTGCAGCAGCAGCTGCTTTATCGTTGGTAGCACGGAGATCACGCACAGCATTGCGTGCGGTCTTTGCATAATAATGGTTGTGCTCTTTGCGAGCTGCCGTCTGGCGGATACGTTTTAAAGATGATTTATGATTTGCCATCTTGTTTAATTACTTTAATTAAGCGTTTTACTTATTCTGTTGATTAGTAGCCTATAGCAGAGTCGAACTGCTCTTTACAGAATGAAAATCTGTCGTCCTAGCCGATAGACGAATAGGCCATCACTTCAGCATTTTGCGCAAAAGCGGGTGCAAAGGTACGGCAAAAGTTTGGATTACGCAAATTTTTCTGCAAAAAAAGTGAAAATAATGGTATTTTTTGCCTTTTACTATGGTTCGCTAAAGCTCAAATATGGTTCCAAACGCTCTATATCTGTCGTTGTTAAGGATTTTACATGCTGCAGACTATTGAGGTTGCGGAGGCGTCCGCGACTACGCCTCAAATCGTATATGTCACAGGCTTGTTGATAACTGATATAAGGGTGCTTTGTGAGCCGTCGAACAGATGCTCTATTGACGTTGATGGGATGGATTGAATCTCTGCATGCCGTCAGGTGGATAAGGATAGAATCTATTTCGCCTTGTTTGGTTTTGAGGTCTATCTCCCTAATCTGCTCAGCCGATACATAGCCGCCTAATTCGTCGCGATACGTGATGATTTTCATGGCACGATAGCTACCAATGCCGCGGATATATTGCAGCGTAGTCGTATCGGCGGAGTTGAGTTCAATGATGGTGTCGCGCTTGTTGGAGTGATATCTTAGTGTGTCAGCCTTAACTGTATCTGATGGATTGATCCATAGCGAACTGTCTATTTCCACATACGGCTCAATTATGTTGTAAAGACTATCCGTCATTCCGTACACACGCTTGAGACTTTCCTTGGTTTTGTACTTGCCACCGGCAGCGCGGTACTTAAGTATATTGTGTGCCTGCCAATCTCGGAAACCAACCTCTGTCAGGGTGATGCTGTCAGCGGTATTAGGGTCAAAGGTATGAGGATTATATACGGTTTTTTTACGTTGAAATCGAGGGAACTTACTATATTGCTGCTTAGTTTGCTTGAGGCTGTCAACCTGTTCGCTTGTAGGCGGAGCGGGTACGGGGCGAGGTGCAAAGTATATAACCGTTTCTACGGCAGCGATGATTATTATCAATACTAAAATGCCGAGCCACTGACTACGCTTGACGTTCCAACGCTTTTTCATGCTTCCGTCAATTTTTCCACACGCGAGGTAGCAATACCGTCACGCAGGTGGGTTTCTATGATGCTGCCTACAGATAGTTCGTTTATGTTGCGTACAATCTTACCATTGGATGTTAGCAGACTGTATCCCTTCTGATAGATACGCTCCGGCGAGTGCATCTGAATGGCTTGCCACAGCATCTCTATCTTATGCTTGCGTATCATCACCTGCCTCTCTGCCGTCTGCTTGAGCCTGCGACGAAGGTCGTCAAGGCGACTCTGCTGAATCTGTATATGCTCAGTCAGGAAAGCTGCTACGGCCGTCGGAGTCTTCAGGCTCATCTGAGCTACCATATCCAATATGCTCACATCCTTGGTGTGACCGATGCCCGTCAGTATCGGCAGCGGGAACTGAGCACAATGACTGCACAGCTCATAATCGTCAAAGCATGTCAGGTCAGCACTGGCTCCACCACCGCGAATAATCACTACGGCATCCCAACGCTCTTCCTCGGCAGCAATACGACTGAGCGCTTCTATCATACTGCGACCTGCATTCTCGCCTTGCATGACTGCGCTGAATAGTTCTGACGTGAATAGAAAACCACTCTGACTCAGTTGGTTGGTGAAGTCTTCATATCCGGCAGCCTTCTCAGATGAGATAACGGCAAGTCGCAGACACAGAGATGGCAGTCGCAGACTCTTCTGCATGTCCATGATACCTTCTGCCTGCAATCGGGCGATGGTCTTCTGGCGCTGCTGAGCCAAGCCACCAATGGTGTATGCCGGGTCGATATTGATGATGTTAAGGCTCAATCCATATACGGCATGAAAACGCACTTCCACCTCTACCAATACTTGCATGCCGGCTTGCAGTTTACTGCCTGTCTCCTCTTGGAAATACGCACCGAGCATAGTGTAGATATTGCTCCAGCATGTGGCACGGAGTTTGGCGGCATGAATACCGTTTTCGGCTTTCTCGGCAAGTTCCATATAGCAGTGTCCGCCGCGAGTGCTCAGCTCTACTATCTCTGCCTTGACCCAATAGGTCGGATTCAGTTCCATCTGCAGCGCATCTTCTATCTCAGCGCATAGTTCGGATAATGTATATTGTTTCATCGTCTGATTATTTTCAGTATTATCAATCCTGCTATCATGATAGCGTAAAGCACTATTGCCATCACGGGCGTTATCGTTCGTTCTGTCACAGCTCCGGGCAGGTTCTCTATCCAACCTGTGTAGCGTAGCATAATGTCTATCACCATATTCTCGCACCATACCAGTGCCGGACCTACGAAGGGTATGGTGCCAAGTGCCAGAACTGCTACTGCCAAGTAAACGGCTATCTGTGCCAACGGCAATACTCCAAGGTTGGTCAGTATAAAGTAGTTACTCGTCTGACTGAAGTAGTGCAGCGTCAATGGCAATACCGCAAACTGAGCCGCAATACTAATCTGGACCAAAGATAAGATACCATATATATACACTATACCTCTATTAATAAGAGAAATTGGCTCTTCTAATTTCATAAGCGGCATACATATCAATATCCCTGCCACTGCCGCAAAACTCATTTGGAAGCTGACGCTGAATAGGTCGTTGGGTCGGATGAGCAGAATGGCTATTGCTGCTGCAGCAAGCGTATTCAGTCCCAGTGGCTTGCGGTAGAACATATATGCCACTGCCGCCAGTGTAACCATGATGGCACTTCGCACTACAGATGGTGTCAATCCCGTCATGGCTGCATACAGCCATATTCCTGCAATCAGCACCAGGCTGTTGAGTGTACGTCGCCAGCGCTCTTCGTATAGTGGTTTGTACCAACCCCATAGCGTCAGCAGTCCTGTTATCAGTGCTGCTATCAGTCCTGTGTGCAGTCCGCTGACTGCCAGCACATGTGCAGCACCTGAGCGCTGAAAGCGGCGTCGAACAGTATCGTCAAGGTCCTCTTTGTAACCCAGTGTTATTGCTGATAACACCGGCAATACTTGTGCATCAATGCCTACCTGTTTATATCGTTCCACCAGCCTGTGTTGCCACAATATCGGTCCTCTTATATCCCGATGTCCAATCTTTTGCCAATCCTTTCTTCCTACGTATCCGTTACCGCTGATGCCTTGGCGGCGCAGGTACTTGCCATAGTCGAAATCGCCGAGCATGCCTCCTTGTTTTAAGCGGGTCAGAACAACTACGCTGTCGCCTGCTTCGGGCAGTGGACGCAGACTGTCTTTGGCAAAGTACAGATACACCGTTTCGCCGGTATTCAGTCGTGCTGTATAGCGGAAGGTCTTGTTTCGCTCAAGCGGATAGTCGATGAGTGCTGCGGTGTAGTAAGTGCTTTCGGTATTGATGGCAACAGGTTGACTGGTTTTATCGCGCCATAGGATGATGACTACTATTGGTATCAGCAGCCATATCATCGGGTAGCGATGCAGCCAATCTCTGCGCCTGCGTATCATCGTTTCATCTGTCGTATTGCCTCAATCGGGTCGGGGGCGTTGAATACGGCACTACCTGCAACCAGTATGTCTGCTCCGGCAGCAAAGATATCTGCGGCATTGTCGATGGTTACGCCGCCATCCACTTCGACCAGCGTCTTCAGTCCGCGACGGTCTATCTCCTCGCGCACGTGGCGAATCTTGTCCATGGCTTCCGGAATAAACTTCTGTCCGCCGAAGCCTGCAAACACACTCATGATGAGCACCATATCCACTTCACCGAGGTACGGATCCAGACGCTTAACGTCTATGTCCGGATTGATGGTCAGGCAGGTGCGAACACCCTTATTGCGTATCAGCTGCAGTATGGGCATCGGGTCGTCAACGGCCTCCAGGTGAAAGCCTACGCTCCATGCTCCGGCATCGCAGAAACGCTCTACGTACTTCTCGGGATGAACAATCATCAGGTG
>JAGCSQ010000053.1 GCA_017964045.1 Paludibacteraceae bacterium
GAGGTTTGCCCAATGCCTATATTTATTAAGCTAAAACCGGATCCCGAATCCGGCAAAGCGCCGCTAATCGTAGGTGGATTGAACCGTAGCAAGGATGAGATGAAACAACCGGTGGTTGTACTGGCTGATGTAAACAATACTGCCCAGGATATTGAGCTTAAGGTGGACTCAATCATGGAGGGCGTCGGTATCAAATCGGTAACATTGTATTCAACTGATGATCCGAACTTCCGTGAAGGTGTTCATTCCTTGGTTTACGTTCCGGATACACTCTATCCATCCGGAGATTATTACACAAAGGGCAGTACTATCACGCTCTTCCCGGCAAGCACCAATACATACAAGATGAAGGCGGGCTACAGTTATACCTATAATATCGTAATGCAGACTATTCTGGGTAAGGATACCTTAGACGGAGGATGCGAAGTAGGTACGATTCCGTTTACTGTATCGGTTGTTCCGCAGTATCTGCGTTGGGATCCGCAGGACGACTCGAGTACACACTGGAACAATCCTGGTAACTGGATAGGTATTGATGAGAATAATAACCCGATTCATACTAATGCCCGCTTTGCGCCGCTCAATACTACAGCTATCATCATTCCTAATTTGACAAACGGCAAATCCTATCCGGTACTGCCTGATCCGACTGAGATAGCTCCTGCTGATTCAATTAAGCAGGTCGGCTTCCAATATAACCAGTGCGATAATATCCGCTTTATGCCCGGGGCAGCGTTAAGTCAGCAACAATACATGCAATATACCAACGCTATCGTTGATATGCCGATGCCACAAGAGAAATGGGCTTTCCGTGCTGCACCTGTAACAGGTATGATAACTGGTGACGTCTTCATGGCTAATGCTGATATCAACAATGAAACTCCGTTATGGGAAGTAGGTGCTTTCGATGCCAGCGGCAGAAGTGCTACCACAGGTAACGCTTCGTTCTGGATGTCGCTATATAGCCGAGAGACATATAAGATTGGTAATAACGACAACGTCAAGACCGATACAGCATTCGCTGCGGCTGAGTGGTCGAAGGTTACCAACGCCACCACACTGTCGCTGCCACCGGCACAAGGATGGGCTGTATATAGCCGCACAGCTTCAGGTAAGGAGGCTGATGTGCGTCTGCCTAAGAACGACGATGTTTACTATTACTACACCGTCTCCGGCGATCGCGTAGATGATCTATACGAGCATAATCTGCAATCTAAGCGCGATGAACTGGCAGGTGGTTCCGGTAAAGCCGGTAAGCTGGCATTCAATCCTGATGCTGACTACCAGAACTACACCATCACCAACGGTGTGGCATCTACCTCATTCGTATTCGGTAACCCGACCATGGGATATATCGATATTTGGGGATTCATAGCCGATAACAGAGGCGGTGGAACTGCTGACCTCGAACAAACAATATCCTATCTGGATGAGACAACTGATTTATATAGCACATATACGACAGTGAGCATGGCAACAGCACTCGAGTCCATCGATACCATCACTAATCTCTCGCGTTACTTGCCGCCAATGCATGCTATCGTGCTCACGGCTGCATCGGCTACGTCCATAAGCGTTAAACTCAACGCTAACCGTATCGTCACCAAGCCGAGTCAGGTCATTCCCGTTCCCGCACCTGCTCCGGCAGTGCGTCGTAGTGCTCCGGCTCTGCGCAAGGGTATCATGACGGTAACGGCTGTCAACTCGCTATCGCCGATGTGCAAGTCGCGACTGATGATAGGTCAGGGCTATCATAAGCAAATCGTCGATGGTGAGGATGCTTCGCTCGCTACCATCAACACCGATAAGTACAGTAGTACTGCTCCGGCTACACCGTTCAACCTCTACGCAGTAGAAGACGGCAAGGGTTTGTGCATCAACCTCAGAGACTCTATCATCAACGTGCCTCTATCGTTCTATATGACCGCTTGGCCGTTCAACATGGCAACCCAACTGTGGTTCACCGGAGTCAATAATATCGACGGACAACTCGTCCTCTACGACGACCTTAATGGCACAGAACTACCGATTATGGATGGTATATGCCTCAATATCGAGACGCCTACCGAGAATAATGTTGTTCGCTATTATATCCGTCGTCCGGGTTACGACCCAAGTCTGCCGTATCATCCGGTGGCTACGGATATAGATGAGCTCTCCTACGACGGGCAGAATGAAGATACAATTAAGATAATCCGTGACGGAATCGTGCTCATCCAGCGTGGTGGCAGCGTTTATACTATGTTCGGACAGAAAATACAATAATAATGCAGAGAAAACTCAAAACATATAGATATTTGTTGGCAGCCTTGCTGCTGTGGGCATTCTCTGTGTCCTCTGCTGTTGCGTCGTCATCGACGCCACTGCCGTCTGCATGGAACGAAACACCCGCACTCAGCGATGATGTCTATCCAACATACGATTTCCAGACCACATCGGCTTATGTCTCCAACGAGACGGCCATTGTGTCTTCTGTCAATGGTATTCGTGTCGGCCAACGCCGTAATACTAATCCTTGGGAAAGCGGACCTGGCGAGGACGACCTGCCTACAGGTGTCGTTCCGGATCCCGCTCCCGTCGGCAGCCCCTTTATCCTCCTCATCCTAGCTTTCCTCTACCTGCTGACAAAGATTGCTTGTAGGTTCTCACAAAAGAGCCGGTAGTGGGCTTGTGCTGCGCTTTAGGAGTGATTTATGTTGAAAAATGCGAATTTTGCAGTTTTTTTGCACAAAAATTTGCGTATATGAAAAATTAGCAGTACCTTTGCACCCGCTTTCGATAAGAGAGCGCTTGGACCAAGCGTAATGAATGCCTCTATAGCTCAGTTGGTAGAGCACTAGATTTGTAATCCAGCGGTCGTTGGTTCGAGTCCGACTAGAGGCTCCACGAGGGTGTGTTCCAGAGTGGCCAAATGGGGCAGACTGTAAATCTGCTGTCTTTCGACTTCGGTGGTTCGAATCCATCCGCACCCACACGTTCGGCAAAAAAAAATCTCGCGGAAGTCTTCTGCAAGACGAGTGAATGCTTGCATTCGCAACTCGGCGCAGCGAAGACTCACGTAATAAATTTGCCGACAACAAATTTATTGCGGAAATAGCTCAGTCGATAGAGCACTAGCCTTCCAAGCTGGGGGTCGCGGGTTTGAGTCCCGTTTTCCGCTCTGCGGTGATTAATACCGCTGTTAGGTTGTGCGCGTGTGTGCGAACCTATATTATTGCTAATGTAGCTCAGGGGTAGAGCACTTCCTTGGTAAGGAAGAGGTCGCGGGTTCAAATCCCGCCATCAGCTCAGTCGGCTTTCGCCGCTATAAGTAATGAAAACAACTAACAAACAATTGTTATTAACGTTAATAAAACAAATTAAATTCTAGAATTATGGCAAAAGAGAAATTTGACCGTTCGAAACCACACGTAAACATTGGTACAATTGGTCACGTTGACCACGGTAAAACTACTTTGACCGCTGCTATCACTACCGTGTTGGCTAAGAAAGGTCTTTCTGAGGTTCGTTCCTTCGATTCTATCGATAACGCACCCGAAGAGAAAGAGCGTGGTATCACTATCAACACCGCGCACGTTGAGCATCAAACCGCTAACCGCCACTACGCAC
>JAGCSQ010000054.1 GCA_017964045.1 Paludibacteraceae bacterium
ATTATTAGTTATGATGCTATTATATTGTCCACGTGTCTGTATTTTGAGCCTGTCGGTTGCCTATATATTACAATTATGGCATGAAATAAGGTAGCGCAAGGGTAGCGCAAAGGTAGCGCAAATGGAAAATAAATTTGCATAAATGCAAAAAAAGCAGTACCTTTGCGCGCTAAATGTGTTTTTATGACTAACGAGAAACAACATCGTAAGGATTATATGTACCTCCGGATGGCTAAGACCTGGGCGGAGAACAGCTATTGCGAGAGGCGTAAAGTGGGTGCACTGCTGGTCAAGGATAAGATGATTATCTCGGACGGCTACAACGGTACGCCAAGTGGATTTGAGAATGTATGTGAGGACGAGAACAACGTCAGCAAACCATATGTACTGCACGCAGAGGCCAATGCCATCACTAAGGTAGCTCGCAGCAATAACTCGAGCGACGGATCGACGCTGTACGTGACGACATTGCCGTGCATGGAGTGCGCAAAACTGATTATTCAATCGGGCATCAAGCGCGTAGTGTATAGTGAGGACTATCGTATCCGTGACGGACTGGACCTGCTGCGTAGGGCCGGAATAGAAGTAGAACAAGTTACTTTGTGACCGCTTCCTATCACCCCACTTCAGTGAACCTTGTGGGGGCCCCGAAGCTTGTAAGAGAAAAAGAATTATGCAGAAGATTAGAAATATAGCCATTATCGCCCACGTGGACCATGGCAAGACAACCCTTGTTGACAAGATGCTTTATACCGCTCAGGTGGTTAAGGAATCGCGTATGGAGGGTGTAGAGAACAAAGAACTGATATTGGATAACAACGACCTGGAGCGTGAACGCGGTATAACCATCCTCGCCAAGAACGTTGCTATCGAGTACAAGGGTTACAAGATTAACATCATCGATACTCCGGGTCACGCTGACTTCGGCGGTGAGGTAGAGCGTGTGCTGAATATGGCAGACGGTGTGCTGCTACTGGTAGATGCCTTTGAGGGTCCGATGCCGCAGACACGCTTTGTGCTGCAGAAGGCACTGCAACTGAACCTGAAGCCGATAGTGGTAATCAACAAAGTGGACAAGCTGAACTGTCGTCCGGATGAGGTGCAGGAAGCTGTGTTTGACCTGATGGTTAACCTGGATGCCACAGATGACCAGCTGGATTTTCAGACCATATACGGTAGCGCCAAGAACGGCTGGATGAGTACTGACTGGCATAAGCCTACGACTGACATCACGGCTCTGATGGATGCTATCATCGAGTATATACCCGAGCCGGAGGTGCTGGAGGGTACGCCGCAGATGCTGATAACCAGTCTGGACTACAACCCGTACGTAGGCCGAATAGCCGTTGGTCGTGTTCACCGCGGCACACTACGCGACGGACAGATGGTGACGCTGGCCAAGAAAGACGGCAGTAAGGTAAAGACCAAGATCAAGGAACTGCACACCTTCAGCGGTATGACGCACGTCAAGACAGATGCTGTGAGCAGTGGTGATATATGTGCGCTGATAGGTATTGAGGGCTTTGAGATAGGCGATACCATATGCGATGCAGAGAACCCCGAACCGCTGGCACCGATAGCTATTGACGAGCCGACGATGTCGATGGTATTCACCATCAACGACAGCCCGTTCTTCGGACAAGACGGTAAGTACGTTACCAGCCGACATATATACGACCGACTCAAGAAAGAGCTGGAGAAGAACCTGGCGTTGCGTGTTGAGCCGAGCACAAGTGACTCGTCGTGGACAGTATTTGGTCGCGGTGTGCTGCACCTGAGTGTGCTGATCGAGACCATGCGTCGTGAGGGATATGAGTTGCAGGTAGGTCAGCCACAGGTTATCATCAAGGAGATTGATGGCGTGAAGTGCGAACCAGTGGAGATGCTGAGCGTTAACACGCCTGAAGAGTGCAGCGGTAAGATTATTGAGTTCGTGACCGTTCATAAGGGTGAGATGACCAAGATGGAACTCGTCAACGACCGTGTACAGCTGGAGTTCACCATACCGAGTCGCGGTATTATGGGTATGCGTACGTACGTTATGAACGTCAGTGCCGGTGAGGCTATTATGGCGCACCGCTTCCTGGAGTATCAGCCGTATAAGGGCGATATGCCGACACGTATCAACGGTAGCTTGATAGCTATGGAAGGCGGAACGGCAAGCGCTTATGCACTGGATAAACTGCAAGACCGCGGACGCTTCTTCATCGAACCGCAAGAGGAGGTTTATGCCGGACAAGTGGTAGGCGAGAACGCTAAGGAAGGCGACATCGTCATCAACGTCATCAAGGCTAAGAACCTGACGAATATGCGTAGTAAGTCGGCCGACGATAAGGCTGTGCTGCCACCGGCAATCAAGTTCTCGCTGGAGGAGGCACTGGAATATATCAAAGTGGATGAATACGTAGAGGTTACACCTCACGCAATGCGTATCCGCAAGATTATACTGGACGAACTGGAACGTAAACGCGCAAATAGATAAGACCATGTTTCTGCAAGTACTTAAATCCAAGATTCACCGTGTGACGGTGACCGAAGCCAATGTAGATTACATAGGCTCTATAACTATAGACGAGGACCTCATGGATGCTGCGCGTATCGTTAGCGGTGAGAAAGTTCAGGTTGTAGATAACACCAATGGTGAGCGCCTGGAGACCTACGTTATTCCCGGTCGTCGCGGCAGCGGATGCATATGCCTGAACGGGGCTGCAGCACTACGTATTCATGTGGGCGATACGGTTATAATCATGGCCTATGCACTGATGACCGAAGAGGAAGCGCGTAGTTTTAAGCCGAGTATTATTTTCCCCAAAGAAGGCAATCGGTTATAATGGCTTTTTTTGACCTGATACATACCGACCCCAATAGTCGTGCTCGTGCGGGCATTGTGCACACCGACCACGGCGATATCATGACGCCTATCTTTATGCCTGTGGGCACGGTAGGCACGGTCAAGGGTGTACAGCGTCGTGAATTGGAAGAAGATATCAATGCCGAGATAATTCTGGGCAACACCTATCACCTATACCTGCGTCCCGGTACAGAGATACTGCATCAGGCAGGTGGACTGCACAAGTTTGAAGGCTGGAATAGACCTATACTGACTGACTCGGGCGGTTATCAGGTGTTCTCGCTGACAGATATACGCAAGATGACTGAGGACGGAGTGCGCTTCAGCAGTCATATCGACGGCCGCAAGCTTATGTTTACGCCTGAGGGTGTGATGGATATAGAGCGTGAGATTGGAGCTGACATTATGATGGCTTTTGACGAGTGCTGCCCGGGAACGGCAGACAGGACCTATGCCCGCGCGTCAATGGACAGAACACACCGTTGGCTGGACCGTTGTATAGCACGCTTTGACAGCACAGAGGACCTGTATGGATATAAGCAGCACCTATTTCCTATTGTGCAAGGGTGCGTATATACCGACCTGAGACAAGAAGCCGCTAAGAGATTGCGTGACCTGGACCGTGACGGATATGCCATAGGAGGCCTGGCAGTGGGTGAACCGACAGAGATGATGTATGAGATGATAGATGTAGTGAACGACATCCTGCCGGAGAATAAACCTCGATACCTGATGGGAGTAGGTACACCGTGGAATATACTGGAGGGTATAGAGCGGGGAGTGGATATGTTTGACTGCGTGATGCCGACGCGCAATGGCCGCAACGGAATGATATTCACATGGCAGGGGGTGATGAATATGCGCAATAAGAAGTGGGAAAACGACTTCACGGAGCTGGACCCGACAGGCAATAGCTTTGTTGACCATGCCTACACACGCGCTTACGTTCGTCACCTCATTCATGCAGAGGAGATGCTTGGACTGGAGATACTGAGCATACATAATCTCAACTTCTACCTTTGTCTTGTTCGTGAGGCAAGAAAGCACATCCTTGCCGGAGACTACAAGAGTTGGAAAGACAGTGTACTGCCACAGATAATGACCCGCTTATGAAACCACTCAAACGCCTGGATTGGTACATAATAATCAAGTTCCTCAGCACTTACTTTTTGAGTATAGTGTTGATACTGAGTATCGCCATAGTGTTTGATATAACCGAGAAAATGGGTGACTTCATAGAGAACCAGCTATCATTGAAGGAAGTGGTGATGGGGTATTATATCCACTTTGTGCCCTACTACCTGAATATGTTCAGTCAGCTGTTTATCTTCATCTCCGTAATCTTCTTCACCAGCAAGTTAGCAGGCAATAGTGAAATTATAGCCATGTTCTCCAGCGGCATGAGTTATGAGCGACTGATGAGACCATATGCCGTTGCAGCAACGTTCCTTTTCCTGATGAGCTTCTGGCTTGGCGGATACATTATACCTAATTCGTCGCGCGAGCTGCTCAACTTCCAGAACAAGTACGTCTTCAATAAGTCGTTTGAGTTTGTGCGCAATGTGCAGATGGAGGTTAAGCCGGGAATGATATTGTATATCGAGAGTTACCAGCGTCGCACCGATATGGGTTATCACGCTTCGTTGGAGCACTTCGACGGTAAGCTATTGACAGAACGAATCACGGCTGACCGCATTAAACACGACACGGCTTACCATTGGATACTGGAGGACTATACACGTCGTCAGTTCTTGGGACTGAGAGAAGTGATGAGCATGGGTGAGAGATTGGATACCATTATCCCTATTATGCCGGAAGAACTATTTATCACAGCCGAGGACGCTCAGATGATGACTAATCCGCAGTTGACGGCCCATATACGCAAGCAGCGTGAACGCGGTACGGGTGACCTTAAGCCCTTTGAGACCGAATGGTGGAAGCGCTGGGCGAGTCCGGCAGGAGCGTTTATTATGACGCTGCTGGGAGTAACGCTCAGTAGCAAGAAAGTGCGTGGAGGCATGGGTAAAAATCTGGGTATAGGTGTTACGCTGGCAGCGTTGTATATACTATTCTCCACGACGAGTACGACGCTGACGGTAGGCGGAGCGATGTCGCCGTTCATGGCAGTATGGTTGCCGAACTTTGTTTTCCTGGCTATCGGAGCCGTTCTGTATTACCGAGTACGTAAATAAAAAAGCGCCCTGATGAGCGCTTTTCTTTTTGAGAAGTTATCCCAAGTAAGTCTTGAGGATATGACTGCGTGAGCCTTGCTTGAGTCGGCGTATTGCCTTTTCCTTAATTTGACGCACGCGCTCGCGTGTGAGGTGAAGCATTTCACCTATCTCCTCGAGCGTTTTCTCAGGAACACCTATTCCAAAGAACTGACGCAGGATCTCTGCCTCACGCGGAGTGAGAGTGCGCAGAGCACGTTCAACCTCTTTATTGAGGGATTCGCTGATGAGTCCGCGGTCGGCATTAGGTGAATCCTCATTGACGATGACATCAATAAGGCTATTGTCCTCACCCTCAACGAAGGGAGCGTCCACGCTGACGTGGCGACCCGACATCTTAAGGGTGTCGGCAATCTTCTCAACAGGAATGTCAAGAACCTCAGCCAACTCCTCTGCTGACGGCTTACGCTCGTGCTCTTGCTCAAAGCGCTGGAAGGCCTTGCTGATTTTGTTGAGTGAACCTACCTGGTTGAGGGGCAGACGCACGATACGTGACTGCTCAGCCAGTGCTTGCAGTATGCTTTGGCGAATCCACCAAACGGCATACGAGATAAACTTAAAACCACGTGTCTCGTCAAACTTCTCAGCAGCTTTGATGAGTCCGAGGTTACCTTCATTGATAAGGTCGGGCAGACTGAGGCCTTGGTTTTGATACTGCTTGGCCACAGACACAACGAATCGCAGGTTAGCTTTAGTCAGTTTCTCCAGCGCGGCACGATCACCATTGCGGATACGTCCTGCCAGTTCTACTTCCTCTTCCACGGAAACCAGGTCCTCACGACCTATCTCTTGCAGATACTTGTCGAGCGACGCTGATTCACGATTCGTGATTGATTTTGTAATTTTTAATTGACGCATATTATATCAAGTAGTTATTCTTTTTTAGGGTCGGGATTGCTACGTAATCCCTGCTGCGCGCAGGGCGCTCAGCCCATCCATTTGACTCCATTTGTCTTACAAGCGAGCTTGGCGCCAAATTTCTTCAAATGTATGTGATCCGGTCGGGATTCGAACCCGAGACCCACAGCTTAGAAGGCTGTTGCTCTATCCAACTGAGCTACCAGACCTCGTCGCAACTCGCTTGTGACAAGGCTGTCGTTGCACGACAAGGGGTCACCGCGGTTGCTCCTCTATAGATGCCTAATACGGCAAAATAGCCCGCAAAGGTACTACAAATCTTTTATTTGTGCAAATAAAAGTGAAAAAATTAGTCATTTTCTGCATTATTGACAGGTAAAAAGTCAATTTGCAGTCGTGTTGAGTCGGCTCGGATGACCTGAACACATATCGGGTCACCGAGAGTGAAGGTCTGACCGGAGCGTTGAGCAATGAGTCGGTAGTTCTTCTCGTCGAACTGCATAAAATCGCCCTCAACGACTTGGGCGATATGGATGAGTCCCTCTACCCTATTGGCATCGAGGCGGACGAATAATCCGAACTCGGTGACGTTAACAATATGGGCATCAAAGACCTCGCCCAGATGGTCTTGAATCCATAGTGTCTGGAATAGTTTGATGGAGTCGCGTTCTGCTTGCTGAGCCTGTTGCTCCATGGCAGAACAGTGGTCGCACATATCCTCCAGTTGCTCCATCGTCCATGAGGCGGACTTACCTGTCAAAACATACTTATCCACAAGGCGATGAACAATCATATCGGGATAACGGCGGATAGGAGAGGTGAAGTGGGTATAATGGCTAAATGCCAACCCGTAGTGACCTATATTATGCGGCGAATAGACGGCCTTAGCCATGGCCCTGACTGTGAGCATTTCGATGACACCATTGATGGTGTCGCGTTGCTCGTCGGTATGCATTTTGCCGGCAGCGCGCAGGCGCTTCTCGAACTTATGGAGAGCCTCCATCTTATCCTCATCAGGTTTGTCGTGAACACGATAGACGAAGGGCTTGCTGCCTATGTGTTTGGCTACGGTGCGATTAGCCAGGAGCATGAATTCCTCGATGAGATGGTTTGCATCGGTAGGCTTGGCAAACCATATCTCTACGGGGTGGTTGTATTCATCCAGGCGGAATCGAACCTCTTCCTGCTCTATATCGAGAGCACCGGCAGCAAAACGCCTCTGTCTGAGAGCCTTAGCCATGACGTTGAGTTGCTTGAGGGCAACGGTCAAAGTATCTCCTGAAGCACCAGCGCTCAAATCAAGTAGTTCTTGTGCCTCTTCGTAATTAAGTCGTTTATCTGAGCGTATGACGGTGCGGCAGATCTTGTATTTATCCACCTTGGCGTCAGCAGTCATGGTGAAGACCACAGACATACAGAGTTTATCCTCCCCTTCACGCAGCGAGCATAGGTCGTTGCATAGTCGCTCGGGAAGCATTGGAATGACGCGATCCACAAGATAGACGCTGGTACCTTTTACGTAAGCCTCGTTATCAATGTCGCTGCCGGTCGGGACGTAGTGAGTGACGTCGGCAATATGAATGCCCACCTGATATAGTCCGTCGCCCAAAGATTCAAAACTGATGGCGTCGTCAAAGTCCTTAGCGTCAGCGGGATCGATGGTGAAAGTAAGCACCTGACGCATATCCCTACGCCGCATAATCTCCTGTTCAGATATACCTTTTTCCATAATCGGGTGCAAAATTACAAAAATATTTGCATATGTACAAATTTTGTTGTACCTTTGCGCGATAATATATTTTCTTCGAAAGAATATGAAGCGTAAGATAGCGATAATTGCCGGTGGTGACAGTAGTGAACACGAGGTGTCGTTGCGTAGTGCAGCGGGGTTGTATTCGTTCATTGATAAAGAGCGTTACGACGTAACGGTTGTGGTGTTTGACGGAAAAAATTGGAAAGCCTACCCCCAACCCCTCCCTGAAGGGAAGGGAGTAGAGAACTACTTTGCTACCAGTGAATCTTATCCCATTGACAAGAATGACTTTTCTTTTACGCGCGGGGGCGTGAAGCACACGTTTGACTTTGCGTACATAACGATACACGGCACTCCAGGCGAGAACGGAATATTGCAGGGATACCTGGACATGATAGGTATGCCATACAGTTGTTGCGGAGTACTGGCCGCAGCGCTAACGTTCAACAAGTATGCCTGCAACCACTACCTATCCTACTTTGGTTTCCACATCGCTAACAGCATGATGCTCCGTGCCGGACAGAAATGGCCGAATGCTCCTAAGATAGCTGACGTATTAGGTCTGCCGTGCTTCATCAAGTCAAATATAGGCGGCTCGAGTTTCGGTTGCACGAAGGTCAAGACGATAGAAGACATTTACCCCGCAATTGAGCGTGCCTTCAAAGAGGGCGATGAGGTTATCTGCGAATCGTTCATGCAAGGAACAGAAGTAACCTGCGGCGTATATAAGACCAAAGACAAGGCAGTGGCATTCCCTATCACGGAAGTGGTGACGCACAATGAGTTCTTTGACTATGATGCCAAATACAAAGGACAGGTAGATGAGATCACTCCGGCCCGTATCCCCGATGCCGTGCGCGATAAGATTCAAGCAGAGACGCTACGTCTGTACGACATCATCGGAGCCAACGGAATAATCCGCGTGGATTGGATCATTACGAAGGTACAAAGGGACAAAGGACAATGTACAAAGGACGATGTTCAAATCAACCTGCTGGAGGTGAACACAACTCCTGGAATGACACCGACAAGCTTTATTCCGCAGCAGGTACGTGCGGCAGGACTGGATATCAAGGATGTGCTAACGGATATAATCGAGAATAAATTCTCGAAGTGAAAATTGAAGATTGAAGAATGGTTGATATTAATAAAATCATAGAATCGCTGGATTGGAGCAAGGAGCCGAAGGGACTGTACGAACCGATAGGTTATGCCTTGAGTGCCGGAGGCAAGCGTTTGCGCCCGAAGCTTTGCTTGCTTGGAGCACAGATAATAATAGACCGCCCTGCGGGCTGTAAGACCGCCGATGGCTGTAAGACCGCTAACGCTGTAAGAGATGTTTTACCGGCAGCATTAGCGTTGGAGGTTTTTCATAACTTCACACTGCTCCATGACGATGTGATGGACAAAGCTCAAATGCGTCGTGGGCGTCCGTGCGTGCATATCCGTTGGAACGAGAACACTGCCATACTTAGCGGTGACCAGATGTTGATAGAGGCATATAAACTGCTGAGCGGTGTGCCGGCAGATAAACTGGGTGAGTGCCTACGCCTATTCAACGAGATGGCAACAGGCATATGTGAGGGTCAGCAACTGGATGTGGACTTTGAGGAGCGCGAGGATGTGACGATAGCTGATTATATGGAAATGATACGCCTGAAGACGGCAGTACTGCTGGCGACAGCATTGCGGATGGGTGGATACATAGCCGGAGCCAGTGAGCTGCAGCAACAGGCTCTATACGATGCCGGCATACACCTGGGTTTGGCTTTTCAGATTGAGGATGACCTGCTGGACTGCTACGGAGATGAGAAGACCTTCGGCAAAGCCATCGGAGGAGATATACGTGAGGGAAAAAAGACATTTATGTATTTAACTGCGTTGCAGTTGGACCGGTGCGGAGCACCTGTAGGACCGCAAGCAGAGCTTGCTGTAGGACCGCTTCGCTGTAAGACGGGTTACGGGTTAGAGGACGTGCTGGCTGAATATGACAGGTTGGGAGTGAAGCAGAAAGCCATAGAGGCCATAGAGGTAGAGACTAACAAAGCACTGGAAGCTATCCGTCAGTTGCCGGACAATGATGCTCGGGCAGAGCTGGAAGCACTGGCACATAAGTTAATGAACAGAAACATATAAAATCTTAGAGATTATGCCATACAGACGATTACCAAACACAGACCAATCGCGACTGCGTGCATTACAACAAGCGCTGCAGAAAGCCAGTGAGGCCGAGTACACAGATCAAGTGCTCAACTACAAGATTGTGAACGAGGCTCAGCGTTTTCTGATGCAGTTTGAGATGCAGGTGACGCAATATCGCGACAACTACGAGAACAAGGTCAATGCCAACAAAAAGTATCGCCACATAGTTCAGAACGCAAGAATGTACATCAGTCACTTTATACAAGTGCTGAACCTGAGCGTCATCCGCGGTGAGATCAAACGTGAGCAGAAAGAGTTATACAAGTTGGACCCCGAGACGAATATAGTTCCCGACCTGACAACAGATGAGGATTTGCTGACATGGGGACAAAACATCATCGAGGGTGAGCAGGAACGTACGTCGATGGGAGGATTCCCCATCTACAACCCTGCCATTAACAAGGTAAAGGTTCACTACGACATCTTCCGTGAGCACCACGTCAACTACAACCTGCGCAAGCAGAACACAACTCGTGTGCAGGATAACCTGGAGGAACTACGCAAGACGGCAGATGAGTTGATTCTGCGTATCTGGAATCAGGTTGAAGACCACTATAAGAACCTGCTACCGTATGCCAAGATGCAGCACTGCAAGGCTTACGGATTGATATACTACTACCGCACAGGCGAGAAACACCTGACGGCAGAAACGGACAAAGAAATAAAACGTCGTGAGGAGATGCAACCTACTCTCCAATGGATCGAGTAGGCGTGATAACCATATCGACGGGATGGTCAAAAGCCGAGTGCGGCAGACTGTGCTTCTCAATCTGGAAATCATAGCATACTCCTACAGATGGAGCGTTGACGGAGCGTAGGTATCGGTCGTAATAGCCCTGACCGTGACCCAGACGACGACAATGAGCGTCGAAGGCTACGCCGGGAACAAGAATCAAATCAATCTTGCCCTTATACGGCAACGTCTGCGGCTCAGGAACACCAAAGCGACCACGCTTCATCAGTTCCTCGCCCTCGTAAGGACGCACCTCCATAGAATGTCGATGAGCGATGGGGAAGAGGAAGGTCTTGTCGGGATATTTGGTGAGGAGTGCACGCAGGTCAACCTCGTTATGAACAGGATAGTACATGAGTACAACCTTGGCATCCATGAACAGAGGCAACTGCCCTATCTTGGAGACAATCATAGCGGAGTCGGCAGCGACTTGCTCCTTGGAATAAACACGACGACGTTGGTCCATAATACCGCGGATAGATTGTTTTTTACGGTCTCGACGCACCCACGGTAACATCATTTTGATATCGGCAATTTGACTGGCAAATAACATGATATGATTTTTGATTTGTGATTGATGATTTTTGATTTTAGGCTGCAAAGGTAGTAATTATAAATGATATAAGCAAATTTTTTCATGGAAAAGATGAAAACTGGCAAATATATTTTAGGCGTAACAACACTCATAGCGTTGTGTTTTATGCTGTCTTGTAAGCGTGATACGTCCACTTATGTCAAGTCGAACGTAGCCAAAATAACGGCTTTTAAGTTTGTTGCCGTGGACAGTATTCCCGGATTGGGAGCTGCTAAGTTTGTTGTGGAAGAACTCAATGATACCGGACTCATCTACAACACGGACAGCATCAAGTACGGTACTCCGCTCAATAAGGTTCGTCCTTACTTCAACTACTACTCCTACCCTTCTGCCGTAGCAATCAAATGGGGCAAAGATAGCATTAAGTGGCTTTCAACATATGCGGGCAGCACCGATACGCTGGACTTCACAACGGGTAAGCCAATGACGGTGACGGTAATATCTGAGGACCAGTCCAAGCGCAAGGTATATAAGTTCAAAGTTGTTGCTCACCAAGCAGACCCTAACCTGATGAGGTGGACAGAGCAAGACAACGAAGTATATAGTCCTGCAGCAAACGATGAGCAACGGCTACTCGTATTTGGCAGCAACCTATGGCTGTTCGTTTCAAACGGCACTAACACCGAGTCGATGTACTCCGTAAACGATGGAGCCACTTGGGTTCCTGCTACAGTCAACCAGCCTAAGGCAGAATGCAAGGTAAGCAACATCTTTGTGCTGGGCGATAAGATGCATTACGTAGATGGCAAGGACCTATACACCAGCCTTGACGGCGAGAGTTGGAGCGTTGAGACTGCTGCCATCGACGTGGACACACTGACATATCTGTTCAGTTGGGCAGACAGGGCCGTGCTGGCAGGACATAGGACAGATAAGAGCAAGTGCATCATAATCCTTCAGGACGGTCAA
Source organism: Paludibacteraceae bacterium (assembly GCA_017964045.1). Lineage (GTDB taxonomy): Bacteria > Bacteroidota > Bacteroidia > Bacteroidales > Paludibacteraceae > Colicola. Next base: position 12,133 of record JAGCSQ010000054.1, read on the forward strand.
CTTATTGACAAAAACATAAAACTCAGCAGTAACTTCCCACATAGCGAATTTGCAGCAGCCGTATTCAATAGCACCAGCCTCAGACCGCGTGCTATAGTACTTGGCGGACGAGATAAGGACGGCGATATCCTCAATGGCTGTTGGAACTTTGAGTACCTGCCGGCAAACGACTCCTTACGCATTCAGAATTATGCCGTGGGCAGAGCAATGAGCAAGATAAGTGCTACCGCTGTAGTATGGTATAATAACCAGCTGATGCGCTTTGGCGGTATAGATAAAGCCGGTCGGTTGGATAGCGCTATATACGTATCCAACAACGAGGGACTGAGTTGGTCTATTGCAGACACTGCCAGCATTAAGTTGCCTGACGGCTACGGCAGACGACAGAAGATAAGTGCTGTTGCTTATGACAAGGATATATTCCTGTTTGGTGGCCACACAGCCGATGCCACCAAGGCAGATCTTTGGAAAGGACGTATTAACTCAGCAGATTGGACAAAATGACACGTATTCACTTTATAGCTATCGGCGGAGCGGCAATGCACAACCTGGCATTAGCCGTTGCAGCCAAACCAGGATATATTGTTACAGGTTCGGACGACGAAATCTTTGACCCTGCACGTACTCACCTCAAAGAAGCCGGTCTGTTGCCGGCAGAGGCTGGATGGTTCCCGGAGAAGATAACTGCAGACTTGGATGCAGTCATCCTAGGTATGCATGCTCGTGAGGACAACCCGGAACTAATCAAAGCACGTGAGTTGGGACTGAAGATATACTCATTCCCTGAGTACTTGTACGAGCAGACCAAGGATAAGATTCGTATCGTAGTTGGCGGTAGTCACGGCAAGACAACCACGACATCCATGATACTGTACGTACTCAATAAACTTGGCATCGAAGCCGACTACATGGTAGGTGCACAGATAGAAGGTTTTGAGCGCATGGTTCGCCTGAGCGAGACTGCCAAGTACGCCGTCTTTGAGGGTGATGAGTACCTAACGAGTCCGCTGGATTTGCGTAGCAAATTCCTCTGGTACCACCCGCACGTAGCCATCCTGACAGGCATAGCCTGGGATCATATAAATGTATTCCCGACCTTTGACAGCTACGTAGAGACCTTCCGTAAGTTCGTTGACACGATTGAGCCTAATGGCACATTCATCTACTTCAAACAGGACGCTAATCTCAAGAACATCGCTGACGGCGCTCGTAAGGATATCGTCTGCGTGCCATATCAGGAATACACGGGCGATGTAGAGATGCAAGTATTCGGACGGCATAATCTGCAGAATCTGCAAGCAGCGATGTTGGCATGTCATAGCATAGGCGTTAAACCCGATGATTTCTATCGCGAGATAAGTACCTTCACCGGTGCCAGCAACAGGTTGGAGAAGATTGCCGAAGCTGGTAACAACGTTGCATACAAGGACTTTGCACATAGTCCGTCTAAGCTGAAAGCTACCGTCAACGCCGTGCGTGAGCACCATCAGGGCAAGCGACTCATTGCCTGCATGGAACTGCACACCTTCAGCAGCCTGATGGCTGAATTCTTGCCGCAGTACAAAGACTGCATGAGCGAGGCCGACTTGGCATTTGTATATTTCAACCCGCATGTAGTGGAACACAAGCGGCTGACACCCATAACCGTTGACGAGGTGCGTCAATCATTCGGCAAAGGCAATATAACCGTCTTCACCGACAGCAAACTGCTGGAGCAGACCCTGCGTGAGCAGGAGTACGACAACACAGCTTTGCTGATGATGTCGAGCGGCACTTTTGACGGTATAGATGTCAAGGCATTGGCACAGGATTTGATAGGGAAGAAATGAATATAAAATTGATGTAGTATGAAGAAGTATATCCTACCTACCCTGACAGCCATCATCTTGTTGCTGGGATTTCTCATCGGCAACACGCTGTCCAATAAAGCCAACGCTCAACGTTTCTATATTCAAAACGGTCAGTTGTTTGCTCAGCCTGCTGATAAGGTGAGTCAACTGCTCGGACTGATGCAGCGTGCCTATGTCGATGACATAGACGTTGATTCCATCACCGAAGATGTGATGACGGATATCGTTAAGCACCTTGACCCGCATTCGGCTTATATTCCCAAAAAAGACCTTGAACTCGTTAACTCCGAGCTGGCAGGTTCATTCTCCGGCATTGGTGTTCAGTTCTCCATTCAGAACGACACGATAGGTATTGTAGCCGTCATCGCCGGTGGTCCCAGCGAGGGCATAGGTATTCTGGCCGGAGATAAGATTGTCGAGGTCAACGATACTGCCTTCGTCGGCAAGCATATCAATAACGAGAAGGTAATGCACACGCTGCGTGGCGAGAAAGGTACTAAGGTCAAACTCGGCATCGTTCGTGCCGGAGAGAAAGAGCTGCTGCACTTCACCGTCGTGCGCGGCGACATACCCGTTCACTCTGTGGATGCTAAGTTCATCATCGAGAGCAATGGTAAGAAGCTGGGCTTTGTACGCGTCAATAAGTTTGGCGAGAACACCTACAACGAGTTCATCAATGCCCTCAACGAGCTGAAGTCACAAGGTGCTAAGGCTTATATCATTGACCTCCGAGAGAACTCCGGCGGATACATGGACCAAGCCATCCGTATGGCAAACGAGTTCCTGCGCTCAGGAGATATGATTGTTTACTCCGAGGGGCGTGCTTATCCTCGCTACGAGGCTAAGGCAAATGGTACAGGTAGATTCAAAGATGTGCCGCTAGTAGTGCTCATCGATAACTTCTCTGCTTCAGCAAGCGAGATCTTTG
>JAGCSQ010000055.1 GCA_017964045.1 Paludibacteraceae bacterium
ACAAAGTACAAAGGACTTTTCGTTTCCGGATGTTTGTCCGGAATGTGGAACTCCGCTGGTACGCGTTGAAGGCGAAGCTGCATGGCGATGCCCGAATGAAGAAGGTTGTCCGCCTCAACAAAAAGGAAAGATAGAGCACTTTGTTGCCCGCAAAGCAATGAATATAGACGGACTGGGAGAAGAAACGATTGACCTGCTATACGATAAAGGACTGATAAGAAACATAGCTGATATATACAGTCTCCGCAAGGAAGATATAGCAGATCTTGAGCGCTTTGGCGACAAGTCGGCAGACAATATCATTGCCGGCATAAATGCCAGCAAATCAGTCCCTTGGGCACGAGTGTTGTTTGCTCTCGGCATTCGTATGGTGGGCGAAACAACCGCTAAGAAGATTGCCCGTCGCTTCAACTCAATTGACGCTCTGCAATGGGCAACGAAAGAACAACTGATAGCTATTGAGGATGTAGGTGAACAGATAGCAGATAATATAATCGCTTACTTCAATAATTTGGACAATCTGACCATACTAACCCGTCTTAAAGAAGCAGGATTGCAGATGGAAGATTTGTCAACAACCAGTGTGCCGTTATCAAACAAGCTGGAGGGAATGACTATTGTCATCTCCGGCACTTTTGCTCATCACAGCCGCGATGAATATAAGGAAATGATAGAAGCACATGGCGGCAAGAACAGCGGTTCGGTAAGCAAAAAGACTTCATTCATATTGGCAGGAGATAATATGGGACCGGAGAAACGTAAGAAGGCAGAAGATTTGGGAGTAAAAATCATTAGTGAAGACGAATTCTTAGAAATGTTATGAGTATAAAAGAACGCATATTTAGGTATCTGAAGCGTCGTCAGCAAAAGCGTACAACGGCGTTTCCGCACTTTGAGAACATCCGTAGTGCCCTTGTTATATATGAGAGTGATTTTCAGGAGAAGAATCTTGTTATTCAGGATATTAGAGGCAATCTGCTTAAGCAAAATATAGATGTTGTGACATGGGGATGGTTGCCGAATAAGAAGAATATCACCTCAGCTATTTTGCCGCAGAGTCGTATTCTGGGTGCATCGGATTTTCATTTCTGGGGAACGCCTAAAGATGATGTCCTTAATGACCTGGATAAACGACAGTACGACTTGCTGATAGATTTGACTCAATCGACCTGTATACCGCTGCATTATATTGCGCTATACGCCAGAGCATATTTCAAGACGGGAAAGGTTCTGCCACTGACTGACGGAATACATGATTTTATGATTGATATGCCTAATGAAAGCTCGCAAGCAGCACTCTTTAATCAGATTATTCACTACCTAATGATTATCAATAGCAATGATTGACGGACTTGGCACAGCACTTATCACACCTTTTCAACCAAATGGAGAGGTTGATTTCGCAGCATTAGAGAAGCTCCTGGATATGCAGATTTCAGGAGGTGTGGATTATATCGTTGTTCTTGGTACAACAGGCGAAGCCGTAACGCTTAGCGAGAAGGAACGTCAAGAAGTCAGACGCTTTATTGTGAAGCATGTTGACGGTCGGCTGCCAATCGTTTTAGGTGTTGGCGGCAATTGCACGGCTAATGTGATTGAGGCGATAAATGGTATGAAAGATGAGTTGCAACGCGATTATGCTGCAATTCTCAGCGTTTGTCCGTATTACAACAAGCCGTCACAAGAGGGATTGTATCAACATTTTGCTGCAATAGCGAAAGCGTGTCCTATACCTATTATATTATATAATGTGCCGGGCAGAACAGGAGTGAACCTGTTACCTGAAACCGTTGTACGCATTCATGAGGCATGTCCGGAGAAGGTTGTTGCCATCAAGGAAGCAAGCGGAAATATTGAGCAGATACGGTACTTGATAGATATCACTCGTGACAAACCGTTTGATGTTATCAGCGGTGATGACGGCATAGCAGCGGAAGTGATGCAAGCGGGAGGAGTCGGCTTAATCTCAGTTGCGTCAAACGCATATCCTGAAGCGTTCAGAAAGATTGTGCACGATAAGGATGTAGAGTTGCAGGCCAAGTATGCCGAGTTTATTAAGTTGCTCTTTAAAGAAGGAAATCCTGCCGGCATAAAGACTGCTTTGGCCAATAAGAACATCATCAGTAATGTTCTTCGGTTGCCTCTTGTAGCGAATTCTGAGAAAGTACAGCGAGAGATGCGTGATGTTATGTTGATGTTATGTTAAGGGCGGCTCTGAAGCGAGAGTGAAAAGAAGCAAAAATAGAAATAAAAAAAGCGGCTGGACGCCGCTTTTTTGTTTACGCTTTCTTAGCTTTGTCAACGATAGCCTTGAATGCTTTAGGCTGATTCATGGCGAGGTCGGCAAGGACTTTGCGATTGATTTCGATACCTGCTTTCTTGAGTGCACCCATAAGTTGGCTGTAGCTCAAACCTTCGAGTCTTGCAGCAGCGTTGATACGCTGGATCCAGAGGGCACGGAAGGTGCGTTTTTTGTTTTTACGATCGCGATAAGCGTACTGGAGACCTTTCTCCCACGTGTTTTTGGCGACTGTCCATACATTAGCACGGCCACCAAAGTTACCTCTTGTGAGGCTCATAATCTTCTTGCGACGAGCGCGTGAAGCGACATGATTTACTGATCTTGGCATAGTTCTGTAAATTTTTGGTGGTTAATACTTATCGTAGCAGGAGCATTTCGCGAACGCTACGAATGTTAGATTGGTCGACCATAGCAACATGTGTGAGATTACGTTTTTGCTTTTTGGTCTTCTTAGTCAGAATGTGACTTTTGTAAGCGTGTTTACGCTTAACTTTACCGGTTCCGGTAAGAGCGAATCTTTTTTTAGCACCGGAATTAGTTTTTACCTTTGGCATTTTGTTTATTATTTAAATTAGTTATTATTAAAGTCCGAGGCAGCCTTAGGGCACAGGGACTATTTTTATGCATTATGCTTTTTTAGGCGCGAGCATAAGTATCATGCGTTTGCCGTCGAGTTTGGGCAGCGCTTCAGGGCGTGCAACTTCCTCAAGGTCAGTAGCGAAGCGGCTTAGCAGCAGTTCGCCTTGCTCTTTGAAGACGATGGAACGTCCACGGAAGAAGACATAGGCCTTGACTTTATTGCCGTCTTTGAGGAACTCCTGCGCATGTTTGAGCTTGAAGTTATAGTCGTGCTCATCTGTTTGTGGTCCGAAGCGTATTTCCTTAACCTCTATTTTCTTGGAGTTTTGCTTTTGCTCTTTCTCCTTACGTTTCTTTTGGTAGAGGAACTTCTGATAGTCGATTATGCGACAAACCGGCGGAACGGCGTTTGGTGATATTTCGACAAGGTCAAGGTTGAGTTCATCCGCTATACGGATAGCTTCCTTGAAGGAATAGATTCCTTGCTCGACATTATCTCCGACGAGGCGGACCTCGTTGACGTCACGAATCATATCGTTGATGCGATTCGGGAACTCTTTTTCTACTCTGCCACGGAATGGCTTCTTTACCGGTTGTGTTGCTATAGTTTTGTCCTCCAATAATTAAAAAATCGCACAAAAGTACTACAATTATTTGAACTGACCAAATTTTTTGCAAAAAAAGTGATTTTTTCTACGAAAAGTTTGTGTATATGAAAGATTTTGTATATCTTTGCATGATTTTTTATGAATAATGCATTAACTAACGAATGATAACACCATAAAAACACTGCCTTATGAAAGCAAAACAAACAATGAAAGTGAGCGCGATGTTGCTCGTATTAGCGTTAACACTCTTTGCTTGCAAAGAAAGTCCGTATGTTTCGGAGCCGGGAGACAACAAGGAAGCCGGTTCGAATCAGATTCGTCCATTGCCGACTGTGGATTTGGATGATATCAGTCAATTCCCGAACTTTCATTTTCCTGACGGGACATTGACTCCGGACATTGAGAAGAGGCAATTGACAGTAAAGCAAGCTATTGCGAAAGGTCATGAGATTGGTTCTGGCCAAACATCATCGGATTTCTACTATGTATATGGATACGTGAGTGCAATAGAAGAGGATGAGAACGCAAAGGCAATATCCGGCGGATACGGAAACTTCTATTTCTATCTCAAAGATAAGCCGACAGATATAGATCAGTTCTATTGCTATCAGGCTTATGCCGGTCCTAACCAGAAAAAATTCATGTCAACGCAAGACTTGCAGGTTGGCAATCGTGTAATTATATACACTCAGTTGCTTAACTACGGAAATGTAATTGAGACTCCAGGTGGCAAAAACACACACGGATATATCTATAGCCGTACATTCCGTGAGCCGGATTTGCAGGGTGATGGTACACTGGAGAATCCGTATCACGTAAGCGATATCGGCACGGTATTGTCATATATCTCTATAGGTGGAGTTAAGCCAAAAGAAGAAGTGTATATTAAGGGTTATGTTGTAGGCTGCGTAAAGCGTCCGGCAGAAGGTGAACCTGCAGAAGCAGAGCAAGCACACTATGTATCGCCGTTTACATCTGCAGAGAACCTGTTGCTCGCAGAATCAGTATCAGAAACTGTAGCATATAACTTTGGAGAACTGGTATATTTCAACATTGATGAGACGAATGACCCTGAGACAGACGTTATCTGCTTAGCAATGAACATAAAAGACTTCACCGAAAAGAAGGATAAAGATACAGGCGAGATTACATACAAGCCGTATAGTTTGACCGGCACATACGCTGAACAGATTAAGAATCACGAGATTCTGGTTAAGTGCAACCTGACAGAGTTGTACGGTATGCCGGCAATTGATCACGTAACGTACATCAAGCTTCCTGACGGAACAGAAATAACGAGATAATAAACAATTAAATAAAATTTATGGCAACATTACAAAAGATTCGTAATCATGGCGTGATTCTCATTGTGATTGTGGGAGTCGCCATGCTCGCATTTATTCTTGGCGACTTCCTTAACTCAGGAAGCAGCTTTTTCAACCGCAGTCGTGAAAATGTAGCAGAGATTGAAGGTCAAGACATTCACTACACAGAGTATGAGGCTGCAAAAGACCAACTGACCGAAGTGTATAAGATTGAGAGTGGTCGTAGTGACTTTGATGAGGACATGACCTCACAAATCCGCAATCAAGTATGGCAGATGCTGCTTGTTGACTACACACTTCGTGCAGAAGGCAAGAAAATAGGTATGGATGTTACAGCCGATGAGCTGAGTGAGCTGTGCATCGGTGAGCATCCGCATCAACTGATTCAGGGTCGTCGTGCATTCTACGACGAGAGCGGTCAATTCAACCGTGAGCAATTGGTTCGTTTCCTGGCTTCATTGGAGCAAGAGACCGAGAACCCTGAGCAAGCAGCAAACCTCAAACAAGCTAAGACCTACTGGATGTACTGGGAAAAAGCAGTTCGCTTGACTCAGATGCAAGAGAAGTACACCAACCTGGTACAGAGCCTGATTAAGGCAAACTCGTTGGAGGCTAAGTTTGCTTATGACGCACGTCAGACAAGCGTTGATGCAGACTATATCATGAAGCCGTACTATGCAATTGCAGACTCACTGGTTAAGGTAAGCAACCGCGACATCAAACGTCTGTACAAGCTGCACAAGCCGATGTACAAGCAGACTCCGAACCGTGCAATCGAGTATGTATGCTTTGACATCAAGCCGTCAGAGCAAGACTTTGCAGACACTAAGGCATTGCTTGAGAGCCTGAAAGATGAGTTCATCAGCAGCGAGGACGTAGCATACGTTGTTAACCCGAACTCAGACCTCATGTATGACGGCCGCGATTATTCAGAGGAGACTGTTCCTGCTCAATACAAAGAGTTTGCTTTCCGCAAAAGTGCAAAGGCCGGTGATGTAACTGAGATTGAGTTTGTTGATGACACCTACTCTATTGCCCGTATCATGCAATGCGGTTATAATATGCCGGATAGCGTTGAGTTGAAAGCTATTGCAGCTCAAGAAGGACAAGAAGACAGCGAACTGGGATGGTTCAAAGCATCTCAACTGCCACAGAATATTGCAGAGAAAGCCTTTGCCGGCAAACGTGGTGAGCGCTTTACCATTGCACAGGGACTGGGTGAGCAGACATTTGAGATTCTGGATATCAGCAAACCGACTCCGAAGGTTAAACTGGCTATTCTGGAGCGTAAGGTTACTCCGAGCTCAAAGACATACTCTATTCTCTATAACCAAGCAAAGCAGTTTATTGTAGAGAATCCTAATGAGGAGTCGTTCCGCGAGGCAGCAAAGGAATTGGGACTGAATGTTACTCCGCAATTCAACCTGCAGAAGAACGCCGACAAGGTGGCTCAATTGAAATCGAGTCGTCCTATTGTACGCTGGGCATTTGAGGCAAAAGAAGGTGCCGTCAGTGATGTATTTGAGTGCGGCAACCAATTTGTTGTAGCTGTTCTGACAGAGGTTAATGATGGTGACTACCGTTCATTGGAGTCTGTTCGTCCGGAACTTCAGATTGAGGCTACCAACAACAAGAAAGCCGAGATGATTGCAAAGCAACTGAAAGGCATTGAGTCATTGGAAGAGGCTGCCAAGGAGTTGGAAGTAGATGTTCAACATGCTGAAGGCGTTAATCTGGCAGCTTATCGATTTGGCAATGCAGGTCAAGAGCCGGCAGTTATCGGAGCGGCATTGGCAATGGAAGACAACACACTGAGTGCTCCGATTAAGGGTCAAGCCGGTGTATTCGTGCTGAAAACCGGTAAGAAAGTAACTGCAGAAGGCGAGTTTGACGCTGCTGCTGAAAGACAGCAACTGCAAGGTCGTTATGCATACTCGATTCCTTATCAGGCACTTAACTTGATTCAAGAGAAAGCAGATATAGTAGATAATCGTGCTAACTTCCAATAAAAATCCGTGGTTTTGGGTGCCCTCTCTCTATTTTGCAGAGGGGGTACCCTATTTTTTAGTGAACAATATATCAGTTATGATGTTCGCTAAAATGGGAGTGCCTAATGATGAATTGGCATTCTTTACCACGCTTCTTTATTTCCCATGGTTTCTGAAAGGACTGTGGGCTCCGATAGTGGATGTCGTCAAGAGCAAGCGCTGGTGGATAATAGCCATGCAAGCAGTATTGACGCTGACATGCATTTTGCTGGTAGTATCTCTGCCTAAGCCGGATGCAGCCACGATGGCAACACACCAAACACCTGTCGGATTATTCTGGTTAACACTGACCTTATTTATTATAGCGGCATTTGCTTCGGCAACACATGATATTGCTGCAGACGGGTACTATATGCTTGCACACGATAGTGGTAGTCAGGCCAAGTTCATCGGCATACGATCAACTTTTTATAGGATAGCAGCTGTGTTTGTACAAGGACTGCTGGTATTTATAGCAGGACGAATAGAGCGAACGACAGAGAATATTCCACTATCGTGGCAGATAACACTGGCGATTACGGCAGTTATTATGTTTGCCGTGACGCTGTATCATACCTTTGCAATGCCTAAGGTTGAAGAGGTAGAAGATAGAAGTGCCGCAAAAAATCGTAGTATCGGCGTAGCTTTCTCAACGTTTTTCTCCAAACCGGGTATATGGTTGGCGGTACTATTTATGTTGCTATACCGTTTGCCGGAAGGATTGCTCGTTAAACTGAGTCTGCCGTTCCTTGTTGATGGCAAAGATTGTTTTGTTCGCGACGGACAAATCTTTGGCGGTGGACTTGGATTGAGCACAGATACTGTAGGATTGATATATGGCACTATAGGCGTTATTGCACTGCTGCTTGGAGGAATACTGGGAGGAATATATATATCCCGACACGGACTGAAACGCTCGCTATGGCTAATGGCAGCGCTGTTGACATTGCCCAATCTGGTGTATGTATATCTGAGTGCAGCCCAACCGACGGATTTATGGATTATCGGTTCGGCAATATCGTTTGAGCAGTTTGGTTACGGATTCGGTTTTACGGCATATATGCTTTATATGATGTACTTCTCGGAAGGAGAATATAAGACATCGCATTATGCGATATGTACAGCCTTTATGGCGCTGAGCATGATGATACCGGGATTTGTAGCAGGAAAGATTGAACTAGCAGTAGGATATAATATGTTCTTCTGGATAGCAATCATTTGCAGCATAACGACAGTGCTGGTTACGGCATTTGCATATAAGAATATAAACGAAAATTACGGAAAAGAATATGACAATAAAGAATCACATTCCTAATGCTATAACATGCTGCAATCTGCTGTGCGGCGGAGTGGCAGTATTTATGGCAACACAGAACGCCTTCGCGTACGCGTTCCTATATATATTATTAGGAGCAGTATTTGATTTCTTTGACGGGCTGACCGCTCGTGCTCTTGGTGTGAGCAATCCTAAGGGAGTTGAGATGGACTCGTTGGCAGACGACATAACCTTTGGTTTAGCACCGGCAATGATACTGTTCTGCTACTTGCGTCCGCTGATTGGTTGGTGGAGCCTGATAGCTTTGCTGATGGCAGCATTCTCGGCATTGCGACTGGCTAAGTTTAACCTGGACACACGCCAAACAGATAGTTTTATCGGATTGGCAACGCCGTCAAACGCAATATTTTGGGCAAGTCTGTGCTCTATGCCATATGCGATACTGGCATGGGACGGTATGCCGTGGGTACTATTGGGACTGAGCCTTGTAAGCTGCTATTTGCTGGTAAGTGAGATACCATTTTTCTCGCTCAAGTTCCATGATTTGAGTTGGAAGAACAATTACATTAAATATATATTCCTTATTGGCAGTCTGGTGCTGGTTGGTTTCTGTATTATGCGCGCTATCCAGTATGAGCACTGGGAATTTGCTCTGTTCAGCGGTGCGATTTGCATCGTGTGGTACATTATTCTTAATTGTGTAAATCTATTAAGTCCAAAGAAATGAAAAACGCAACGACCTTATTTCTAATGCTTTTTGCAGCGACGAGTATGTTTGCTGCAGATATTCCTGCCGGATATTATGATAATATTGATGGCAAACAAGATTCAGTATTAAAATCGACACTCTACTCTATAATTAAAGGCGGAGAACGATATTTTTACGGTATTAACCAATATCACAGCACAGATGATCCTGAGGGTCGTTGGCATAAAGGTGATTTCAAGGGCTATGGCACATGGTATGCTTTTCCGCTGACGGATATGCATCCGGATGGTATTATATGGGACATGTACAGCAATTGTGTGCGCTACTATCCAAAGGATAGAGGTGAGTCAGGTTGCTCGCTGAATATAGAACACTGTCTTCCAAAGAGTTGGTGGGGAACAGGGCAACAGACGGACACTATTTATCGCGACCTATTTAACCTCAACCCGTCTGATGCTCAAGCCAATAGCAATAAGAACAATTATGCTCCCGGGCATGTTCAACAAGGGGATAAGTTTGACAATGGTTCTTTCCGCATGGATAGCAAAACCAAGTCGCAATACGACTATATTTGCTGGGAACCTGCAGCAGAATACAGAGGAGACTTTGCTCGCACGTATTTCTATATGGTTACAGCTTATGAACAACAAACATGGAATGATACATATAATGCATATGTAAACAATAGTTCGTATCTGCGTTTTACGCCGACGATAGTGCAAGTACTACTTGATTGGCACCGCGCAGATGCTGTCAGCGATAAGGAGATTTGCCGTGCAGACCAGATATCAACGATTCAGGGCAATAGAAATCCGTTTATCGATTATCCGGAATTGGTGGAATATATTTGGGGAAATAAGAAAGGTCAGACTGTTGATCTTAGTTCGCTAACATGTGCATTCCAAAGCGGATTATGTCCTGAACCAATCGCCCCAACACCTGAAGAGCAGCAATATGATACAATTGTTAATTTGCCGGGGTTGACAAAGAACATTGTAAATGATTATTCAAACGGTGACATCCAAGGCTTTGCGAGCGAAAAGATACAAAGTAACGGAACGCGAGCAATTACGATGGGAGCGAGTACAATAGACGGTTATTTATCGTTTAACAATCTCAATGTTGTTGATTCTGCCATTTTAATATTCCGTGCTTCGACGTATAACACAGCATCTTCGATGCAATTGGATATATATGCCGGAACGACTAAGATAAGAACGATTACTGAAACGGTTGTTAAAAACACGCGTAACGAAGTACGTTACAGGACAGTTCTTCCAGCAGGAACGGACAGCATTACTATTATATCTGTCGGTGGTGCAACTACGAAGCGTGCGTGCATGCAGGAGTTGTATGTGTTAGTTCCGAAGGCTGTGACGGGTATTGAAGAGGAGCGAGAGCAGCGTGAGAGCAGCGCGAGTAAGGAATTGAAAGAAGGAGCACTCGTGATTAAGCATAGAGGCAAAGAATACTCCGTTTTAGGCCAACGCAAATAGAAAAAGAGGCTACAGCAAGAATTGTTGTCAAAATATCCACAAAATCCGCCAATAAGTGTACGCTTGTTAGCGGATTTTGTTGTAATTTTGCACTCGTAAAAATATGGATATATTTTAACGCTTAAATTTGAATATAAAATTAACAAAAATAACATGAAAAAAGTTTTATTATTTTCGATTATGCTCTTAGGGGCATTGATGATGCCTCAGATGGCACAAGCAGATGAAATTGCATCCGGTCAATCGACGGAAGGCAAAGATTTCTGGGTAACGTTTATGCAAGCGGACCAACACACATCTGATAATGGTCCGATTGACGATAAGTATAACTATTTGATTTTATCGCTTTCTGTTTCAGCACGTGAGGATTGTGATGTTACAGTTACCAATCCATTTACTTCATCGGTGTACTCTGAGACAAAACACGTTACAGCAGGTCAGACCGAAACATTCGAAATATACAATGGGCATCCAGTATGTCAAAACGCAAGAGCCGCGATGACGACGTCAGGTAAAGTTTGTTATGCCGTAAATTCTGAGGTAGTTGATACTTGCGCTCTACATGTAACATCAACGAAAGACATTTCTCTTTTTGCGACTAACTATAAGAAGGCTACATTTGATGCTACAAATGTAATTCCTACTACCTCACTATTGGACGAATACATTATTCAAACATATTCCCCTTCAGACCACCAAGGGGCAAGCAAAACGCAAGGTAGCCACTTCGCAATTATAGCGACAAAAGATAGTACTGTAGTAGAATACGTTCCTACGGTTGAAACAAAAAGCATAAGAGATTTTTTAACACAGTATAATAGTTGGGGAGAACAAGTATTCGATATCTATCCTGAGTACGAAAGATTCAGAAATTTCCGCGGTATTGGTGATACTCTTGTGAGCGATACATTGATGGAAGGTCAAGTATGGTACGTTTGGACGGGAATGAAAGATGGTGCTGATGGAGACTTATCCGGCACATATATTAGATCTAAAGACCCGAAAAAACCAATCGCTGTTTTCCAAGGTTGCCCTCACACCAATATCCCTTATAAAGTTGAGCAACGTGACCATATATATTCACAAGCCATGCCTACTCAATATTGGGGCAACACTTTTGCATTAACCGCGTCAGCTGACCGTCCTGCAGATGCTATTCGCGTTCTTGCATTAAGTGATCAAACAGATGTATATATCAACGGAACAAAGGTTCACACAATAGATTTTTCTGTTGACACAAAACACTATTGGGAGTTTGAAATTGGAGCAGAAGGAAATTATGCTAAGAACGGGAGTTGCATGCTTACAACCTCGTGCCCGGCAGCCGTACACCTATTCGAAACTTCACAAAAATATCACAGTTACTCAAGTGGCGACCCAGCCATGCTTTGGATCAATCCTATTGAGCAACAAATTGACCAAGTAACATTTAATACATACGCCAGCAAAAATGGTACTACGCAACACTATGTCAACATCGTTACAGATAAACCAAATTCCATGCTTTGGAACAACAATTCTGTATCTGGGTTTACCCAAGTAGATGGTTCAAGTATATATTATTACAAGCGCTTAGATCTTGGTACAACATCAAGTGGTAGTAAAGGAGTTACGCACACATTGAAATGTACAGACGGTAACTTTATTGCTCACGTATATGGTTTTACAGGCAATGAGAGTTATGCTTATTCTGCCGGTGGTGCAACAAAACCATTGAATGCAACAATCACCATCAATGGTGACACACTTGTAGCAGGCGAAACATCACAGATTTGCCGTTATGACTTACATAGCAACACTATTCCATTCACCTGCCGTCCCGATTACGAATACAAAGAGATTATTTGGAACTTCGGCGACGGAACCCCAATCGTATATGGTCATGCAGATGAGATTCACGGAAAGACCGAACGTACAACAGGCGACAGCATTGTAGCCGTTTCGCATGACTACGAGAAAGACTCCATCTACCAAGCATACGTAGTTATTGTGCGTAATTCATCTTCTACATGCGCCGGTAGGAACTTGCGGGACAGTTTCCCAATGGAGGTTGTGCTGGACAAACTGAAAATCACATACAAAGAGCTGAAAGACCACATTTGTTCAGATGCGGGAACAGGAACATTCCGTATCTATTATACTTCCTCACACAAGTTTGATGATTCGAACAGCAAGATTGAGTATAATGACATCGCAAAGAACGACGGATTTACAACTCCTGAAAATCACGAAGATCCATCAGGAACATACTTTGAAGTAAGCGTTCCAAGCACTTCTAAGTCAGGTCAAGCGTATGAGATTGTGATTGCTCTGCAATCGAAGTGCGGAAATGACACATCAACAATTCCGTTTACAGTTAATTATCCTGCCGCAGCTATATTGGATAAGCGTTGGACAAATACGATTGCCGTTTGGTCAGCCAAAGACATGAAGGATCATATTGTAACCAACAATCCTGATGACCACTCGCTGGATGGCGTAAATTATTTTGACGGATATGAGTGGTTTAAGTTGGATTCAACAGATATGTACAACACCAAGCACTACTCAAAGATGACAGATGAACAGAGTTCGTTTATCGTGAAAGAGCATGTGCCAGTATCCGGTGAGTACTACGTAGATATCCACTACACGGATGCAAACGGTGAGAAGAAAGTCATCAGTTCCTGCCCTATTGCATTTGGTGACCAACAATATGATGCATTTGCAAGCGACGCTACGATTAGCAACGTAGGTAACATCATTATCAAACATGCTCCGGACCACAAGATGCTGGTTATGTCAGCAAAAGATGGCGAGGCAACTTGGTTGAATGCAGAGGGAAATACGCTGAAAACATTTGAGGTAAATGCCGGTGGTTCGTTGCTACCGTATCCGAGCACAGATGCTCACGGACTATACATCTTGCGTGTTGAAGCCGGTAAGGATGAAAAGAGCATAAAAGTATTCATTCAATAATAAAGCATAGTGTTAATCAAATAAGGAAAATCAATAGTTATGAAAACGATATTACGTAAATTATTTGTTTTGATTTTGGTAATGAGTCTGGGTGCTCCGATGCATACCACTATGCTTTATGCTGCCCCTGCACAAGAAATGACTGCAGCACAAAAGGCTAAAGCAAAAGAACAAGCCAAGAAACAGAAAGAACGCGAGAAGGCAGCTGCTCAGAAGCAGAAAGAGCGTGAGAAAGCTGCTGCACAGAAAGAGAAAGAACGTGCAAAGGCACAAGCAGATAAGCAAAAAGCTCAAGCTCAGGCTGCTAAGGATGCTGAGAAGAAGAAAGCAGAGGCAGAAAAGAAGCGTGCTGAAGCTGCTAAGGATGCAGAGAAGAAGCGCGAGGCTGCTGCTAAGCAGAGTGAGGCTCGTCAGAAAGAGGCTGCTAAGGCTCAAGCTGAGCGTCAAAAAGAACAAGCCAAGGCCCAGGCTGAACGTCAGAAAGAGTTAGACAAGAAGCAAGCTGAGAAAGAGCGTATTGCAGCGGAAAACGAGAAGAAAGCAGAGAAGTTAGCTGCTCAAGAGGCAAAGCAGAAAGAAGCATACTATGCACAGTTTGAGGATAATGGTCCAAAGACAGAAGCCGTTAGTTTGTTCAACCTGTATGGTCGTGTAGGTTATGCGGCAATGTTCGATAAGATAGACCTTGAGGACAGGAAGTTGATTGGTGGTCCCGGTGCAGGTTTAGGTATAGGCTATGAGTTGGAGTATGGTCACTTCCGCTTCAACACGAGCCTTGACTTCACTTGGCTGAACTCATCAAGCAAGTATGGCTTTATGGAGACACGTCCTTTGTACATGGGCAATACGGGCATAGATCCTAATCGCTCACATCACTATTTCTTTAGTGGTTACAGAGAGATGCGTAATCTTGGATACGTAGGTATTCCAATTATGCTGGGTGGACAATTTGACCGTTACTACTTTGCTGTAGGTGCGAAAGTTGGATTCAATATCATTGACTCGTACAGCGGCAAAGGAAAGATGGATATCATGGAAGAAGATACCCGTTATGCAAGTTGGATTCCTGTTGAGGCCGATAAAGAGTTTGACGGTATGAAGGGGAAAACAGGTCTGAGTCCGCTGGACTTGAGCGTTTGCGCCGAGTTCGGTATTGACCTAGACGAATGGCTGCAGAAGCAACCAGACCCGAAGAAGAAAGTAAAGGTTAAACCAGGTGAGCGTCTGCCGTTTGGACGTGAGCATGTTCACTACCGCGTAAGCGTATTTGCAGACTATAGCGTGCTTAATAATAAGAACGAGCATGACCAGTTGCCATTGACATTCTCGAATGAGAACGGTAATCCGGAGAAATATCCTACCGGTTCGCACTCATTGGTAAGTCTGCATAGTGGTAGTCCGCTGAACAACCTGTTTGTAGGTGTTAAGTTCACCATCCAATTTGAGGTACCTGGTAAGCAACCTCGTCAAGTGCCACCACCAGCATCGTATGCAGATATACGCGTTGTGGATAATGCAAATAGTCAGTTGCTGGCTAACTCAACAATTGAAATTAAGGATACAGACAAAGACCGCATTAAACTGCGTGAGAAAGTGCTGAAACAAGGTACTCACAAGCAACGTCTGGCTATGGGTAATTTCTCGGTATATGCAACAGCAGAGAATTACTACCCACTCACGTACCCGTTCTCGCTTGACTCAGCAGGTATAACGCTGCCTGTAGAGCTTCGTCTGAACCATGTTCCTGTATTCCGTGTAACGGTAGCTAACAAGGAGACAGGTGTTGCACTGCCGGCAAAGGTTCAGATTCGCAAGCGCGGTACAGAAGAGAATCGTTATCTGCTTGAGACAGACTCAGCTCGTGGTGCAAGTAGTGCAATGCTGAGCGACAGCATTATGTACTCGCTGCATATCGAACAGATGGGTTATGAGCCTTACGACGCATTGATTGCTAATATCGGTGACAGCATGCACGTACAGCTTACTCCGATTAAGAAAGGTGAAGTATTCATTATGAACGACCTATTCTTTGCATCGAACAGAACACGTATCTTGTCATCCAGCGAGAAGTCGCTCAACGACCTGTACATGTTCATGCAACGTAATCCTGAAGTACGCATCAAGATTATGGGCCACACTGATAGCGTAGGTAAAGACGCTGCCAACCAGAAGTTGTCAGAGGGTCGTGCTAATGCTGTTCGCGATGACCTGATAGAGCGCGGTGTTGCTCCTGAGCGTATTGAGGCTATCGGTTATGGTGAGAGTCGTCCGATTGACACGAACGATACCGAAGAAGGTCGTCAGAACAACCGTCGTGTTGAAATTGAGATCATGTAATATATATAATATATAAGGAATATGAAAAGATTATCTATTATATTAAGCCTTTTTGCTGCGATAGTTTGCAGCATAGGCAGTGCTTATGGACAATCAAGTACCGTAGGTAGGGAGTTTTGGGTAGCATTGAACATAACAACCGGAACTGGTGGTACTGACCACAAGCCATTTATTTACATTACTACCCAGCAGCAAGGTGGTTCGTACACAATTACAAATCCTGCAGATGCGTCATTTACTCCTATTACAGGACTTATACCGCCGACCGGGTACGTTAAGATCCAAGCAAACACTAATCCCGTAGCAGGCCAAATAGACTTGAACAAGTGGTATCCTATTGGGCTAACAGCTCCTGCTGCGTCTAATCAGATAAAGAATACAGGTCTTAAGATTACCACGACAGTAGATTGTTCAGTTTTTGCAGCTAATTCGTTGCCTCAATCATTTGATGCAGCAAATATTCTACCGATTACGGCATTGCAAATGGATTATCTTACACAAGACTATCCAGGATATGATCATGGAGGTTCAGGCACAAACGATGGTGGTTTTCCTGTCATGACTATTTTGGCAACAGATAATAATACTCACGTAACCATTAATCCGTCAACAAACGTATTGAACAACAATGGGACTGCAACCATTAATAAGACTCTCAATGCCGGTCAGGTACTTTATCTAACCGGCGAAAATCGTGCGTCACTTAGTGGTTCTACCGTTACTTCCGATAAAAAGATTGCGGTGTTTACAGGTGTTAACAACACCGACGTGCCGGGAGATGTTTCTGCTCGTGACCACTTGTATGAGCAAAACATGCCTACCGACTATTGGGGTAGAGAATTTGTGGTAACTCGTTCAATGAAAAAAGATGCTAACCGTATCCGCGTAACAGCTAAAGAGAATGATACCGAAATAACAGTTGATGGAGCTACACTTGCTAC
>JAGCSQ010000056.1 GCA_017964045.1 Paludibacteraceae bacterium
ACGGCAGTGGTTCTGTGACCACTCGTCCCACTTATACATGTGCAGGTCGGTGCCGCAGATAGCAGCCTTAGTGACCTTGATGAGGACATCATTAACTCCTACTTCCGGCATCGGCACATCTTCCATCCAGATGCCGGGTTTAGCGTATTTTTTTACTAAAGCTTTCATTTGAGTACTCCTAATTGTTTACCAATCTTTGTGAAGGCAGCTATACCTTTATCCAGTTGCTCACGCGTGTGAGCAGCGCTGACTTGTACGCGAATGCGTGCTTGTCCTTTGGGCACAACAGGATAGTAGAAACCGGTAACGTAGATACCTTCGTTCTGCAAAGCCGCAGCAAACTCCTGGGAGAGACGCGCGTCATAGAGCATGACGGCACAGATGGCAGACTGAGTGGGTTTGATATCAAATCCTGCAGCCTTCATGCGCTCAACGAAATAAGCTGTGTTTTCGTGCAGACGATCTTGAAGAGTGTTATCGCGAGTGAGTATCTCCAGCGTCTTGATACCTGCAGCAGCAATCATCGGTGGTATGGAGTTAGAGAAGAGATAAGGACGTGAGCGCTGACGCAGCAAGTCGATAATCTCCTTACGTCCGGTAGTGAATCCACCAACGCTACCACCAAAGGCTTTACCGAGTGTGCCGGTGAGGATCTCGATTTTACCGCGAAGGTTATATAGTTCCGTTACGCCATGTCCTGTTTTGCCGACAACTCCTGCCGAGTGACTTTCGTCAACCATGACGAGAGCGTTGTATTTCTGAGCAAGCTCGTATATCTTATCCAACGGACATACATTACCATCCATAGAAAAGACTCCATCGGTAGCAATTATGCGGAAGCGCTGAGCCTGAGCGGCTTTGAGTTGCTCCTCCAGGTCTGCCATATCGCCATTAGCGTATCGATAGCGCACAGCCTTGCATAGACGTACACCGTCAATGATGGAAGCGTGGTTGAGGGCATCAGAAATGATAGCATCCTGTTCGGTGAGCAGCGGTTCAAAGAGTCCGCCATTAGCATCAAAGCAAGCGGCATAGAGGATGGTATCTTCTGTTCCAAAGAAGTCGGAGATAGCATGTTCGAGTTCTTTGTGAGTATCCTGCGTACCGCATATGAAACGCACTGAAGCCATACCATAGCCACGTGAGTCCATGCGCTCTTTGGCAGCCTTGATGAGTTCGCGGTTATCTGCCAAGCCAAGGTAGTTGTTAGCGCAGAAGTTAATGACATCCTTGCCACCTGCTACCTGAATAGCTGATGACTGCGGAGTGATGATTACTCGTTCGTTCTTATATAATCCTGCGTCCTTGATTTCTTGCAATGTCGAGAGCAGGTGTTTCTGAAAATCGGAATACATAATCTTCAAATGTCAGATTTCAAACTTAAAATTAAATCAGTCCTTGCTCAAGCATAGCTGTTGCCACCTTCATAAAGCCGGCAATATTTGCACCCTTCACATAGTCAATAGAGCCATCGGGCTGCGTACCGTGCTCAACGCATTGCTCGTGAATTGATTGCATTATATGGTGCAGACGTTCATCCACCTCTTTGGCTGTCCAGTTGAGGTGCTGAGCGTTTTGGGTCATCTCAAGTCCACTAGTAGCAACACCACCGGCATTAACGGCCTTGCCAGGAGCGAAGAGGATATGATTATGCTGGAAGAAATGAATAGCCTCAGGACGGCAACCCATATTACTTACCTCGCAGCAGCACCAGCATCCGTTCTTGACAAGTTGCTTAGCGTCGTCTTCATCCAGTTCGTTCTGGAAAGCACAAGGCAGAGCTATGTCGCAGGGGATTGACCATGCTTTCTTGCCCTCGACGAACTTAGCCTTAGCGGGGAACTTATCTGCCATATCCTGTACGCGGTTGCGATTAGATGAACGCATAACGAGCATATAGTCTATCATCTCTGCCGTGATGCCATCCTTGATTTCGCAAACGCCATCAGGTCCGGAGATAGCCACTACCTTAGCGCCAAGTTCGGTTGCCTTCTTGCAAGCGCCCCAAGCCACGTTACCGAAGCCCGAGACTGCTATTCGTTTACCCTCAATGGATTTATCGGCTTTATGGAGCAGGTGTTGAGTGAAGTAAAGAGCGCCGTAGCCTGTAGCTTCAGGACGTAGGATTGAACCTCCCCAGGTCATACCCTTGCCTGTTAGCACACCTGTATGATACTCGCGTGAGAGTTTCTGGTACATTCCGTTGAGGAATCCTATCTCACGTCCGCCAACGCCAACGTCACCGGCAGGTATATCTTGATCAGGACCGATACAACGCCATAGCTCCAGCATGAAAGCCTGGCAGAAACGCATTATCTCGTTGTCGGATTTGCCGACTGGATCGAAGTCAGAACCACCCTTAGCACCACCCATAGGTAGTGTGGTCAACGCGTTCTTGAAGGTTTGCTCAAAGCCAAGGAATTTAAGCATGGACGGTGTTACTGCACGGTGGAAACGAAGTCCGCCTTTGTAGGGACCAATGGCGCTGTTGAACTGAACACGATAGCCGAGATTGGTCTGAACCTGTCCGCGGTCGTCAATCCATGTCACACGGAAAGTGAATATACGATCGGGCTCGACCATACGCTCTATGATCTTAGCCTCTTCAAACTCGGGGTGGCGATTATACACCTCTTCTATTGATTCAAGTACTTCTTGAACGGCTTGCAGATACTCTGCCTCGCCGGGATGTTTAGCAGACAAACGCTGCATGATGTCTTGCGTTTTCATGACTGTATAATTTTACGAAGATATATATAAAATGTTGTTCCTTTATCTGATGTAGTAAATGTTATTCGTCCGTCTGAGCCTTCAACTATGTTCTTAGATATGCTCAGCCCCAGTCCTGTACCATTGGACTTGGTAGTGAAGTCGGGCACAAAAATCTTATCTCTAACCTCTTCGGGTATGCCGGGTCCATTATCGGAGATGGATATCTCCACTTCCTTACCTTGGTCGCTGAGAACGACTATGATGTCGCCGTCAGGTCGGTCGCCGATAGCCTGGATGGCATTGCGGAAGATGTTAGTGAACACCTGACCTATCTGCTCGCCATCGGCTTCTACAATAACATTGCTGTCCGGACCTACATAACGAATAGGTATATTGTGTGAGTTGTTAGTGCTGAGCGATATAGCTGCCGTCAGCTTGTCGGCTATATCCACAGCCGTAGTCTCTACCTGAGGCAGACGGGCGAATGTCGAGAACGACGTAGCTATACGTGACAGGTTATCTATCTGCTCGATGAGCATGGCTGTAGCGCGAGCGAATAGTTCGTCAAAGCGCTCGGTGTCCTTAACGCGTTGCAGCTGCTGGATAGTCAGCTTCATAGGCGTCAGCGGGTTATTGATCTCATGAGCCACCTGACGTGCCATCGTACGCCATGCGCCCTCACGCTCTGAACGAGCCAGACGACGAGTGAACAAGTCCAGCTGATCAACCATCTGGTTATACCGGGCAACCAGTTCACCTACCTCGTCGTGATAAGGATAGTCGATATAATGATGCGGAGCACCAATCTCTAGGTCCTTCATATTCTGCGCCATCACCGCCAGAGGATGTGTCAGCAAGCGGGCGAACAATACAGACGCTATCAGCGCCAGGATAAGAACAAGCAGGTATGCCGGAAGCAGACGAGCCATATAAGCATCCACCTCACGAGCCATCTCGTCCTCAGAGATAAACGACGGAACAGCTATGTAGCCAAGCTTGCCAAACGTACCGTTCAGGAAGTCGGTGTATGCCGATAAGTAACTGATGTCGCCCAGCGTTGAGTACAACGTCATCGTGCTCTCGTCAGAGAAGAACACCTCCGGAGCCAGATGATCCGACAGCAAGCCACGTTCAAACAGCGATGGCGTGGACGAACCGATGAGACGACCATCAAGGTCATAGACGTGAATATCCAAGGCATAGGTATGTGCCAAGTCGCGAAGGTCAACACTCAGTCCCACACCATCGTTGCGGGATATGGAGTAGTCCCAATAATACAGGTTCTGAAGCGCAGACTGGATAAAACGGCATTTCTCCTGCAGACTGGTCTTCTGACGCTCCGCATAGTGATGACGCACATAACTGACAGAGGTAGCGAATATATATCCGAAGGCTACCAGCACGATGGTGATAATCTCCAGTTGCAACTTGAGCTGCAGGCTCATATCCTTGATACCATGGTGCTTGATGAGAGCACCTATGCCGTACGCCACTATCAGGATGAACAGCGCAATCATGATAAGGTAATACATGCGCACACGCGTACCCGAGGCAGTCAACCAACTGCTGTCCTCAGAGTTATCCTTTATAAGCGGACGATACGAGAAGCTCTGCTCTATCTCTTCGCGGGCACTGATATGCCAAGCCGTTGGAATAGCCGTCAAGACGTAGTAACCGCCTACCCTGCTCCAGCGGCACATACAGTCCGCATTAGCAAAACTCTGCTCGAACCACTTGTCATAACCGGGTATAGTCGGCTCATTAAGGCTCAGCACGTTCTCCGACCAGAAGACAAGCTTGAACGACGGGTCATAGATATAGTAGTTGATATCAGCCGAGGCACTGGTGATCAACCGTATGGAATCAAAGTTGCCCGACTGTATAGCCGACGACAATCCCGTCAGTTCCTTCTCAGCCTGAGCCTGCCTACCTTCTATTCCGCGAGACGAACAACCGCCCAGCACAGCCAGCAACAACAATATCCTAATCCACGTTTTCATTTTCAAGCGCAAAGTTACTACAAAAATTTCACTCTTGCAAATAAAATTTGCACATATGCGAAATAAGTTGTACTTTTGCAGCATGATTGCATTACTTACTGCTCTTATATTGGGTTTTCTGATGATTCTGGACCCATGCACACTGTTCACTTCAGTGGCTGCAATAGGTTATATCGACCGCGAAATGCAGAATCGACGCCGTGTGCTCACTACGGGTCTTATGTTCGTGCTTGGTAAACTGGTGACGTATATTTTGCTGGCTATACCATTTATCCTTGGTGCCCAAACAGGAGGACTACACCACTTTATTGAACATTGGGGTGAACCGATGCTTTGCGCGTTCATGCTGCTCAGCGGTGTGCTGTTGCTATTCAGCGGACACCACCATCATAACCACGACCACGGTATCAGTAAGTGGTTGCAGACTGTTGATGAAAAGAGCAGTTGGCTCTGGGCTTTCATGCTTGGTATATTCTTTGCGATAGCCTTCTGTCCGCATAGGCTCGTTTACTTCTTCACAATGATTGACCTGGCACTGACGTTGCCAAGCACTTGGAACTGGCTGCTGCCGGTGATCTTCGGACTCGGAACAGGTCTGCCTATAATGCTGCTCGCATGGATCATCAGTTATAGCGCTATCTCAGCACAAACGCTCACCGAACGGATGCAACGCTTTGAGCACTGGTTCAGATTTGCCTGCGCCGTACTATTCCTTGCCTATGGCATCTACCTCGGCTACACGCTCATGAACCACGACCACCATCACCACGACTGCTGCTATGTCCAATCCGTACTTCAGATTTAAGCAATTCACCGTCCGCCACGACCGCTGTGCCATGAAGGTCGGCACCGATGGTGTATTGTTGGGGTCGTGGACCCCAATTGGAGATTTTAGATTTAAGATTGAAGATTGTAGATTTCTGGATATAGGGACGGGGACGGGACTGATAGCGTTGATGCTGGCACAGCGATGCCCCGAAGCGCAAATTGACGCTATCGATATCGATGCCGCAGCTGTTGAGCAGGCACGTGAAAACATCGCCGCCTCGCCATGGTCCAACCGCATCACTATCCACCACTCCAGCCTAAAAGAGTGGCAAAATATCAAATCTCAAATTACAAATTTTAAATACAATTTAATTGTATCAAACCCTCCTTACTTCGTCAACTCGCTTAAGAACCCTGATAAGCAACGTGAACTAGCCAGGCATGCAGACACTCTACCTTACCACGAACTCTTCAGTTGCGCTGCAAGCCTACTTGCCGAAGATGGAACTTTTGCTGTCATCCTGCCTGCCGAAGCGGAGGCAGAAGTGATAGAAATAGGAAAAGGGACCAAGCTATACCCCTGCCATATCACGCGCGTCAGCACTAAGCCGGGACTGCCGGCAAAGCGAGTGCTCATGGCGTTTACAAAAGAAGTGTGCCCCCCCAAGGAAGACACACTAACTATCGAATCCGCTGATTCTCCACGCAGCACCGACTATGCTAACCTCACCGCAGATTTTTATCTTTAACACCACCGCCCTGATGGGACGCATGATGTGTGCTAAAAATATTACTTAGCGACGTTGACGGCGCGGATTTCGCGGATGACGGTGACCTTGATCTGGCCGGGATAAGTCATCTCGTCCTGGATACGCTTGGCCAAGTCGAACGAGAGGAGTTCGGTATCCTTATCGCTAATCTTTTCAGCACCAACGATTACACGCAGTTCACGGCCTGCCTGCAGAGCGTAAGTTTTGATAACACCCGGGAAGGACATAGCCATAGCCTCGAGGTCGTTGAGTCGCTTAACATAGGTCTCGACAATCTCACGGCGTGCACCCGGACGAGCACCGGAGATAGCATCGCAAGCCTGAACGATAGGCGCTATGAGCGTTTCCATCTCAATCTCATCGTGGTGAGCACCAACGGCATTGCAGATATCGGGTTTCTCGCCATATTTCTCGCACAGCTTCATACCAGCTTCTGCGTGCGGCAGATCGGTATCTTCCTCTGCCACCTTACCTATATCGTGCAAGAGTCCGGCACGGCGTGCTTTCTTAGGATTAAGACCGAGCTCAGCAGCCATAGCGGCACAGAGATTAGCTGTTTCGCGGCTGTGCTGGAGCAGGTTCTGGCCATAAGAGGAACGGTACTTCATCTTACCAATAAGACGAATCAGTTCGGGATGGAGGCCGTGTACACCAAGGTCGATGGTGGTACGCTTACCTGTTTCGATAATCTCGTCCTCGACCTGCTTGGTGACCTTAGCCACAATCTCCTCGATACGAGCAGGGTGAATACGTCCGTCCTGAACGAGTTGGTGGAGGCTGAGGCGTGCTATCTCACGGCGGATAGGATCGTAACCGGAGATGGTGATAGCCTCAGGAGTATCGTCAACGACGATCTCGACACCCGTGGCAGCCTCGAGGGCACGGATATTACGTCCCTCACGGCCGATGATACGTCCTTTGACCTCGTCGTTATCGATATGGAAGACTGAAACAGCATTCTCAGCCGTAGTCTCAGAGGCGATACGTTGGATGGTTTGGATAATAATCTTGCGAGCCTCCTTGCCTGCAGTGAGACGAGCCTCGTCCATGGTCTCGTTGATATAAGCCATAGCATCGGTCTTAGCCTCGTCCTTAAGAGCCTCGACGAGTTGCTTCTTAGCCTCCTCAGCGGACATGCCGGAGAGAGTTTCCAGTTGTTTCTCAGCCTGCTTGTGCATCTTGTCAATCTCCTGCTGCTTGTAGTCAAGCGCTTTCTGCTGTTGCTCAAGACGTTCAGCACGTTGGTTTACTTCGTTCTGAGCACGTTGAACCTCTCCTTGACGCTGGTTGAGCGCCTGCTCGCGCTGTCCGAGTTGCTGCTCGCGTTGCTGCTTGCGTTGCTCGTCCTGACGCATTTGGTTATCGTGCTCGAGCTTGAGGGCAATGAATTTCTCCTTAGCCTCAATCATCTTATTCTTTTTAATCATCTCAGCTTCCTCTTCAGCCTTACGGATGATACCGCCGCTGGTGTAACGGAAGATGAGGTAGCAAATCCCTGCGCCTAAAAGGAACGCTCCGAGGGCTGCTATTACTTGAAGTAGTATTACCATATATATATTATTATATCAGTTGTTGTTCAATTAGTTGATTTAGTTCACGGACTTTGTCCTCAACAGGTTTAAGATCTTTGCTGCGGACATCCAGGCTGAGGTTGACAGCCGACTCGAGAGACACATACATCCACAATTGCTCAGCCGAAGCCTTGGGCATACGCTGCTGGTAGAACTTAAAGCGCTGGTTGAGCAGTTGGGCAGCCTGGCGATAGACACCCTCCTTATCACGTGGCACGGTCAATGGTACACGGTGAGCGTCCAGTTGCAGGGTAATATTTTGCGAATCTGAGTTCATTATTGTTTGAGTACCTCAATAGCCTTATCCACCTTGTCGATGAGAGCCGTCAGTCGTCGCTTAGCCAGTTCGCGCTCTTCGGGCGAGCCAACCATGGCTGCTGCCTGTGAGAGATGGCGATAGCGTTGCTGCAGTTCGACGAGTTCGCTATGCGTACGCATCATCTCCTGACGTTGGTTTTCGTTAGCTTCGCGCAGTTCGCTGTTCTCCCGCTGCAAGTCAGCATAGCGAGAGAGCAACAATTCAACATTCTGCGCTAACGAATCCAGTGCCTCCATCTGCCGTGAATTGTAGTTGTGGATTAGAATGAGTAACCGATACCGAGACCAAGAACGGACTTGAACTGAACGCGCTCAGCCAGGTTGCCGTGCTTGTCAGCAACGAGAGTACCGTTGTAGTACTTAAGGCTGGTTGAGAGGGTTACGTTGAGGACCTTGAGGAACTGGTAGCTGATAGCTACATCCCAGTCAACATCAAAGTTACCAAAACGACGGTTCATGTCACGATATTTGAAATAGGGGTCATCGATTTCAGACTTATCCCAAGCGTAGGGAGTATAGAGAGCCACGGTTGTTCCGAGAGTCAGGTCCTTGTACTTGTAAGCGATACCACCACGGAAGTAAAGACCGAACTCAGCGCGGAAGTCGCGATAGTCCTTATTGCCGTCAGCGTCGAACTTGTAGGTACCGTATTTCTCCTGGAGGACATGACGGAAGTCTGTTTGCCCGGCTACCATTTCATCGTAGTCGTATGGTCCGAAAGCAGCATCGTAGGCGGCACGGTCGGCGTATGTGCCAGCAGCGATAGCGTCGTCGGCAGCACCATTGTACATCTCCTCAGTGTATTTCTTATTCCATGCCTCAGAAACATAGGCGGTTGTAATCCGACCGGCTAAGGGTGAGAGATAAACAGAGAAGTCAGCTCCATTAACAGAGTGCTTGTAGTCGATACCGAGAGAGATATCGGTGTATGACGGAGCAAGGAACTTACTGATAGGGTCGTTGTAACCGGTTTTGTAGTTGCGACCAAGAGCATACTGCGATTGGAAGCCGCCAAGAACGGTGAGGTAGAAGTCTTTATAGAACTCCCATCCAAACTTAGTGATGAGCTCAATCTTATCGCTTGATTTCTGGAAGGCATCTTCGTCCTGGTCGAGCCATGTGAGTCCGAACTCTGTATTGAAGTTGGTTTCCCAAGCGATAGCATCTTTGTGATAGAGGAGGTGGAGCTTAGCGGTAGCTATACCGTTGACGTTGTTTTTACCACCGGCAGCCCAGTTAACGAGTCCTGTAGCAGCAGCGTTGAGGCTGATTACTCCGTCAAACTTCCAAGCTTTTTCTCCTGTGTCGGCAGCCTTGAGGGCGTCAGCATTCTTCTGAGCAGCGTCGGCATTGCCGGTTACCAGTGCTTTATTTACTTCTTGAGCAGACATGTTAAGTGCTGCGATAAAGCACATTGCGATTGCAAAAAGTTTTGTTTTCATTGTTGTTAATTTTGTTGTCTATTTAATGTTGTTAATTGTCGATTATTAGGTCAAAGCCCATATTTGCTGCAAAATTACTAAAAAATTTTTAATTACGCAAAATAACTTTATTATTTTGAAATATTTTTTGCGGTTAGTGTCAATTTTTACACATTATTTAACAATATGTGTACGCGCGTATAGCAAAAAAGCAGTAATTTTGTAGCGTGAAAAAATATACGCTTGGAAGAAGCTAAAAATAAGTTGAAATTAATACATAAGAATTATGAAAAAGATATTTTCGTTATTAACCGTTTGCCTGATGGCAAGTTTGTCATGGGGTATAACAATCTATGAAAGTGATTTACTTCAAAACGGCTCAGGTTACACAACTGCTGGTAATGGTTCATTTCAAACATCAGCTGTTTCATGGGCAAGCGCTTATCCAAATTATTGGAAAACGACAAGTAGCACACACAAAACAACACTAACCTTCTCGCCTGCCATTGATTTGTCACCATATTCAAACGTGCAAATGACAGTTAAATGGGGACATTCGAGTTCTAACAAACCTATAAAAATATTTGTTAATGGCACACAGATTACAACAGTTGTGAGCGGTACGATGACCACCTCTGCCAGCAATACTTTATGCGAAGCCGTAGTTGCAGTTACTGGTTCTACCATCAACAATATAGCTTTTCAAGGAGCGAGCAGTAGCGGTTTATGCGTTTTCCACTTTACCATTACCGGCGATGCTGCTTGTTCGGGTCCGACGTTTACCACTCAACCGGCAACAGCGGCCGACATTTACAAGGTAGGTGCAACAGCAAATGCCCTGACAGTTGAAGCCAGTGGAACTGGTGTTACCTACCAATGGTATAGCAATAGCACCGCTAGCAATACTGGTGGTACAGCTATCAGTAACGCTAAAAATGCCAGTTATACCCCGTCAACAACAAGTGCCGGCACTACTTATTACTATTGCGAAGCAAAAGCATCTGATTGTGCGGTAACAACAGTATCCAATGTTTCCGGTGCTATTACGGTACAGGCGAAATCTGCAGATGCCAGCCTAAGTGACCTGAAAGTAAACGGCAGCACAATAGCAGATTTTTCTCCTACCAAAACAAGTTATGATATTACTCTACCCTCCGGCAGTGGTCAACCGACAGTCGTTCCAACGGCTAACGATGCAGATGCGACGCTGGGTACAGTAAATATTAGCAGTCCGTCGGCAAATACATATGTTGCCACATTCAGTGTAACTGCAGAGGACGGCACACCAGCTAATTACACAATCAACTTCACCGTTGATGATGGAAATCCAAAGATAACGAGTTTCGTTGTATCAGGAGTGACTGCCACCATCAATCAATCAGCACACACAATTACAGCAGAGTTGCCCAATGGAACTAGTCTAACAAGTCTTACTCCGACGGTAACAATTACAAATGCGTCATCTTATAGCCCCACCGGAGCACAGAATTTCAGCAATCCTGTGACCTATACGGTTGGTAGTGTTAGTTATACGGTAACGTTAACTGTTTCACAGTTGTCAACAGATGCAACGTTAAGCAGTTTGATTGTTGCCGGACATGGTAATATACTTCAGGATGGTAAGTTGACCTATGATATTGATGTACAGGCATCATCGAGTGTTCCAACGGTTCAAGTCACCACCAATGAAGCACATGCTACGCCTCAAATTACTGAGGCAACAGGTATACCGGGCACAACAACTATTGTAGTAACGGCACAAGACGGGGAAACACAGAAGACGTATAAGGTTAACTTTAATGTAGCTGTTCCTGAGAGTTCATTAAGTCTTCACGAACCGGATGTATATGACGCTCCACAGATTGCCGGAGGATATGAAGCCTCGCTTGCTAATGTTCAAGGTAGAGAATATGAGGTTTACTACATCAACCGCGATAATAGCAGCAATCTAACTATTGCTACAAGTTATACTGATAAACAAGGTAGTATATCAGATGATCAATCCACAAGCAATAATACACGAACAAAGGATGGTTGGGCAACGATAGCAAGTAACGGAACCGGTGGAGACTCAGGAACCGCACCTGATGAGTTCGGAGGAAAGATACGTAGTGCTAAGCTCACCAATACAAGTCATGCATTAGAACTTCGAATTAGAGGCTTTGACCAATTCTCTTTCTATGGAAAAGACAATAACACTGATGCAAGTAAGAATAAAATGTTTGAGGTGTATATTGATGGTGTTAAACAAACCCGTACACCGTCAGATTATGCAGTTAATCGTTTTACCATAAGCACCGGAGAACACGTGATTAAAGTTACGGGATCAGCAGGTGCCGGAGATAATAAATTGTGTGGTTTTTCGTTGCGTGTTGGTAATGACCCACGTACGAGACATATCAAGGGAAATGACTCAACACAGCTGGTTTATCAGAACACAAACATATCGCCTATTTACTACTACACCAAGTATAATCAGACGACTGAGGTTGAGTGGGTTGGCACACAAGCTAACGGTATAACGCTGACAACTATACCTCGCAAGAGCGGTGACGTAGGTGATACGTTATATCTGAGCGGTAAGGCAAACTGCCCTGTAGGACAATATAACTACAAGATTATTCCCAAGAAAGACGGTACGTCATATGTGGCCGTAACAGGTAAGTTTAAGGTTGCCAGCAAGATAGACTTTGTACAGAAGCGTGACTCGTTCCAGAAGTGCGCTCCGGGTACAGCTATCACACCTATTCAGTTCCGTGCTAACTTTATTGACGCAAGTCAGGCAACTCTAAACTGGGTTGGAACAGCGCCTTCAGGCATCAGCGGACGTCTGGATACAGGAGGTGATATTTACTACTACTATCTGGAAGGTACGCCGACAGATCCAGGAACATACAAGTACACCATTACAGTAGATACCTTTACTGTTACCGGTAAGATTGTGGTTAGAACCGTCGATTACACCAACTCGATATTGTATCTGTGCAAGAACGACTATAAGTACGATGATAGAAACAATGGCGGTAGCAACGGTTATGACAAGTTCTATGACTATCTGCTCATCACCAAGGGCTATAACGTGATTGCTGTAAAGGCTAATCCTGAGCAGGCACAAGAGCAGTCGGTATATAATAAATACCAGAAGATGATTGTCATCAGCGAGGATGTTGATCCTACGAACCGTGAGGCAATAGCTGTTGCCAGAGGTGATGTAGCAACTAACCTGCCGGTACTGAACATGCAGGGCTTTACCTATAACGAGGGTAACCTCGGTTGGGGCTACGCAAATACAGGAAGCCGTACGAATACAAAGATAACCGTAAAAGAGCCTAACCACCCTATCTTCAGTGGTTTTGGTTCTACGATAGAAGTGTTAACGTCAGATCCGACCTACACCAAAGCCGGTTTAGCTCCGATAGAGGTGACCAAACAGCACAGCGCATGTTTGGCAGTGGCTCCGATGAGCAATAAGACCGACTATTATGCTGACGGAGATATGAACACCGTTATCCACGAAGTTCCTAAGGAAGACCGTGGCGGACAGAAGTATATTGCTTTCCCTATCAGGCGTGAAGCATGCCACCTGTTGAGCAGCACCGGTAAGCAACTAATTGACAAGATAATCACTTACCTGACAACAGCCAGTCAGGTATCACCGGTGGTTATTCCTGAATGCAAGATAACATCATTCAAAATCAATGGTGTTGAAGGTGTAAACAGCAATACAGAGAGCGACCGTGCAATCCGCTTCCAACTCAAGGATATCGGTCCTGATGTAAGTGCTGTTATTCCTGTAGTAACCGTTGCCAGCAATAAGACATGGTGGGAGGCAAATCCGACCAATAGCACTGTATTAGACGATGGTAAGATAGAGATGGACCTGAGCAAGTGCAGTAGCGTTGTCGGTGTATGGGTTAGAGTACGCGACTATATCAATGTGGCACAATACATGGTATATGTAGATACGCCGACTGATGTAGAGGAAGTATATGTCGATGGCGACTGGTATGACGTATATGACTATATGGGTCGTAAGGTTGCATCCACAAATGAGAGCTTGAGCAGCATTGACCTGCCACACGGAATGTACATCATCCGCACGGCAAGAGGTACGCTGAAGATCTTTAGATAAAAAAAGGCGCCCCGCGGGGCGCTTTTTTTTATAGGACCGCAAGCAAAGCTTGCTGCATGATTAATATTGAGCGGCGTCGTAGACTTCGTCGGCTTTATCGCTGCCGGCAAGGTGTTCGATGAGGCAGAAGGCGAAGTCGGCACTTAGACCCGGACCTTTAGCCGTAATGATATTCTTAGACTCTACAACAAGTCCACCCACATAGCTTTCACCAAGATATTTCTCAAATCCGGGATAGCAGGTAGCTTGTTTGCCATCGAGCAGGCCGAGTTTACCAAGCACAGCAGGAGCGGCACAGATAGCGGCAATAAGTTTGCCTTCAGCATCGTGCCAACGGAGTAAATCACATAGTGCGGAGCACTGATCGAGTTTAGTAGCACCACCCGGAAGGATGAGTGTTTCGGCATCGGAGAAATCAACATCTTCAATACGGCAGTCAGCCTGGACAGCTATATCGTGTGCACCAAGAACCATAGGGTTACCGGTGACGCTGACAGTTGTCACTTTGATGTCTGCACGACGCAGCAAATCTACTGTAGTGAGGGCTTCAATCTCTTCGAAGCCATTGTCAAGAAATAGGTAATTCATAATCGATTACTTGAATTTGAATATATATGTGATTGTTCCGATCTGAACCTTACTGCTGCTGGCAGAGAACTTAGTCTCGCGTGCAGCCTTGAGGGCAATCTGTATGGTACTGTAGTCACCAACGGTAGTACCTATTGTTTCGCTTGCAGATACAACATTACCTGCAGCGTCCACTTGAATGCTAACAACCACCTTACCCTCTTGGCGGAAGTTATTACTGGGTTGCGCCATTGATTTGCACTCGCGTCCGGCGAGGCTCCACGAAGCTGCACCGACGCTGCCATGGCCGACGGGGTTACCCTTTTGTCCACTACCCTTTCCGTCGCCGCTACCGCTAGCGTTACCGCTATTGCCGAAGAGCGAGCCAAACTGACTGGCTTTAGCAATGGCAGCTTGCTCTTTGGCTTGTCGTTCTGCCTCGGCTTTAGCGCGTGCTTCTGCTTCGGCACGTGCCTTAGCTTCTGCCTCAGCGCGTTCGCGCTCACGTTGCAGGCGTTCGGCTTCTGCCAGCTCACGCTCTTTGCGTTTTTTCTCTTCGCGCTGGCGAGCCAGTTGGAGAGCTTCCTCGTCCTCCTGAGTCATGAGGTCGTTATCCGACGGTGCTGTAGCCGGTGGTGGAGGTGTTGCCTCGGCAGGGATAGGAACAGCCTCAGACTGCTGAGCCATATATCCGCCTGCGTCCTCAACGACACCAAAGGCGACCTCTATACCCTCATCCTCCTCCGGTTGAGGGATACCTATATATATAAACCATAGCAGCAACCATAGCAGAATCATGAAGATGAATGCTATGATGGCAGCAATAATCTTATTTTGGCGTTCTTTAGTCATTATCGTTTAGTAGCGATTACAAGTTTCATCTTGTGCTCGTTAGCTATATCGAGTACGTGTACTACTTCCTTATAGGCTATGTCCTGGTCAGCGTGCAGGGCGATGTACATAGTAGAATCCTGCTGCTGGATACCGCTGAGGTAAGCCTCGAGGTCCTCTTGCGCTATAGGCGTTGGTTTTTGTTTGCCGAGAGCAACAAAGTAATTACCGAGGTTGTCGATGCTAACCTTAGCCACCACGTGCTTAGTGGTAGTCTTGGCCTTAGCCTGCGGAAGATTGATCTTAATATCATTGGGCGACGACATCGTGCTTGCCATCACAAAGAAGAGCAGCAGCAAGAAAATGAGGTCGGTCATCGAGGACATAGCAAATGTAGCCTCTACCCTATTTCGTCTTTTCAGTGCCATTATGCAGGTTCGTTAAGAAGATCCATAAACTCAAGTGTGCGTCCCTCCAGCCGGCGAACGACGCGGTCGATGCGGGCAACGAGGAAGTTATAAGCAAACATAGCCAGAATTCCTACGATAAGACCACCGATGGTGGTAACCATAGCCTGGTACATACCCTCGCTGAGAGCAGCCATCTCGATGACGCCGCTGGCGTTCTGAGCCATATTGAAGAAGGTCTGAACCATACCGAGCACGGTACCAAGGAAACCAAGCATAGGAGCACCTCCGGCAATTGTAGCCATGATGACAAGGTTCTTCTCAAGGTTACCGATTTCAAGGTTACCAACGTTCTCTACAGCCACTTGTACATCCTGCATGGGGCGACCGATACGGGTGATACCCTTCTCAATCATACGAGCAGAAGGAGTGTTGGTCTGACGGCAGAGGTTAAGTGCTGAGTCAATCTTACCCTCGTGGATATAATCGCGGATGCGGTCCATGAAGGACTTATCCTCTTTGGTAGCAGCCTTGATGGTGAGCATGCGCTCAGCAAAGATATACACTGCCCAAAGGAGCATGAGAGCAAGGATAATCATAATCCAGCCACCGTATTGGGCCATTGTCCAGAGGTTGATTGATTGTTGGATTGGTTCTTCAACTACAGCCAGTTCCTGCGCCATAGCGTCAATAGTGTCAATTTGAAAGAGCATATTTATATTGTTTTATAGTTTCTTCTATTCCTAAATAGAGTGCATCAGCAATGAGAGCATGTCCGATACTAACCTCGTCCACCCACGGGAAGGCTTTATGGAAAGCGGGCAGGTTACGAAGATTAAGGTCGTGTCCTGCATTTAGCCCCAGTCCGATTTGGTGTGCACGCTCAGCAGCGGGACGATAGGTCTCGATTGCCAATTCGTGGTCACGCTCAAAGAGCTCAGCATACGGACCGGTGTATAGCTCTACGCGGTCAGCGCCTACAGCTTTAGCGCCCTCAACCATCTGCGGGTCAGCATCCACGAAGACAGAGACGCGGATATACTTACGATGGAAGGCCTCGATGAGTTCACGCAGGTGAGCAGCGTTGGCAACGGTATCCCAACCGTGGTTACTGGTAAGTTGGTCGGGCGCATCCGGCACCAGAGTAACTTGCTCGGGCACGACGTCAAGGACAAGACGCATAAAATCAGGCGTCGGGTTACCCTCGATATTAAGTTCGGTTGTTACCAGTTTGCGCAAAGCATAGACGTCGCTGCGACGTATATGTCGTTCATCGGGACGCGGATGGACGGTAATGCCCTCAGCACCGAAGCGTTCGCAGTCAACGGCAAAGCGCTCTACATCAGGCAAATTGCCCCCGCGCGCGTTACGCAAAGTGGCTACCTTATTAATATTTACACTCAATCGAGTCATAAATTCCGTGCAAAATTAGTACTTTTTTTTGATATATGCAAAAAAAAGTGTACCTTTGCAGGCAAATTTAGAAAAAGTATGACAATAGCTATTTTCGGTAACTCGCAGAAGAGCCTTATCAAGGAAGAGGTTAGTCACCTGCTTGATTTCTTTCAAAGACGCGGTGTTGACGTTATTTTGTCGCATGAGTTGAGGCAGGAGTTAAACTTGAGAGAGTACAAGAGTTTTGAGGACGCAGACAGCGAAGTTGAGTTTGCGTTGTCGGTAGGTGGTGATGGTACTTTCCTGACAACAGCTGCAGCGATTATAGACACCAATATTCCTGTACTGGGTATCAACTACGGTCACTTGGGATTCCTGGCAGAAGTAGAAACAAAGGATGTAGATAGCATTCTGGACCAACTGATAGCCGGTCAGTACACCATAGAGCAGCGCAGGCTGCTACATGTCAGCGGAGCTGAAGGCAACAGGCAGATAGATACGGAAGCCTTGAATGAGGTAGCCATTTTGAAAGCTGGGTTAAGCAGTATGCTGACCATAGACACTCGTGTCAACGGAGAGAAGTTGAACAAATATGAGGCTGATGGTCTGGTGATAGCAACTCCGACGGGTAGTACGGCATATAACCTGAGCGTAGGTGGTCCGATTATGGTTCCGCAGGCACGTGGAATATTGCTTTCGCCGATAGCCAGTCATAGCTTGCACGACAGACCGATAGTAGTGCCTGACGATTGGAAGATAGACCTTAAGGTAGCCAGCCGTAATCGCAGTTATATGGTCAGCATTGACGGTCGCAGTCAGATTGTGACGCAAGAGATGGAACTGCATATAGAGAAGTCGAAGAAGACGATTAAGTTAGTGCAGATAGGTGACCGCACCTTTATTCAATCGCTGCGCAATAAATTAGGCTACGGGGTATGATAGGTGCTATTGTTTGGGATGTAGACCCGATACTGATTCATTGGGGAATAAACGGCGGCATACGTTGGTATGGCCTGCTGTGGGCACTGG
This sequence comes from Paludibacteraceae bacterium, assembly GCA_017964045.1. Taxonomy (GTDB): domain Bacteria; phylum Bacteroidota; class Bacteroidia; order Bacteroidales; family Paludibacteraceae; genus Colicola. The sequence continues at coordinate 17,922 of JAGCSQ010000056.1, forward strand.
GTATATACCTCAATTACCTTATTCAGCTGAAGCTTTATAAGCACGAGAATTGTCCTGAGGACTGGTCGGACAAGATATTTATCTGGATGACGCTTGGCGTTATCATCGGTGCTCGTATCGGTCACTGTTGGCTGTACGAGTGGCACTTGACGAGCGACCCGATACAGATATTTGCTTGGACCATAACTTATCGCAATCCGTATATAGAGAATCCGTTCCTGCTGCTGAAGGTGTGGGAAGGCGGACTGAGCAGTCATGGTGGTGCGTTTGGACTTATCTTTGCAGCGTGGCTACTGAATAAAAAGCACTTCAGCAAACGTCCGGAGTACAATACGTCGCTGGTGTGGATATTTGACCGCCTGGTGATAGGTGTGTGCATCACTGCAACGCTGATACGCTTAGGTAACCTTATGAACAGCGAGATATACGGTGACCCGACAGACTTGCCATGGGGCTTTATCTTCGTCAGGGACGGACAGACGGTGCCATGCCATCCAACACAGATATATGAGATGCTATACTGCATCGTGGCCTTTATCGTTACGTGGATAATGTATTGGAAAGGCAGGTGCTACAGGCGTCAGGGATTGATATTCGGCGTGTTCCTGGAGATTATATTTGTCACACGTTTTCTGCTTGAGTTCATCAAGAACGACCAAGAGGCGTTTGAGGCAAATATGACGCTGAACATGGGTCAGTGGCTGAGTATTCCGTTTATTATATGGGGTGTATGGCTGATCGTGAATGCCTATAGAAAGCCAATGGTTCCGGACACGAGTATTACATTAGCAAAGAAATGACAAAAAAGGATTTGAGAATCGTATATATGGGTACGCCCGAGTTTGCGGTAGCGGGTTTGGACGCACTCGTCAGTGGCGGCTATAATGTAGTGGCCGTAGTGACCATGCCTGACAAGCCTGCAGGTCGCGGACATAAGGTGCAGTTCAGTGCAGTAAAGGAGTATGCCTTGGAGCATAATTTGCCCGTTTTGCAACCGGAGAAGCTGAAGGACGAGGCTTTCATAGAAGAACTGCGCTCGTATAATGCCGACCTGCAAGTGATTGTAGCCTTCAGGATGTTGCCGGAAATTGTATGGGGCATGCCTAAGTACGGCACGTTTAATGTACACGGTTCGCTGCTGCCACAATACCGAGGTGCAGCGCCAATCAACTGGGCAGTCATCAACGGAGATAAGGAGACAGGACTGACGACCTTTATGCTAAAGCATGAGATTGATACAGGTAATATTATCTTGCAAGAGCGCATTAATATTGGTGATGAGGAGGATGCAGGCAGCGTACACGACAGGCTGATGGAGCTTAGCCGGAGTATTGTGATACGTACCACAGACCTGATTATCGATTGCGCAGATAAGGGCATTGAACTACCCATGACTCCTCAGCCTGAATGCGAGGAGCTACGTCCGGCCCCCAAGATATTCAAAGAGACCTGCGAGATAGACTTCAGTAAGTCGGCAGAACAGATACGTAACTTCGTTCGCGGACTGAGTCCCTACCCTGCAGCTTGGGCCAACCTCGATATCAACGGGCAGAAGTTCGAGAATGTGAAGGTGTATAAGGTTGAAGCGGTTAGCGGTAATCGGTTAGCGGTTAGTGGAGAGATTCGTGTGCCGTGCGGGGATGGTGAGGTAAGTATTCTGGAATTGCAGGTGCCGGGTAAGAAGCGTATGGACGCAAAGAGTTTTTTGAATGGTTTACGAGCTCATTGATAAATATTACAACGATAATCCAGCATTAAAGGAGATTCTTGTTCGCCACAGCGAGCAGGTGCGTGAGCGTGCTCTGAAGATTGTAGATATGCATCCCGAGTGGGATGTGGACAGGCAGTTTATCAAGGAGGCTGCGATGCTGCATGATATAGGAATATATCTATGTGAAGCGCCCAAGATACACTGCAACGGAACGCATAAATATATAGAGCACGGCTATCTGGGTGCAGAGATATTGCGTCGTGAGGGACTGCCCAAGCACGCTCTGGTAGCAGAGAGGCATACGGGGAGCGGCATAACGATGGATCAGGTACTGCGTGAGGACCTGCCTATACCGTTGGCAGATTACCTACCGATAACTATGGAAGAGAAGATAATCTGCTACGCAGATAAATTCTACTCGAAAGGTCATGTAGGCGAAGAGGTAGCGAATAGCAAGATCCGAGAGAATATGTGGAAGTACGGCCATGATGCCGTAGTGAGGTGGGACGCCTTAGTGGAACTTATGGGCGAAGCCGATAGACACTAATTCCTTAAATTGTACGTGCGCGCGATCGTCGTCGCCATAGACGGCAGTGTTGTCGTAACGCGGGTGTAGAGATACGCGCGCTGAGAGGAAGCGGTTGATGATGAAGTCGCAATTGACTTCAAGGTCCATCTCTACGCGCTTATAGGTTGTAAAGAAGAAGAAACGCGCATCCAGAGCAATTTCACGAACAGGTTTATATGTGTAATACACACGTACGATACTACCGACATCGTTGGTAGTTCCATTCTTATTATGCACCAGTTTGTAAGCCGCCGGCGAGACGATGATGCTTAGTCCCTTGACGGGTCGGAAGTCGATACCGGCTTCGATGTTAAGCCTGACTGGCGAGAATGGTCCGGTCTTGAGGTCACGCGTATTGGCTTTGTAGGTCGGGAAGAAGCAAGTCTCGAACTCAGCCGATGAGATGAAATATATCTTCTTATATATCTCGTATCCGAACTTAGAGTACCAGCGGAAGAGGTCGTCGGTGGTGTTTATCTTACGCAAGGAGTCGCCGCTGACGGTAGAGAAGCCGGCACGCCAGTCGCCTGTATTCTCCCAAGTGATACGGTCGCGGTAGTAGTTGATTGTTCCCTTGACGTTAGATATCATGGCGAAGCTGGCATTGCCGCCCTGATACCAGTTGGGTGTGGCGTAGTTCTGCGTCATCTGCACCATAACGAGAATATCCTTGCGCCACGGAGTGTGCATATCTCGTATAGCACGGAAGAAGTCAGCACGGTCTTCCTCGGTATCCTTGATGATTGATTTATCAACGACAACGCCCTCTATGCGGTGCTGTTTCGGTGGTGCCTGATAGACGTGCTTGAGTGAGTCAAGAACCAGTGAGTCGCGACGAATAGAATCGCGTTTGAGAGCCTGCAGCAAGGCTATGTCAGCGATGACGACGCTGTCGCCAACGACGATGGTGTCGCCTTCGTGCAGTTGGCGGCTCTGTTCAGCCACAAGGTCAAGGAGCCAAGCGTCAGAGACGGTGGCGGGTTGGTCTTGCAGTTTGAAGGTGTCGGGGTGAAGGCTGAGCGAGTCTTGCGCAGCAAGAGCCGTTGTCAGCAAGCAGACCAAACTAATGATTATCAATCGCTGTAGTCTCACTATAATCACGAAGTATCATTTCTCCAATCAGTTGCAACCAGACGATTATGACGGGCAGAGCCTTGAGAGCCAGCGGTCGCACGAACTCGGTGCGTATATATCGTGGGAAGAGGTCGCTGGGCGACATGGAGGTCAGGATGAAGACAAAGACGAGCAACGCTATATCCCAGCCGTTTCGTTTCCACGGGCAAGCCGTGTACCAGAGCACTACGCCGACGAGGGCAATAATATAGCCGTTGGACTCGGTGCCTGTTGAGAATAGGCAGACGAACATCAGCACGGAAGCGAGCAGAGCCTGACGGAAGTAGGTGTTTTGCCACTGCTTGAAGCGCAATAAAGGCGCTGCAAACAAAAGTATGCCCGGCAGGATGAGCCATAAGTCGCTGTAGCGAGTACACCAACTGTCGATAGGCAGAGTAACGTGATTGATGACGCTGCGCAGGGCAGTCATGCCGAAAGTGCATGCGTATGCGGTCTTGCGCACAAAGCCAAGCAGGGATATATTTTGCATATCCGAGAAGAGGTTGGCGTCGTTCTTAGCAAGGATATTATAGAACCACTCCTGATATTGGTCCACTATGTAAGCCGGCGACGATATAGCCATCGGTGCGACGAAGAGTACGGCAGCCCAGATGATGAGCCAGAGGATGAACTTACCCTTATGCTTGCTGAATAGCCAGAATGCCACGCCTACGATGCCATAAATCTTAACGAGCGTACCTATCATAATGAGCAAGGCCGCCCAAGGCTCTTGTTCACGTTCGACAAGCACGTAGCTGAAGACGATTATAGCAGCTATAGCTACGTTGAACTGCTGCATGAAGAGAGCAGTGAGCAGTTCGTGGGCGCAGAACCAGATGATGAATATCTGTTGTGCGCGAGAGAACTGCGGTTGTCGAACTGCCCAATATAGGAACATAGCGAGAGCTACGCACCAGAGCGTCATTCCCAGCCATAGAGGCATCATAGCAAAGGGCGCTATTATTAGTGAGAAGACTGGTCCGTAGTGGTTGATGTCGTGGTACTCGGTAGGATAAGCGGCGTAGAGGTTGAGTCCGTCTATGAGGTGACGGAATACGCCACAGAAGATGTCGTAGTTATTATGTCTGACGGGGTTGAGTTTAGTCAGACCGGCCAGTAATCCTACCAAAAACCACACACCAAATAGTGTGCGGTTATCGGTTAGGAAAGCGCGTATTTTAAGCTTCCATTCTGCCATGACAGTGTTTATACTTTTTACCGCTTCCGCAAGGACAGGGGTCGTTAGGACGCGGCTTCTTATCCACACGTATCGGCTCGGGGCGTTGTTGCTCACGAGTGTCGCGACCGGCAGCCTGTGCCATGCCGGAAGCCTGTGCGGCTTGTTGAACGGCATCCTTCTGAGTGCGATAGCGGCTCATATCGAGTCGGCGTTCAGCAGCAGCCTGTTGCACGTTCTGCGGTGGCTGTTGGTTGATCTGTCCGCGCAGCAGAATAGAGATAGCACGGCGGTTGAAGCTGTCGAGCATCTGACGGAAGATATTGAAGGACTCAATCTTATAGATGAGTAGCGGGTCTTTCTGCTCGTAGCTGGCGTTCTGAACAGATTGCTTGAGGTCGTCGAGTTGGCGGAGGTGCTCTTTCCACTCATCATCGATGACGTAGAGAATCATACGTTTCTCCCACTCCTTGATAACCTCTTTAGACTCGGTCTCTGCAGCACGGCGGAGGTTAACGGGGATATTATAGACCTTCTTACCATCGGTGATAGGGATGAGGATATTCTCATACATAGCGCCCTTGTCTTTGTAAACCTGTTGGATTACGGGGTTGGCTGTGATGGTGAGTTTATCCATACGGCGTTTGAAGGCATCAATAGCTGCTTCGGCAAGGCTGTTGCTGAGAGCAATGTCCTTGCTGCCACGGAAGGTATCCTCGTCAAACGGCGGTTCGATAGCGAAGGTCTGCATTACCTCGTATTCAAGAGCGCTATAGTCCATAGCGTCGCGTGTGTCGGCAATGATGGACTCAGCGGTGTCGTAAATCATGTTGGTGATATCCACACCTATACGTTCGCCCATCAAGGCGTGACGGCGCTTAGCGTAGATGACGTTACGTTGCTGGTTCATGACGTCGTCGTATTCGATGAGGCGTTTACGGATACCGAAGTTGTTCTCCTCGACCTTCTTCTGAGCACGCTCAATTGAATTGGATATCATCGAGTGCTCAATCATCTCGCCTTCCTCAAATCCCATTCGGTCCATGACGCGTGCTATACGCTCAGAGCCGAACATACGCATCAGGTCGTCCTCGAGGCTGACGAAGAATACACTGCTACCCGGGTCACCCTGACGACCGGAACGTCCACGCAGCTGGCGGTCAACACGACGAGACTCGTGACGCTCGGTACCTATGATGGCGAGACCACCTGCCTCTTTAACCTCAGGCGTGAGCTTGATATCCGTACCACGACCTGCCATATTCGTTGCGATGGTAACAACACCGCGTCGTCCTGCCTCAGCCACTATCTCAGCCTCACGTTGGTGGAGCTTGGCGTTGAGGACATTATGCGGTATCTTGCGGAGCGTGAGCATACGGCTGAGCAGCTCACTGATCTCGACGCTGGTAGTACCAACAAGAACAGGACGTCCCTCGTTGATAAGTTTCTGTATCTCCTCTATGACGGCGTTGTATTTCTCGCGTTTGGTGCGATAGATACGGTCGTCCATGTCGATACGGGCGATGGGTTTATTGGTCGGGATAACGACTACATCCAGTTTATAGATATTCCAGAACTCACCTGCCTCAGTCTCAGCCGTACCGGTCATACCTGCGAGTTTGTTGTACATACGGAAGTAGTTCTGGAGCGTGATTGTGGCGAAGGTCTGGGTTGCGCCCTCAACCTTGACGTTCTCCTTAGCCTCTACGGCTTGGTGGAGGCCGTCTGACCAGCGTCGTCCTTCCATGACACGACCGGTCTGCTCGTCCACAATCTTGACTTCGTTATTATCGATGATGTAGTCAACGTCTTTTTCAAAGAGCGTGTATGCCTTGAGGAGTTGGTGGACTGTATGAACACGTTCGGACTTGATGGAGTAGTTAGCCAGGATTTCGTCTTTGCGTTGCTGTTTCTGCTCGGCTGTGAGAGACTCTTTCTCCAGTTCCGCAATCTCGCTACCGACGTCGGGCAGGACGAAGAAGTTAGGATCTTCAGTGCTACCGGTGAGGGTGTCGATACCTTTATCGGTAAGCTCGATAGACTTATTCTTCTCGTCGATGACGAAATATAGTTCGTCGGTGGCGATGTGCATATTCTTTTCGTTCTCCTGCAGGTAGAACTCCTCTGTTTTCTGCAGACGTACTTTTACGCCTGGTTCGCTCAGGTACTTGATTAGTGCCTTAGATTTAGGCATACCCTTGAAGGCACGGAAGAGAGCCAATTCACCGGCTTCGCGTTCTTTTTCGTCAGCAAGGGGCATCTTAGCCTTAGCCTCAGCCAGCAGTTTGGTTGTAAGTGTTGTCTGAGTGCGGACGAGAAGTTCCACGCGGTGCTTGTACTCGTCGTACATCTGGTCTTCGCCCTTGGGGATAGGACCACTGATGATGAGCGGCGTACGTGCGTCATCGATGAGCACAGAGTCAACCTCATCGACGATGGCGTAGTTGTGTCCGCGTTGTACGAGGTCGAGCGGCGAGGTGGCCATGTTATCACGCAGGTAGTCGAAGCCGAATTCGTTGTTCGTACCAAAGGTGATATCGCAGGCGTAAGCACGACGGCGCTCCTCGCTATTAGGTTTATAGCGGTCGATGCAGTCAACGGTCAGTCCGAGGAACATATATATCGGTCCGTTCCACTCGCAGTCACGCTTAGCCAAGTAGTCGTTGACGGTGACTACGTGAACGCCTTCGTGCGTGAGGGCATTGAGGTAAACGGGCAGTGTGGCAACGAGCGTCTTACCTTCACCGGTAGCCATCTCGGCTATCTTACCCTGGTGCAATACAACACCACCGATGAGCTGAACGTCGTAGTGAACCATGTCCCATGTAACCTCGTTTCCTCCGGCAGTCCAGTGGTTATGGTACAGGGCTTTGTCGCCGTCTATATCAACAAAGTCGAAGCGCTGGTCAGCAGCGAGGTCGCGGTCCATGTCGTTGGCTGTGACGATGACGTCCTTGCCTTCAGCAAAGCGGCGTGCTGTTGACTTGACTATGGCGAAAGCCTCGGGCAGGATGTCGATGAGGATGGCCTTATAGTCGTCCTTGATTTCCTTTTCGAGTTTATCCACTTCGTTATAGACTTTCTCGCGTTGGTCTATCTCGAGGTCTTCGATACCGTTTTTCAGTTCAGCGATGCGTGCTTTCTTGTCGCTTACAGCAGCCTGTATCTTGTCCATGAGGGCATGGCTGCGCGCACGCAACTCGTCGTTGGATAGAGCATCTATGTCGGCGTAAGCGGCCTTTATCTGCTCTACGTAGGGGGCAATTGCTCGCATATCTTTCTGCGACTTATTGCCGAATAGTTTAGTTATTATTTTAAGTATATCCATATTCAAATGTTATCGCCTTTACGGCATTTAGCGGGCAAAGGTAATACTTTTTTTGCATATATGCAAATAAAAGCAAAAAAAAGTGCCCGGAAGCGAGTTTTTTGTATAGTGACGTATTGATGTTTAGGAATAATTTTATAAATAAGAATTGGCAAAAAAGCACCGTCTAAAAGGAGACGATGCTTATAATTCATTAAGCGCAAAAAACAATCAACTATACAAATTTAGTTGCTGGCATTAAGGCGCGTGAAATAGCCAGGGGAGCCGGCTTTGTCAGGGCGTGCGAAAGCAATATTACTGGTATTAAAATCACTATACTTGGTGCCATTACCGCCAGTCAAAGCAGCGCAACTCATAAACATATTATAAGAATTCTCCGGCGTTACTTTCTTATTAGTCCAGTCTTCGTTGCAGTATATGGTTTTCAAGACGGTACATTCGTAGAACATGCTTTTCATAGACTCTACCTTATCCACATTGAAACTGCGGAGATCCAAACTTGTTAATGCCTCACACTCAGCGAACATCCGCGGCATGTTTGTTACATTAGCAGTATTAAAATGGCTGACATCGAGCGAGGTTAAGGCCTTGCAATCGCTAAACATCGATCCCATATTCTTCACTTTTTTGGTATTAAAGTTGCTGAGATTCAAAGAAGTGAGACTCTCACACCCTTCAAACATACTACTCATATTCGTTACTTCAGAAGTGTTGAGGTAATCGAGATTCCAAATTTCGGTTAAGTAAGTAAAACCATAAAACCATTGCATAGTACTCATCGGTCGGGCTTCTTTCATCGATTCGTCCAAAATGATGGTTTTCACCTTATACCAACTGCTCCATACATAGTTAAATGCCGCCATCCAGTTGGTCGTGCCGTCTCGTAAAGCCATTTGATGGTCATAATAAACGGTGACGGTGACTTCGTCGCTTGCCAAAACGCCATAGATCTCACGAAGATACTTTGTGAAATAGCCTGGTTTGCCTGCTTCGTCCAACTTGGCATAAGAAGCCTTAACATTATTCACTCCGTCACACTCAGTGCCATTGCCACCCTTCAATTTACTGCAAGCTAAGAACATGTCCTTTGAAGTTGTCAAGTTGGGGCTGGTACTCCAGTCATTATCGCAGAAGATACATTTCAACTCGTCACAAACGTAGAACATATAACTCATGTCGGTCACTTTTTGTGTGTCGAAGTTATAGAGTTCCAGCGAGGTGACAACCGTTTTTGCAAACATCCAACTCATATCCGTTACCTTAGAGGTGTTGAGGTAGTCAAGATGTTGGAATTCCGCCAAATCCCAGAAGTCATAAAACCACTCTTTGGTGCTGGTTGGTCGTGCTTTTTTCATCGACTCATCCAAAACGACAGTTGTTATGTGGTAGCCGGTCTCATGGATTCCGTCATGGGAACGATATATACTCCAGTCGGTGACATCGTCGGTGTTTTTCTGAGTACCATAATAGAGTGTCATGGTCTTTTGGTCGGAACTAAGAGAAGCATAAATCTCGCCATTCGTGAGGTCCGGAGACTCGGGGTTATTGCCATTATCGCTACAAGCGGCCAGCACAAGTGATATCACGCTGATGAAGAAAAAGATTTTTTTCATTGTGTTATATTTAAAAAAGGTTATTAATCCATGTTAGGACATTTAGCTTGCAAAGGTACAACATTTTTTGCATATATGCAAATAAAATACAAAAAAACGCCGCAAAGGACGTTTTTTGTGACCGCAAGCGAGGCTTGCTGTTGGACCGCCTGCGGCTGTAAGACCGTCGCAAGGCGACTGTAGGACTGAGGATTGATTATTTAACGTCTTGCACGAGGCGGACAGAGTAAGCATATTCGAATGGATAATTAGCATCCATATAGAAGTATCCACTATTGAAGGAAATAGTGCCACCACAATCAGGATATGCAGTATATACACTTCCGGAATACGTAGATGACCAATATATGCCCCAAGCACCAACCATATCTACATTCGTACCATTACGGTTACCCGCCGCAGGTAGAAAGACAACACCGGATTCTGCCAGCGTTTTCCACTCGCTTAGCGTATAAACATTGTGTTTGAAGTTGCCACTTTTTTCATTCTCATATGCTGGTAACTGATACGCACTCCATTCCAATTTACCCAACTCCTCATCTGTCACTTGAGTACTTGGCGTGAAATGCGCTCCCTCCGGGCAAGTCCAATCATCCGGAATAATGAATATGCCGTTGATCCACTTCGTCTTCTCGGTATTAAAATAGATACAACCTAAACCAAAGAGTTTGTTTGCATCCGTTCTTCCATTAAACAGGTATAACCATTCTGCCTTAGTGAGCGTACGCCACTGCTTGGCCGTATTGCCACCATTGCTGATAGGATTATCGCCCCAATCTGTAAATTCACCGGTGGAGTAGTCTGCATTAGTCTTTGTTGCCAAAGTAGGTTTGTCGGCTGTATTCCAGCCAAAGAGGTCTATCCAACCGCTATAAGTGTCAGAGATATTTTCATTAAGCGCACCTATTGTGTCGTATTGGTGTTCAGCGAAACGCCAGGTCTGTGTGCTGGCTTGGTATTGCAAATTACCCTGTGAGAAACCGACTTTTTTTCCGTTATTATCTACCGTAAACACACCACTCAGTAGGCCTTCAGGAATGAATCTTACTGTTTTGAACTTATATGAAGCAGGGTTGCCGATGATATTAAGGTCGTGGTCTATTTGGCAAACAACCAGACGATAATCTGTGTTATCCTTCAGAGAGGATATATTTACTTTCTTCGTGCCGCCAAGAATACGGCCGACACTCTTCCATGTGTCATATGTGTTTGCTGTGAAATATGATTGCACGAACTGCGACAAGGTCGGATAATGTTCGTTGAGATATTTCTCTGTAGCATATGCCCAGAAGAACTCAGTCTGCGCTGTTGGAGGTACTACAAGGATATTTGCCTCGTCAGTCGTGAGGTTCTTCACTACGAACTGGAAAGAGGTACCATCCGGCTTGGGGTCGGTAGATTGTTGATGCTTTGATTCCGGTTCGTTATTATTGCAAGCCATAAAGGCGAAGGCTGCTATGATCAGATAAAATAGTTTCTTCATAATGTATTTGGGCTTTTAGTTACAGTTAGCGTGCGTAGATAGAGTTATTTAACTAGACGAACAGAACTTCCTTTGTATTTGTCGGTGTATGTATGCGGGAATAAGCCACTATCGTGAAAATTCATGCTGAACGAGTAGTCTTCATAACCGGACCAAGTCACTGGTGCTGATGCCCAATAGACACCGAGAGAGTTTACACTGGAGGCACTTGTACCGATACGCTTGCCACCTGCCGGCAAGAAGATAGCTCCTGCTTCTTCCATGAGTACCCATTGAGCGGCAGAATAAATGTTATGCTCGTAGTTTTTATCCAAACTATTCTCATAATACTCGTTATTCTCATTCCATACCAAAATACCTAATTGTTCTTGGTCTTGCGTTTTAATTTTTGTGCTGGGATTGAATGTTAAGCCACTCGGCAGTCGCCAATCATCGGGAAGAATAATTATTCCGTTAATACCATTAACCGAACCTAAGCCGAACAATTCCTCAGCATTGCTTCTGCTGCGGAACAGATGTCTCCATTCGGTGTTACTCAAGGTGCGCCACAAGCCGGCAGCGTTGCCGCCATTAGCAATCGGATTTTCGCCCCACTCGCTAAAGGAGGAATAATCACCATTCACGTCTGTAGTCACAGGAGCATTTCCAGTTCCCCAACCGAACAGGTCAATCCAGCCGGTGTACTCCGTCTTGCCGATTTGCTCATTATATATTCCTATGGTATCCCATTGGTTAGTAGCAAAACGCCAAGTTCTTGACGAAGCACAATATTGCAGATTGCCTTGCGAGAAGTGGACCTGTTTGCCATTGTCTACGGTAAACAAACCAGGCATAGCGCCATTATTGGAACGCGGGTTAATGACGGCGCTACTGCTGCTACCGCCTCCTTCGCCGCTACCACTACCGCCGCTACCGCTTTTACCATTATCACTTGGTTCATTGTTATTGCAAGCCATAAAGGCGAGGGCTGCAAACATGAGATAAAATAGTTTCTTCATAATGCATTTGAGTTTTAATCACAATTCAGCCTGCAAAGGTACAACATTTTTTGCATATATGCAAATAAAAAACAAAAAAACGCCGCAAAGGACGTTTTTTGTGACCGCAAGCGAGGCTTGCTGTAGGACCGCCTGCGGCTGTAAGAGCGTCACGCGGGCGACTGCTCGCGGCGGAGCTGCAGTTGGATGATAGTACGCATAAAGATATCGAGGCGCTTATATGTGCGGCATCTGCCTGTTTTTGGGTCGATAGAAGCCTCCGGGTCAGGTCTATGCAATTGGTCATTAAAGCGTTGACGCCAATAAGCCATGCGCTCAGGGTCGTTCTTTTCAAGTTGGTACTGAGCGGCAGCATCACGGAAGGAGTTGACTGTCAGTTGCTCCTGTGCAGACAGCGGCTGCTTGATGTAATTACGCGGGTTCTCGATTATGTAGGATTCGTTAGCACCCTGACCGATGACGCGTCCTTTTTCGTCGCGGTAGATTTTGGTACGTTGAACGGTTCCTGTTTTGCTTTTTTTGACAATACGCCCGGAGAGATGGTCAACCGGACTGATGTAAGTTGTTTGTGACATAGTTTTATGAATTTAGATTGTTAAACATTTCATATGTGGAGGCTCGCAGTAGCCCGTGTAAGGTCTCGGAATCACGTCTTAATCACCAAATAATCACCCCATAATCACCCTTTAATCACCCCTTAACGACCCATTAATAACCTTTTAATGACCTTTTAATACCCCTTTATAGGTGGCTATCAAAAGAGGGTGCAAAGATAATACTTTTTTGTGAGATTTGCAAATAAAATTCAAGAAAAATGAAAAAAAAGCAAGAAATTTGTATATATCATTTTATTTTTGTAATTTTGCAGCAAAATAGATTGCAGCAAAATAAGTTGCAGCAAATTAAGTTGCAGCGAATTAAGTTGCAGCAAATTAAGTTGCAGCAAAACGGAAGTGGCATGAAAACAATATTGTTGGCAGTGATGTATGTAGTGGGGATGTACTACGACTCGTTGGTGATAGCGCCAAAGATGTTGTATGCCCCGGAAGAATATGCGGTTGGACTGGATAAGGGCGACTCGACAGAGTATTGGCGGCTAAAGCGGGAGAACGACTCACTGCGGATACAGCTGTGCACAAAGTATCAGCCATGGAAGATAAAGACGGGCGCAACTGTTCGGATCGCTGACTCGATGACCGCCGGCGCTGTAGGACTGTCGCAAGGCGACTGTAAGACCGCTAAAGCTGTAAGAAAGATTGTGATGGGGAAAACACCGAAGTTTGGGAAGACGAAGTTTGACAGAAGGCCACCTAAATGGGATAAAAGGGCAAATCTGAGGGTGTGCGAGGCGAACATACAGAACTACTTCTACCACCTGGGCGGATATGCAAGCAAACGCACTACGCCGGAGCAGTTTGAGTTGCAGACAAAGAAGATAGCAATGGCGCTGACAAAGATAGATGCGGACATATACAGCGTGTGCGAATTGGAACGCGGTGGCGCTGCCATCAGGACGCTGGTGGATGCTATGAACAAACGGGTTGGAAAAGAGCGTTACGCCTTTATAGACAACGGTTTCAGCGACGCGGACATGCTTATGGTGGGATGGATTTACAGGGTAGATAAAGTGCGTCCGTACGGCGAGACGTACCACGCCTATGGCGACACAACAAGTCATTATCACTACCGCCTATTATTGCACGGATTTGAACATATCGAATGCGGTGAGAAACTGAATATAAGCCTTAATCACACGCGCTCAAAACACGGTAGTCCTGTGGAGTCGAACGCCAGGCGAATGCTGAACACCGACAGCCTGCTGATGATGCTGGATACGCTGCAGAGCAAAGGGCATCTGAGTGACCCTGATATACTGATGGTAGGCGACTATAACAGTCACGCTTATGAGCAGCCGATACGGGCGATTGTGGATGCGGGTTACGCTGACCAATTGCAGCGATTGGACCCTAACGGATACAGCTATGTCTTCAACGCCGAAAGAGGTTATCTGGACCGCGTATTTGCCAACCCGTCCATGGAGGCACAGATACTGAAAATAGAGGCCTGGCATATCAACACAGATGCCTACTACTCAAAGGGTTATCGCAGCAAATATGCCGACAAGGGAGTGATAAGGTACGCGGATCATGATCCGGTGCTGATCAGCCTGTGGCTGGGGAGGTAATAGGTAATAGGTAATAGAATGAAAGGGATAGTATTACATAGTAATGTGCCGGTTCGGGCGGAAGGTCGTGAGCAGGCAGAACAGACGACACAGTTGTTGTTTGGAGAGTTGGTAGAGATTCGGACGAGTCGGACGAATCAGACCGGTCAGACGGATAATCGTTGGGTGGAGATTAAGAGCCTGAGTGACGGGCAAGAAGGTTGGTGCGACAAGAAGATGATTACTCCGCTGAGTAGCGACGAATGGAAGCAAGTGGCAGGACAGGAGCGCGTGGCCCGTGTGTGTCTGCCGATGACATATGCCGTGAGCGAGAACAACGGACAGACGATTCCGCTGAGCCTTGGCACTATCCTACCCGACTACAAGGACGGACGCTTCAGCATCCTGGGTGTAGGCTTCCGCATTGACGCAGGAGCCGTAGCCGTTAAGCCGCTGGAGTTGAACGAGCAGAACCTACTGACAGTATGCCGCTTTATGCTGAATGTGCCCTATTTATGGGGTGGCAGAAACGCTTTGGGCATGGATTGCTCGGGCTTTAGTCAGCAGGTGATATCGCTATTCGGCATCAACCTCAAACGCAATGCCAGCGAGCAGGCCAAGCAGGGCCGAAAGGTAAGATATGAAGATATAAAAGCCGGTGATTTATGCTTCTTCAATCACGGTGAAGGCACAGGCATCAGTCACGTGGGCATAGCCATCGATAAAGACCGCATAATACACTGCAGCGGACGCGTTAAAGTAGAGACGTTAACCAAGGAAGGTATAGTCTCAGCCGAAGCAGGCGGGTTAACACACAACCTGCTATTTCCAAGGCGATTGGAAGCCGCGCGAGCCGCAGAGTAAGCACTTCTCCTTAGACTGGTATCCAAAGAAGAAATACGAAACACGCAATCCCGCAAAGAAGGAGTGGATTGAGTAGCCTGACGCCGCCGATGACGAGAAGATATGATTCATGGTGAACGTCGGGAAGTCGTAGCGTGTGGACTCAGGTATGTCAAAGAGAGGATTATCCTTCTTAGGACAGATATTGAGCACACCAATCTCAGCAAACAAACCAATACGAATACGCATATCTTGTTCGCGATTCTTGCGATAGGACGGTCGTCCCTTATTGCTTAGCGGAATCTCATAACCTATTTCAGCCGTAGCGAGAATATCGGCACTAAGATTGACACGCTTGCCGTCGTTGGCGATGTCCACATCCTTACGCAAGCCGTGGTTATCCATCTGATAGATAGGACCAATAAAGATATTATTACCTGCGCCGTCGATATAGTCGGCGTAAGTGCTGCCGGTGGACTTCATATGACTGTCGCCCCAGACCTGAAGGTTGAGTTTGATACCTCCGAGGGCATAGAACGGACCGAAGTAACCGCCCATGGATACAGGCAGCGAGAAGTAGATATTACGTGTACGGTCCAGTCGGTTAGTGAAGCTATAGTGGAGCGTGAAGGGCACTCCGTTGGAGTCGTAGTCGCCACGTGTCCAGTGTTGGGGAGCGACACTATCGGTAATATCCTGCCAGCGTGCACCAAGGCCGACCTGCACAAGCATAGGTCCGTGCTGGTAAGCATACAGGAAACCAAAGCCGACGCTATAACCTCCGGGGTTAGTGTGGTAGGACGGCACGTTGTTAAGGAAGAACGAGTAGGCTCCGTCGGCATACATTCCGACCAAGTGGTGAACACCGTCGTATTGCGAGGTGAGCAGACCCTGTGACGAAGGACGTCGCTCGAACTTAGTGGCATACGTAGTGCGTGACGACCACAGACGAGTCTGGGCTGTCAACGGCGCTGCCAGCAGAAGCAAGAGGATGATATGTAACAGAGTTCGCTTCATTAGTAAACCATCACTTTTACGGTACGACTATTGCCCTCATCGTCACTCATCTCGATGACATACAGACCCGCAACGGCAGGCAGGGTGACGTACATAGCGTGGTGCTCGTCAGGCACGATACGTCCGCTCTGGATAGTGGAGCCGGTGGGGTTGATGACCTTATAGTTACCCTCGATGAGGCTGAGGATATTAGTTACAGGATAATCGCGCGATACCATTGTAGGCACAACAGAGAGGTATTGCATCGACGGCGTCACCTTATCGTTGCCGGTCCACTCGATAGTGAGCGGGCAGGTCATGATACCATAGTCCTCGCCAACACGTGTCAGCTCGACTGCATAGTCCTGACCATTCTCCAGCCAGTGCGGCTGATAGAGGAAGTGGCTAATCTGACCGGGCATGATAGCGTCGTTATGGAACCACTGGAATTTCTCAAAGCGATAGCCTCCGTTGTAGGCACTATCGTAGATGGCTATAGCATCATTCCACATCTGCTTGAGAATGGACGACGGATAACGTACCTGGAGATTGTAGCGGTTAAGCATAGTGCTGTCTTCCTTGCAGTGACGCGTGTAGAAGAAGAGCGTAGCCGTGTAGTTATCGGGTCGCAGGAACGGTGTTGCCTGTGGCAGAGCAAGCTCGATATGGTCGCTGATGAAGGTATCCTTAGGCACATCGATGAATCCGCGTGCGTGAGCCAGCGAGTCATAGAAGATAGCAAATGAATCAGGACGTAGACCGTCGTAGCCAATACGCAAGAGGTACTCGCCATAGTCAGCACAAGCCGAGTCTGCCACGATATTAAAGCGTGTAGCGGGTTCTACAGCCAGGTTAACGACCTGATATGCCGGACAACCGAACTCAGTGTAAGTAGTGTCGTAGTAAGTACCCTTCTCCGTGAGCGTCTGCGAGAAGAAATGATAAGATTCGCCAACACAGATAGTATCATCCCACTCTTCCCAAAGGACAGGGTGGATGACGAGTTGGATGTGATAAGTACTATCGCAGCCGAGAGTTGTATTGTAGATCTTAGCACGGACGATGGTGTCGTCGACAGTGTGACGTTCGCTGAGGCTACGCTGCATTTCCTCGTCAAAGCTGATGCCATGCCACTCGAAGTGACCATGGTCGGCGCAGACTTCGAAGTACTCAGTCTCGTAGTCGTAGGACTGGTAGAACTCGACGGTGAAGTGGAATACAGAATCGCAGTCGCCGGTCGTCAAGAATGAGCGGTTGTCGGTGATGACGGTAGCAACGTCGCTAGTGTAGGTCTGTCCTCGCCACTCGACGGTAGTGCCCGTGCAGACCGGGTCGTGAGACTCGTAGAAGTGGTAAGCGGGTTTGACGAACAGCTCAAGCGTGAAAGTTGAGTCGCAATGGCAGGAAGCCGAGGTGTGCAGCGAGTCGTAGATAACAATTAGTCCAACCGTATCATTAGGTATGGAGGTAAAGACCTCACCGTGTTCACCACGCAAAGCCCGTGTATGCTCAGTTCCGTCGTCCTCA
>JAGCSQ010000057.1 GCA_017964045.1 Paludibacteraceae bacterium
CTGTCAGCGGCACCAGCAAAGCTGTAACACTACCCCACAGCCATCGACGATGAGCTGATAACCAGTCGTAAATATGTAGTATTTGGGATTTCATCGTTCGTCAATGAACTTAACAGGTTTGCGGCTTTTAGCAGGGAAGTTGATTTGCTGAATAACATCTGCCGGCAGCACCTCTATCTCAGGTGTTACGCGCAGACGTGAACGGAAGTGGTCTTTGAGTTGTTTAATGGCCTCATCTTGCTGAATAGAAGCATCCCTTAAGCTTATACGGACGATGACAGCATCCGTTCCGGCATCTGACGGACGTACTACAACAACATAATTACCGACAAAGTCGGTATTATCCAGCACATCATTGATAGCCGGTGGATAGATGGTTGTTCCCTTGAGCTTAATCATATTATGCTTGCGTCCGATAAGCGGTGTCAGCCTGTAACTATTCCGTCCGCACCGGCACTGCTCAACCACCTTAGCAGCGATATCGCCTGTACGGAATCGGAGCAGAGGCATACCCTCAACACCCAGCGTCGTAATAACCACCTCTCCCGGCTCACCGTCCTTAACGGGCTTATCATCCTCACCGATAATCTCAACGATAATAAGCTCAGGGTGTACATGTCCTCCACAGGCATGCTCGCACTCAGAGAACGTAGCCGACATCTCCGTGGATGAATACGTTGCATACAATTCCACCTCGGGCCACTTTTCATGAATACGCTGTCCCAGTAAGTTAAGCCGGAACTGCTGGTCGCGTAGTCCCTCACCGATACCGATTATCTTGCGGATAGACGAGTGACGATAGTCTATATCGTGTTGCTCGGCATATTCAATGAGTCGCAATATAAACGACGGCACGCACATGATTGCCGTTGGCCGCAAACGCTGTATCGTATCCCACTGCAGTTCAGGAATACCATTGCCTACACGTATGATACTTGCCCCCATGCGACGAATACCCATCCAATAAGCCAGACCTGCCATAAAGCGCTTGTCGATAGTGGTCATCAGTTGCAGGATATCTCCTTTCTTCAGTCCGGCACAGGCAAACGACTTATGCTCGTTATATGCCAATCGCTCCAGGTCGTGGTCAGTACAACCAAACACAACAGGGTCACCGAGTGTACCTGAGGTAGTGATATAGTCAATTATATCCTCTTTAGGTACACAACGGAAGTCATCGTTATAGCGCTGCAGGTCAGCCTTCTCCGTAAACGGAAGACGTTGCAGGTCGTCTATCGTGCGGATTGAATCCGGGTCAACACCTTGCCCGGCAAACATACGCTTATAGTATGGCGAATGTTCGCTGACATAATGTATCTGCTTACGCAGCAACTCCTCTTGATACTCACGAATACGCTCTATTGATTCAAATTCGATATCCATTGTAGAAACTCTTTTTTCCATTGTCTGCATTCGGCAGTTCCCTTAGTCTCGGACGCTCCGAAACCATGGCCACCGGTCTTGTATTGTATATATTTATGCGGCACACCGTTAGCCGTCAGTGCCGAATCAAGCAATTCACTATTCTGGTACTTAACCACAGGGTCATCAACGCAGTTAACCAGAAATACCGGCGGACAATCAGGTGTTATGTGTCTTTCTATAGACAGGCTGTCTCGCATCTGTTCTTTCCATTGTCCCCATACACCTAAGGCCCCACGACGACTACGTTTATGTACATATCGGCTATCTGAGAACGTCACCACCGGATACATCGGGCAAAGGAAATGTGGCTTATATGGCGTTCTGTTATGCGTAAACGACATCATCGTAAGGTGTCCACCTGCAGAAAAGCCCATGACGCCGATGCAGTTTTTATCTATGTGCAACGAGTCCGCCATCGAATAAACTTGTTGTAGTGCATTCTCCACATCAGTCAACATCTTAGGATAGTGGTTTCCTAATCCTAACACACGATATCCAAAGCAGTATGCCGTAACATTTGCCACATGATATCGTAGCACAAAAGCGTTTATTCCCTGACTCTGCAACCACTCAGCAACACCTACTCCTTCCGTCTTCATATCCAGCCAACTATAACTACCTCCCGGACAGACAACAACAGCTATTCCTGTATTGCTTACACTATCAGCAAGGTATGGCGTGATTTTATACCTTGTAGCGCTGCAGGATAGCGCGAATATGGTTGATACAAATAATATAATTACGCTTCGCATATACTTTCTGCCACTTGAAGAGATGTCATCACTACGCCACAAAGACCATGAAGGAATACGTTCTGACCCGTAATAAACAGTCCATCTACACGTGTATGAATAGAGCCAACAGACTCACTCATTCCGTACATAGCACCTTCCGGACTGAGGTAATCATCACGATACGTGAGAGAGGTTGAGGAAAAGACAGACTCTATATGTTTACTCAGATTGGGATAAAGGCTTTCAACAATTTCGATTACCTCGTGCTCCTTGCCATTTTTATATGCCTCATAGTCTGCGTAATGTGCTTTGCGATCATTATGCCAGGGCTTGAGTTCGCTGTAGTCAAGCGGCATAACCGTCTCTATCGTACGGGCATAGACTTGATTGTGCTCGGAACAAGGGGTCATAACCAGAAGATTATAATCTGAAATGAAGTGAGTAACGGGATCGTAGTTAAGCGACTTTGGTTTAAGGCGTATATAGGTCTTAAACGAACCAAACGTCTCCGGCGTAGAGAGAATACGCTTAACCGTTGCAGGACGGTAGATAGGTAGTTGACTGATAGCAAGCAACTGCTTAGGATGCAGGCTGCTAACCACCTTATCAAAAGCCAACTCTGCCGTCTCTGTTTTAACAACAAACCTACCCTCGTGTTGTGATAGCGCTGTAACACGTTGCGATGTCAGCACTCGTCCGCCATGCCGAGTGATGTATAATGCCAGCTCATCAGCCAGAGCCTGACTACCACCTACAAAGCGATAGACACCGTTGCTGCTCTCAGCCCACTCCCTCTCACCTATAAGCGTTGCCGGAGAAGCATCAAGC
Organism: Paludibacteraceae bacterium; assembly: GCA_017964045.1. Classification (GTDB taxonomy): domain Bacteria; phylum Bacteroidota; class Bacteroidia; order Bacteroidales; family Paludibacteraceae; genus Colicola. The sequence continues at coordinate 2,988 of JAGCSQ010000057.1, forward strand.
GTAGTAGGCACACAATCAGCTGTTATGCCTAACTGCTTTAGTACATTATTGACGGGTCCATCCGGTTGCATACCGGTAAGGATATGCATTCCCGTGGCCCAGGTTTCGCCATCGCGTTCATAACTATATAGTCCGCCCCCGAAAACAGGCAGTTGCTCAAGCAAAGTAACTATATATCCCCGCTGCGCAAGCAGAGCACCGGTAAAGAGTCCACTGACACCGGCTCCAAGAATGCCGACATGTATGCGGTTGCTATGCATAAAAGCATCATAGTGCATCTCCAATGACTTACTCAAACGCTTATAATTATGTCCAAATGACGTGTCGCCATACGGTATCTCCGGCAGAATATTCAGATACACTTGATTAGGTTTGATAGCAAACTGACGCTTACTGATATAATCATTCATACCCTCAATCAATAAGGGTTGTATTGGTAACTTAAGCAGGTCTGCGTAATAAAACGCTCCACGATGGAAGCGACCGACATCTCCTGTAAGCGTACGCGTACCCTCAGGGAAGAAAAGTGGACAATAACCTTCTGCCGTTACACGACGAAGGTGCTCAACGATCTTTTCCTCATCCCACGATGGCGAAAAGCAATCCATATATCTGGCCACAACGGCATAGATGGGATTATTCCAGATCGCATTCTTCATCATCACTATTATCTTGGGCGAAAGCGACAGATATAGCATAATGTCTATTAGCGACTGATGATTAGATACGATGATTGCAGGATGTTCACCCAGATTTACCTTATATGGATTATTGACGTGCCAATATAGTCCGCTCAGCATAAAGCGATAATGCTGAGCCAGTCGTTGCATATAACGGTGATACCGTGCACGGCTATCTTTATTATTACCGTGAATGGCAAAATATATGAGCGTTAACGGACTGATAATGAACAGCATTGTAGAGCCAAAGTAACCAAAGCAAAGTACCGTTCGCCAATACATATTAATATACCCAAACAGCAGCGCTCCAAGGCACAGGAAGCAATTAAGGATACTGATACGCGTAAAATCCCTTACCGGACGGAAGTGGCTGACACGCTCCTCCTTAGGCGGATAATAAACGCGTATTGGAACAGGTATCAGTTGCACATTACGCCATGCGGCAAAAACGAGCAACTCCAGTTCTGCCTCATAACGGCTCGTAAGCAGATTCAGTCCGTACAGTTTATTGAGCGGATAAATACGCATACCGGTCTGAGTGTCAGGCAGATCTATTGTTGTCTGCACACGAAACCAGAAGTTGCTGAAGCGGTTGGCAAACTTACTCTTGCCAGGCATATTATCGTCATCAAACTTTCTGCTACCCACAATCAGCGCACCGGGATGAACATCCAAGGCATGTCGCAACAAAGGTATATCCTCCGGATAATGCTGTCCGTCTGCATCTATAGTTAAAGCATAATCAAAGCCCATTTCTATGGCTTTGCGGAATCCTGCAACCAATGCTCCTCCCTTGCCCCTATTCTTTTCATACGAAACAATTGTTATCGGGAAAGCAAGCGTCTGCAAACGGGCAAGCGTATCGTCCGTACTACCGTCCACAACAACAATGATATCACGCAACTGCGCATGAACGCGGTTGACAACATCAACTATGGTACCGGCATTATTATAGGTCGGTATCAACGCACATATATGTTGCTGTGAATTGGGCATATGGTTCGTTCAAATGCAATATTACAACGGCACAACTGTCGCCGTTTACGTTAAGATTAAATGATATATTCATATCCGGCGTAATAACACGACGGAACTTAAGATTACGTATTTCTGTCAGTTGGACCGGCCTGTCCAGCTTTTGAGATAGCAGCTCTTCGCTTATCTGCACCAGGCATGCTCCAGGCACTACGGGCTGTCCCGGAAAATGACCGGCAAAAATAGGATGTTCAGCATTAAACCGAACAGTAAGCGACTGATTGTCAACGATATGATATAAATTATTGTTTAATAACATTACTAAATTCTATTACCGTTATATCTCCGTTTTGTTCTACCAACTCCACCCGTTTAGCAACCTCTCCTGTGTCATCCATAGTGATATTAACCTCGCGGAACATCTTTTTCATCTCTCGTTGCAATTTGGCGTCATTCTGTGCCTCACCGGAGATAGAAGCCATTATCATCTTTAGCATACGCTGCAATTGCGGATTGACATTTGTTTGCTCACCATTCATCTCCCAAGTAACCTTATTGGGCTTGATGTATTGCCACTGCATATAATCCGGTGCACGATAAACAAGATGCCCCGTTGACACCTGCGGTTCGCGCATAAGCTTAATTTGCTTAGTCTGCACGAAGTCGGCATTAAGAGATAATATGACTGCCAATACAAATGCTAACATCCTAATACTCAATTAACTACCAGGTAGCAACCTGCCATGATAAACAATATTCCAATCCACTGTGTCCACGCGATCTGCTCCTTAAATACCATCATAGCCGCTATCATTCCAAACACATAAGCTATGCTACTCAGCGGATATGCTTGCGAAAAAGGCCAGTGCTTGAGCATATACATCCACAGCAGTCCTGCCGCAGTAAATGATACTCCACAAGCAAGCCACCACCAATTGGTCAGTTGACCCAGCACAAACGACCAAGACCACGTAACGGTATCTATGGCCTTGAGAGCCAACTTCATAAACATCTGTCCTGCACATAGGAACAGACTCTGTATTATAGCTATTAACAGCAGTTTCATCTTACTCCTTTTTTATATACGTACGCACGCGCAGTATTATTCGTTTTATCGTCTATCAGTTTCAGCACATTATCCCAAGCCTCTACTTGCTCATCAAATTCAAGCACTAACGCGCTGTCAATTAGGCCAAGACTCATCTGCGATTCTATGTCTGTCATAGCATTTTGCAGCGACTCCTTGCCCTGCGAGTACGTTGAGTTATAACCGTGGTTATCGGTCATGATCGCTATCAGAGAAGCTATCGTATTATGTGTTGACTGAATAAACGGTGTCGGTTTTAGTTGTTGCTCGTCACTATCAATCATATCCGTGAGGAAACGCATCGACTGAAGCATACAACCCCATCGCGTTGCACAGACTATAGCATCAGGCTTTTCTATACCAGCTTCCTTCATTGCTCTGCGAACTGCCACCACTATACGCCTCATCTGCGCTGTCATTCGCCTACCCTCTGCAGCAGATATATATGTGCTGACATCTGTATCGTCCGTTTGATCAACAGATGCTACCGGTTGAGCATGATTAAATGAATGTTCACTAAGTTCCACAGGTACGGCCGACAATACCAGTGACGACTCATTTCCGCCAAAGCCAAATGCATTACACAGCACGTACCTAAGCTCACATTTCTCTGTATGCATCACTGGTTTTATCAATCCCTCTGCCTTACTATTCCAATTGAGGTTTGCCGGCACAAAACCATTCCTCATTGCCATAACGCATATAGCCGCTTCTAATCCGCCACTTGCCGAAGTCGTATGTCCGGTGAAGGCTTTTGTACTGCTTACAAGTGGCATCTTATCGCCAAACAAACGCAGCAAAGCAGCCGACTCACTAAGATCATTATTGGGTGTCGCCGTACCATGAGCATTTACGTAAACTATATCTCCTGGGGCAATATTTGCCATCCGAATAGCATTTTTCATTGCCAAATACGCGCCTTCGCCATTATCTGATGACGCGGTTTGATGAAACGCGTCACACGTATTAGCATACCCGCCAATGTAGGCCAGTATCTCAGCACCACGATTAAGCGCATCATCTTCGCTCTCCAAAACCAAGTAACCGGCTCCTTCGCCAAGATTAAGTCCGTGCCTATCGGCATCAAATGGTCGGCAAGGCTCATGGTCTAATATCATCAGCACATTAAAGCCATTGAGGTGGAACTTACTCAAGCTCTCACTTCCGCCTACCAGTACTCGTTTAGCCTTACCTGTACGCAATAGATTAGCACCAAGGAAGATGGCATTTAGTGCCGACGAACAAGCAGTAGAAGGTGTAGCAATAAACGTGAAGTCACAATTAAGGTGTCTTGCAATCGCATTAGTTGATTCACCTGCTTCGTGTAAACGGATATTCTCCGTTGCCTTACCTTCAGCGTAGTTATGCCAGTTTTGCTCTGTCAAGTCCATACCACCAACAGTTGTGCCATTGATAAAGGCATCACATGGTGCTTTAGACATACTCAGAGCTTCGCGTGCTGCCATCAAACCAAGCAACGACGTACGAGGCATAGGTTCATTGCCGAGTTCCAGCATGCTCTTCAACTGCTCATCACTATAAGGTACTTCACCTACAGGAAGTTCCTTATGGTTACTGCCTAAAATATGCATCTTCCCCACTCCCGAACGTTCGTTCAGTAGCGACTGCAGCGTCTCATCGCAGTTGAGTCCAATAGCGCTGACCGTTCCTATGCCTGTTATTGCTATTTTCACTTCGTGCGATTGGCTTGTATATATTCGGCCATGGTGCGTACAGAACGGAAAATAGCCTTACCTGCCTTCGGGTCAGCAAGTTTAATACCGTACTCTCGGTCAAGAAGCATAATCAGTTCCAGTGCATCAATTGAGTCTAATCCCAAGCCCTCACCAAACAGAGGTGCATCAGCATCTATATCTGCCGGAGTCATCTCCTCAAAGTTGAGAGCCTCAATAATCTGGCCTTTAAGTTGTTCAATCAGTTGTTCCATATAATTTGTAGTTTTGCATTAAATTCGTCTTTATCACTGCACTCGCACCATCCACCTAATATTGGCGAAGGTACATTATTGAGTGTTGCATGTATTATCGGTTCCAAATCCTCCTGTTTATCAAGCACATAGAACGATGTCTCACCTTGTATATGATGCCTGATGGCTATTTCTCCCGTAACTATATTCGGTAGCGTATAGACAAACAGTGCAGGACTTGGATAGTAATTACCATCTGTTATCGTCTTCAGATAATCACGGTCGTTCTTGATGCTTGCATTATGGTTCCCCAATATAACAGCCTCTACAGGCTCTATCTTTAGCAATATCTCCGCTGCAATAAAGCCAAGCCTACTCAGCGTATCCATCTTGTAGAACTTAGGATAATCACCGACATAGCGTCGATATAATTCCACAAGCAATCTCTCACCCGTTTCGCTCACCTCAATCTGCTTACCGTCCAGCACAACAGACTTTGGCGTAATCTCTATGTCATGACTTACTCGCATCTGAGTCTAATTGCAGCATTAACGCCCCCGAAACCGGATAGCATCTTAATAAATATCCCGTGTTGCAGCAGTTGCATACACATTATCGTTTCCAGCACACCGGCAGCCCCCATTGTATGCCCAAAATACGGCTTTAGCGCGCTAATAGGCACATCCTGTAGTCCGGCACGCTCAATAGCAATCTTTTCCATTGCATCATTATACAGCGTTGCAGTACCGTGTACACCCAATAGTTTAATATCCTCTCTTTCAACGCCTTGCAGCACATCCCGCAAACAACGATATAATCCCTCTCCTATTCGGCTCGGACCGGATATATGGTTTGCGTCGTTATGAATACTACCGGCTTCCAATACCCAACCATCATGCGGTTCTGCTGACCAAACAATAGCAGCTGCTGCCTCACCCAAATTAAGTCCCCTGCGATCCTCACTAAACGGCTTACATGGTTCATCAGACAATGCCTTAAACGACTGAAAGCCACTAACTATAAAACGTGTCTGTATATCGCAACCAATCACTACTGCATGCCTGTATAATCCGGATTCTATCAGCCTCTTTGCCGTTATCTGAGCACATACACCTGACGTACAAGCGTTGCTGACGACTATAGGAGAATTCATATTTCCGAAGTGCTTTGCTATCGCCTTTGCCGGAGTGATAAGGTCCAAATTATCCCCTTTAGTTGTACTCAGGATAAATACTACATCCTTTGCTGTAGCGTCTATACCGGCTTCTGCAATAGCCGTTTGTGCCGTACGAACACACAGGTCCACAAAATCCTGCGGCTCAGCAAAAATCGATGCACAGAACGGCTCGACATCTGCGAAACGGTCGGTATATAGTTTCAGCCCACTACGACCGGCAACAACAGCCTGGTAGTTCTGCTCTGAGCCTTCACCCAAAGGAGAGATAATATTATGTCCCAAGCAATATATCATTCTTCTGTTATAGCCAGTTTTAGCGTTGATGTTCCTATCACTTCATTATCAATACGTGCTACGCACTCAATAAGGCATATATTCATTACCTCCTCCACCACCGTTGCTTCCGTCACCAAGGTTTCTCCGACTCTGGGCAGACGCGTTGCTTGCATTCGTTTTACCGCACCGATGAATCCTATCTTTACTTCCTCACCACGTTGGCGTTGCACCCATCCTGCTCTGGCAGCGCACGTCTGTGCCATATTTTCCATCATCCCTGCCAAGCGCAACTTACCATCCTGAACCAACGGACAACTATCTTTCACCACAAACCGCGTTCGGGCATATGTTTCACTCACCTCATCCACTACGTCAATAAAGACAAACGGTGGTCGCTGCGGTATCCAATCCTCTATGTGCATTAATTCCGTCATGCCCAAAAATCAAAGAAGTTAAACCATTGATACGGATGCTCCAATGCCATCTGCTCTATGCGCGTAGCATATTGTTGAGCCAAATGCTGAGCACGCTCATGACGTGGCAATGAATAATCAACCTGCAACAATTCTGTATACGTATGATAGGTCTTTTTGCTCTCTTTAATAACGAATGTCAGCACCACAGGACAACGCAATGTCACACACAGTTCAAACGGACCGGCAGGTAACTTAGCGTCTGCCCCAAGCACATGACAGTTAATAGTGTTATCTC
>JAGCSQ010000058.1 GCA_017964045.1 Paludibacteraceae bacterium
AAAAACGGATGCAGTTTTTCTATTTTCCTCGCCAATACTGTTTCCTATACGTCACCGATACGTCAACGCAGGGTGAGAGCGTGGAACATGCACAGGGAGACCTTCTCCCCGCTATGCAAAAAGTTTCTTTTTGGGCAAAATGATGGTAGGATGAAAGTCCCTACAAACTCCCTACAAAGTCCCTACGGGGTTTGAAAGTAAAAAAGTTTATTTTTTTTTTAGCAGATATGAAAGAATTTGTATATTGTTATCAGTGTAAACACAGCGTATATCATGCATTAAATAAGGATAGATTGGCCGAACGTTTTGCGGGTGATGGAGTATGTCTTCATTGTTCTAAACGCGGTAAATTTTTCAGCAAGAACGCTGAGGTAGGCGATTGTGAGCACGCAGAGCGTGTTAGTTTAGACCCGATAGTAAGACGTATCAATCGTGAACGTGGCATATAAAGAAAAAGAGGATAAAAGAAAAAGAAGCAAAAAGAAAATTAAAAAAGAAAGTGTGTGTACCTAGGAATACAGCGCGTACATAGAAACACACACAACTATTTAAAATATGGGACGACGGAAGAGGTTGATGGCTGGAGAAGAGTGTTCTTGCCGCAGTTAGAAAAAACGATTTATGTGAAATAAATTTATTTTTATTTGCATATATGCAAAAAAAGCACTACCTTTGCACGCTAATATGTGCGTGGATGAGTTGATACAGGAGCATGAGCAGACGAAAGCGGTAGCGGATTGTTTGCGGAGGAACAGGGCTGAACATGTTCTGATGAGTGGGCTATACGGCTCCGCACGAGCAGCAGAGATAACTGCCTTGATAGGCAGGACCGCTTGCGCTGTAGGACCGTCCGAAGGACTGAAAGACCGCTTCGCTGTAGGACCGGCTTCGCCTGTAGGTGCAATGCTCATAGTGATGAGCGACCAGGATTCGGCGCAATATATGTATAGCGACCTAAGGTCGCTGACCGCCGAGGCTGTAGGACAAAGGGTTTTGTACTTTCCATCGTCACGGAGGCGGAGCAAAAAAGTGCAGTCGCAAGACGAGGCAATGATGGTGCAGAGGACGGGAGTTTTAACTACGTTGACCGCTGACGCTGTAAGACCGGCGCAAGCGCCTGTAAGAGGTACAATCGTGGTAACCTATCCGGAGGCATTGGTGGAGGCGGTGCCGGAACGAGAGGATTTGACAAAGGGAACGATAGTGGTTAAACGGGGAGATAAAATACAGTTATCCGACCTGAGTAACCAATTATCCGAGATGGGATTTGAGCGTGTGGACTTTGTGTTTGAACCCGGTCAATACGCCATCCGAGGCGGAATAGCCGATGTATATTCGTATAGCAATGACGATCCGTACCGATTGGACTTCTTCGGCAACGAAATCGACAGCATAAGGACCTTTGACATAGAAGACCAATTAAGTAAAACCAAAGTTGACGAGGTCAATTTGGTAGGACCGGCTTCGCCTGTAGGAGAGGCAACGTTGTTGGACTATTTGCCCAAAGAGACGATATGGGTTAGCGATGACTGGAGAGTGGTGAAGTATAAGGTTGAGTCGTTTGGCGAAAGCAGTGGAAAGTGGAAAGTGGAGAGCAGACAGACGATTGAGTTTGGCGAGAAGAGTGCGTTTGACAACTTCACACGCATACAATACAACACCCAGCCGCAGCCGTCGTTCAACAAGAACTTCGAAGTGCTGGCAGACGACCTCAAACAACGGATTGCTGACGGATATACCATATATATATTGGCGGACCAGCGCAAACAGCTTGACCGAATGGCTTCTGTGCTGGAAGACATTAAGTTCACTCCCGTAGAGGGAACGCTGCACGAGGGATGGATAGACCATGAGCTGAAGACTGTTTGCTATACGGACCATGAGATATTTGAGCGTTATCACAGGGTTAGCCTGCGCAGCGAAAATGCTCGTCGTGGCAAGGCTATAGTCACTCTACGCGAAATAAACCAACTGCAATTGGGTGATTACGTCGTTCACAGCGATCACGGAGTAGGACAATTCGGCGGACTGGTGACAACAACCGTCAACGGTAAACCGCAGGAAATGGTTAAACTCACCTATCGCGATGGCGATACGATATTCGTGAGCATACACAACCTGCACCGAATCAGTAAGTACAAAGGTCGTGAAGGCAGTGCTCCGACGATAAGCAAACTGGGTAGCGGTGCATGGGAGCGACTGAAAGAACGGACCAAGGACAAGGTAAAAGATATCGCCCGCGACCTGATTAAGCTATACGCTACGCGCAAGCAGCAACAGGGATTTGCCTACCTGCCGGATGGATACATGCAGCAAGAACTGGAGGCTTCGTTCATATACGAAGATACTCCTGATCAGGCAAAGGCAACGGCTGATGTTAAGCGCGATATGGAGAGCCCGATGCCGATGGATAGGCTTATATGCGGAGATGTGGGATTCGGTAAGACCGAGATAGCCATGCGAGCAGCCTTCAAGGCCGCCACCGACGGCAAGCAGACAGCAGTGCTGGTGCCGACAACAGTATTAGCCTTGCAGCACTACAACACCTTCCGCGAGCGGTTCAAGGACTTCCCGGTTAAGGTGGAGTATCTGAGCAGAGGCAAAAGTGCCAAAGAGACTAAAGACATACTGGACAGACTGAAGAAAGGCGAGATAGATATACTCGTCGGAACACATAAACTGGTGGGCAAAACAGTTGAGTGGAAAGACCTGGGATTGCTCATCATCGATGAGGAACAGAAATTCGGCGTGGCCGTTAAGGAAAAGCTCAAGAGCCTACGTACCAACGTAGATGTGCTGACGCTGACGGCAACACCTATACCGAGGACACTGCAGTTCTCGATGCTCGGGGCAAGGGATTTGAGCGTGATGACCACTCCCCCACCCAATCGTTATCCTGTGCAGACAGAAGTGCTGACGCCTGATGACGAGGACATAATAAAAGAGGCCATTGACATAGAACTGGAGCGCAACGGACAAGTATTCGTGGTCAACAACCGCATAGAGATGCTTGACCGCATAGCCGCCAAACTGCACCGCCTGTGCCCGACAGCACGTATCATCACCGCACACGGGCAGATGCCGACAGATGAGATGGAGGAGAGGCTTGAAGCCTTTATCAACTACGACTACGATATACTCGTATCAACAACCATCATTGAGTCCGGAGTGGATATACCCAACGTCAATACGATGATCATCTACTCGGCACAACACTACGGATTAGCAGACCTACACCAACTGCGTGGGCGCGTAGGACGAAGCAACAGAAAAGCCTACTGCTACCTGGTGGCTCCTGAACGCGAACTGCTGACACCCGAGGCCAGAAGACGACTGGATGCGCTGAGTACATTCAGCGAACTGGGCTCAGGATTCAACCTGGCGATGCAGGATCTGGATATACGTGGGGCAGGTAACCTGCTCGGAGCCGAGCAGAGCGGATTCATTGCCGAACTGGGCTACGACACCTACCAAAAAGTGCTCAACGAGGCAGTGGCGGAGTTGAAGGAGGAAATGGGAACCGCCGATGCTGCAGGATCGCCTTCGGCTGTAGGACCGTCGCAAGCGACTGTAGGACCGGCTTCGCCTGTAGGATATATGTGGACGCGGGATTGCCAGCTGGAGAGCGACTTGCAACTATGCTTCCCGAGTGATTATATCGAGAACATAAGTGAACGCATAGCGCTGTATCAGGAGCTGGACGGACTACGTGATGAGGACGAGATGACTGCGTTCAAGAAACGACTGATAGACCGTTTTGGTCCGTTGCCGGATGCGGCAGAAGAACTGCTTAATGTGGTGAGACTGAGGTGGATATGCTGCAGACTGGGAATAGAAAAGATATTCCTCAAGGCCGAACACCTGACGCTATACCTGACAACTACAAACGAGCGTTACTGGCAATCGGATACATTCGGCAAATTAGTCAGTTACTGCGCCTCCAGGGCAGACAGATGCAGGATGGTGGAAGACAGAGACAAAAAGACCGGACAGAAAACCGGCAAACGATATATAACAATAGCAAACGTGAAAACAGTAGCAGGAGCGATAAACCTGCTATCAAAGATAGAGACATTATGAGATTTATAGGTATAATACCTGCGCGATATGCGTCAACACGCTTTCCCGGTAAGCCACTGGCTGATATATGCGGCAAGCCGATGATTCAGCGTGTGTATGAACAGGCAAGCAAGGCCCTCACAGAAGTGGTGGTAGCCACCGACGATGAGCGCATCTACAACTGCGTACGCGGCTTTGGCGGACAGGTGGTGATGACACGCACAGACCACCGCTGCGGAACAGAACGATGCCTGGAAGCCATGGAGAAGGTACAAAGGGACAAAGGACAAGGTACAAAGGAGGAAGAGACGGTTATCATCAATATACAAGGTGATGAACCTTTTATACAGCCGGAGCAGATAGAGGCTATCAAGAGTTGTTTCCCGACAGAGATAGCAACGCTGGTGAAGCCTTACACCGAAGCCGACAGCCTTGCCGACCTGGAGAACCCGAATACACCCAAGGTTGTGTTCAGCGAAACAGACGGTCGCGCCCTACTCTTCTCACGCAGCGTCATTCCCTACCTGCGCGGCATCGACAAGAGCGAATGGCTCAAGCAGGGCAAGCACTACAAGCATATAGGCATGTACGCCTACAGAGCCGATGTGCTGAGCCGTATAACCAAGTTGCCGCAGTCACGCGCCGAATTGGCAGAGAGCCTGGAGCAACTGCGTTGGCTGGAAAACGGATACACCATCAAGGTGGCTGTTTGCAACACTGCCTCAATAGGTATTGACACTCCGGCTGACCTCGACAAAGCAATTGAATTTATTAAAAACAACAATAAATAACCTTATAAAATCTAACAATTATGGCAAAAAATCAATGTCCGACTCCTCACATTGGAGCACAGTATGGCGAAATCGCCAAAACGATGATTATGGCAGGTGACCCGCTTCGCGCTAAGCTGATGGCAGAGCGTTATCTGGAGAACCCTGTACTGGTAAACAACGTACGCGGCATGCTCGCTTACACAGGTGACTATAAAGGCAAGAAAGTAACCGTTATGGGGCATGGTATGGGCATTCCGTCAATTGGTATTTATACCTACGAGCTCTTTAACTTCTACGATGTAGAGACCATCATCCGCGTTGGTTCATGCGGTGCACGTCAGATGTACGTAAAGCTCGGCGATATCGTTATTGCTCAAGGTAGTTGCACCGACAGCAACTGGGGTCAACAATACAACCTGCCCGGTCATTATGCAGCTATTGCTGACTTCGACCTCTGCCGCAAGGCTGTTGACGCTGCTGAAGAGTTTGGCTACAAGTATCACGTAGGTAACGTATTCTCAGCTGATATCTTCTATTGTGAAGACGAGCGCAAGGGTAACTGGACCAAAATGGGCGTTTTAGCAGACGAGATGGAAGCTCCGTCGCTTTATATGAACGCAGCACGTGCCGGCAAGAAAGCATTGGTTATCTGCACCGTCAGCGACCACATCCTGACAGGCGAAGCTACATCAGCTGAAGAGCGTCAGAACACATTCACCAAGATGATGGACGTAGCCTTCCGCGTTGTTGAACAAATTTGATGCGACGATTAGTCCATATAACGATTGCCCTACTTCTGCCCCTGTGCCTGATAGCGCAGGAGCAGGAGTCTGTGCTGTCGGATACACAAACTACGCAAACAGACACCAAGAAGGAGAAGCGTAAGATATTCACCGGCTTTTCCGGCGGCATGATGGTTCATGCCGGTTATGCCTTTGCAGGCTCACCACACGAACTATTCGGCAACTCCAGCCTGGACGGTGCCATTAACGAAAGCGACCTGCCACACGACGGAGTAACGTTGGGTATAGGTGGTGCGGCACGAGTTCACCTGATAGACCATATACACGTAGGTATGGAGGGTTTTGTAAGCACAATGCCCCTAATGCGCAACGGCAGCAGCGTACGTGCCGGATGGGGAGGAGCGTTGCTCGATTACTTCTTCGGCATTGGCAAGGCTAAGATGTTCCTCGGCGGCACTATAGGCGGAGGTTCAATGAAGAGGCTTTATGTTCCGTCTAACGACGAGACGGTGACCTCAACAGAGTCGAACCTAAAGTTCAATGCCACATACAGGCAAACAGGCTTTGGATTTATTGACCCATACATAGGGTTTGAATTTAATATTACTAAACGTATCTCGGTATTGACACGAGTAGATTACCTATTACCTTTTAACAAGAAACTGATTACGCCCACGGGACCAAGACTTTACCTGGGCTTTATGTTTGGACACTAAATAAAATATTATATATGGATAGAAACACTTGGATTGGCTTTTTTCTTATAGCCGCAATCATTGTCGGGTTCTCACTCCTCACCCGCCCAAGCAAGCAGGAGATAGCTGAGCGTCAGCGCATTAACGACAGCATCGCGTTGTCTCAGCAGATGCAGATAGAAGCACAGCAACTGAGCGAAGCCATCGCTGCAGAGCAACCTAAGGCAGAACCTGTTGCACAAACAGAACCGCAGATTGAGGAGTCTTTCACCGTGCTGGAGAACAGCAAGATGCGCCTTTACCTCACCAACCGCGGTGGACGTATTGCACGTGCTGAACTCAAGGAGTACAAGGCCTATGGCGACACCGTCAACGACCTGTGTCTGTTCCGTGGCGATGAAGCTGATATGACCTTCACGCTGGTGACGGCCAACAACCGCATCCTCTCTACGCATAATCTTGCCTTTGAGCCTATCGTTGAGAGCGACAGCGTTGTTCGCATGCGCCTACGCACAGAGGCCGAAGAGGCTTGGCTGGACTTCGTATATACCCTACCCGCAGACGACTATATGCTGCGCTTCACTATCGCTCCGCATAATATGCACAACGTGCTGGCTCAGAACATGACCGACATGGAGATGCTTTGGCGTCAGCGTATTCCGCAACAGGAGCGTGGTCGTAAGTTTGAAGAGCGTTACGCTCAACTTCAATACATGCTGGTTGGCGGCGATATGGAGAAACTCAGCGAGAGCAAATCCGATAACAAGAAAGAGTCGGCCCGCGTTAAGTGGATTGGCTATAAAGACCAGTTCTTCTCAACAGTTCTGATTGCTGACGATGCCTTCAGCTCCACCGACTTTGAGTCTGTACCGCAAGATAAATATACCCGTTATATCAAGGAATACACCACCCACAGCTCTGTTGCCTTTGACTGCACAGGCCGTCAGACGACAGGCTTCCGTATGTACCTGGGTCCGAACCACTACAACACCTTGCGTGCTTATGACAACGACCTGCCACGTGAGCAACGTCTGCACCTCAAGGAACTGGTGCCCCTGGGATGGAAGATTGTAAGCTGGATTAATAAGATACTGGTTATCCCGATGTTCGACATGTTCAGCAGCTGGGGACTGCATATCGGTTGGGTTATCCTACTCATGACCATCGTTATCAAACTAATCATCCTGCCCTTTGTGTTCGCAAGCTATAAGTCCAGCGCCAAGATGCGTGTTCTGCGTCCACAGATAGAGGAGATTAACGCTAAGTTCCCGCCTGAAAAGATGCAAGAGCGTCAGCAAGCCACTATGGCTCTGTACAGCCGTGCAGGCGTCAGTCCGATGTCAGGCTGTCTGCCTATGCTATTCCAATTCCCCGTGCTGATGGCTATGTTCTGGTTCTTCCCGACGGCTATCGAGTTGCGTGGTAAATCACTCTGGTGGGCTGATGACCTCAGTGCATACGACTCTATTTGCTCATGGAGCTTTAATATTCCTCTGCTTGGTGACCACCTGAGCCTCTTCTGCCTCCTGATGACCGTGGCTAACTTTGCTTACACATACATCACTATGCAGCAGCAGGCTACCGACCCGAATATGAAATTCATGAAGTACATGATGTACGCAATGCCGTTGATGTTCCTATTCATCTTCAATGACTACGCTGCCGGCTTGAGCTACTACTACCTGCTCTCACTCGGTATCACCGTACTTCAGACCATGATATTCCGCTGGTCTATTGACGACCAGAAACTGCTTGCTCAGATGGAGGCTAATGCCAAAAAGAAAGAGGGTAAGCCTAAGTCAGGCTTGATGGCTCGTCTGGAGAAGATGCAGCAAGAGCAACAACGTATGGCTCGTGAGCAAGCCAAGGCTAACGCTAAACGCTATCGCTAATGAGAATTATCATCATCGGTCAAGGAAATGTTGCCTGCAACCTGCAGGCAGCGTTTCTGCGTGCCGGACTGGAGGTTCCGACATGCTCGTCCCGTGAGGGACTTGACCAAATAGCCGATAATGCAGATGTATATATCTATGCCGTGGCAGACCATGCACTGGCAGACGTTATCAGCAAAGTACACGTTCAGCCTCGTGCTCTGCACCTGCACACCTCGGGTTCTATTCCTCTGACAGTCTTTGGTGAAGACAAACCGCACGCAGGCATACTCTACCCCTTCCAGTCATTCAGCAAGGCCCATATCCTTGAGGACTTCAGCGCAGTACCTATCTTTATTGAGGCACGCGGTATAGATGATATCAGTGCCCTATATTCGGTAGCTCAACTGCTTTCACCGCGTATATACGAGGTTACGCAAGCTGAACGCGAGAAACTGCACGTAGCTGGGGTTTTTGTAAATAACTTCCCTAACCTAATGTACGGTATTGCCGAGGATATTCTCCGCGACACAAGTATTCCCTTCAAGGTCCTGCTACCGCTCATCGACGAGACTGCTGCCAAGGTACACTCGCTCAGCCCCAAGGACGCACAGACCGGACCGGCACGACGTGGTGATGAAAAAGTAATGCAGCACCATTTAGAGGTGCTGCAAAACGAAAACGCGAAAGAAGTGTACCAACTCCTCTCGCGCTTTATAAACGAACAATACCACTAACTGAACCATCTGACAAAGTAATCCATGAAATAGCGTATAGCCGCAAGTACCAGAAGACACAGTAGCAACGAGTCAAAGCGGTCGAGTACGCCACCATGTCCCGGTAAGAAGCGACCGGAATCTTTAACACCGGCACGACGCTTTACATGGCTTTCTATTAGGTCGCCCCACGTTCCCACAAGGGCAACGAACAAGGCAAATAACAACCATTGCCACCATGTATATTCAGTTACATATAGCGAGAATATATAGCCTGCTATAAGCGCAAACAATATTCCACCACATAATCCCTCCCAAGACTTCTTGGGGCTGGTTTTTGGTGCCATTTTATGATTACCACCAGGAAGTTTAGCCGTAAGGGTTCCTATACAGTAAGCTCCGGTATCGTTAGTCCAAATAATAACAAACAGCGCAAGCAATACCAATGGATAATTAACCAGCATATAAGGTAGGAATGATATAGGCATTATTATCCAAAACATCGCAGCAATAAAATTCGTTACTAAAGAATTTCTATTGATCGGCTGCTGTTGCCAATGTTCAGCGACCATCATCGCGAACGGCACAATCCAACAAAGGATAAATAGCACCAAGCAGATTGTATCCGCATGCGGAATGGTTAACGCACTTCCTATTGCAAATATTGCATAAATTAACTCACCAAATATAATTACTCCTATAGTGCGTATTTTGCCCATATTAAGCAACTTATAATATTCATACAGCGCCAATGCCATGATTATGGCAAAAATGCCTATGAATACATATTGTGGCAGCCACAATATACCAGCTATAATCACTGCCACATACAGTGCACCAAAGAATGTTCGTTCAATCAAGTTCTTCATAATCGCATTATTTAGACTCTTGCATTATCTTAACCTCATCTGCGCTCGGGATGTGCAGTATCAGACCTATCGGCAGGTCATTAGGATTAACTATTCGGTCTTTATTGGCCTCGTAGATATAAACCCAGTAATCTGTCTTGTCTTCGCCGTAGTACTTACGAGCCAACTTAGCCAGCGTAGTTCCGTGTACGACCTTCTCAACTGCCATATCTGACGGGAATATCTCAACGCGACGGTCTTTGCTGAGTTGATGCTGCTTTGAATAGCGGAACGGAACGTCAGCTCCGAGACTACGAACAGTCATCTGCTCGTCACGAACGCCCAATTCGCCGAGTTTATTTGC
>JAGCSQ010000059.1 GCA_017964045.1 Paludibacteraceae bacterium
ATTGCGGACTCACTTGCTACTAAGCTATTTGCATAAGATGTGGCACCAATATACTTACCGTTCGCAGCTTTAATAGAGTAGCCGCCTGTCATTGTAGCGATTGTGAACTTCGCTGCATTTGTTGTAGAGTTCGCAGCAATCTTGCCATCTTTAATAGTTACAGAAATTTTGTTACTGTTGGCATCAATGGTTGTAAGTCCACCATTGAAAGCCACTGTGTCATGGGTAGCGTCTCCCTCGTAAACGATGAGATAATCACCCGACCAATCGGTAGGAGCGGATGTTACTTTTACGTAGTCATCTGCAAAAACTGTTCCCACACTGAAGCATATTAGCATCAGAAGGGAGAAAAGAAATTTTAGTTTTCTCATAATGTTAATAATTTGGTTAAACTTATAGTTGATTATTTTTTGATTAATGTCAAATTTTCGCGGCAAAGGTACAAAAAAGAAATGATATATGCAAAAAATAATTACTTATTTTTGCAGAATATATCATAGGTATGTTTTATAACATAAAAAACGCCTAATGGAACATGCGTAAGAACTCACGCGGTATAGGCGTTTCAAAATGTAGAGTCTGCTCCGTAACCGGGTTGATAAACTCCAGCACACGAGCATGCAAGCATAGGCGATCCGGAATCGCTATATGTGATTTTTGATTGCTGTTTGGTAATTCATAATTACCATGTCCGTACTTGCGGTCACCAAGTACAGGGCAACCAACCGACGCAAGGTGCACACGAATCTGGTTCGTGCGGCCGGTGTCTAAGTGCAACTCCACAAGGGAGTATGCACTATTTGAGATTTGAGATTTAAGATTTAAGATTTGATTTGTTTTGAGGACTTTGTAGTGCGTGATGGCTATGTCGCCGCCGTCATCAACGGGTGACGAATAAACGACAGCATTGCGCTTATCCTCTGTCAGCCATGTTGTTATGGTGCCTTCCTCTTTAGGCATAATGCCTTCGGCAACGGCCACATAAGTGCGCTGCGTAACGAGCTGCCGCCAGTAGGTCCGCATATACTCCTGCAAGGCCTGTGTGCGTGCAAATACGAGCAAACCGCTCGTCTCACGGTCCAGACGGTGCACCACAAATATATTATTGCGCGGGTGCTGGCGACGCACGTAAGCGCGGAGAATGGCGATAGCCGTCATCTCCTTAGAAAATTGATTAACGGGTACAGTAAGCAAGCCACGTTGTTTCTCTACAACGATAAGGTTATCGTCTTCATAGACGAGCCTAAGCTTGGGATGATGCAACGTGGCCTGTTTCTTACCTCTCATTTTGTGTCTTATTTCTTCAGGAACGACAACCAACCGTAGTTCTCAGGCTTGGTAGCCTTAATCCATGCCAGTGCAGCCAGGCCGTTGATGACAAGGAAGAAGGTGAACAGCACTATCGAGAACGGGTTTCTGATGATGATGAACAGTCCTATTCCTGCTACGCTGTACAGTATCCAGTAGAGCCATGAGTCGGTTTTGCGGTAGATAAGCCAGTAGTTAGCCAGGAAGGACGATGATATCAGCAGTCCGTTAAATATCTTAATCACCATATTATCCAGCAGTCCGTCTTTGCTGATGGCAAATGTAGCCAGCAGATAATCGCCCAGAGTAACGAACAATATAATGAACAGCGACATAATCATACGCGGTGTATCCAGGAACTTGGGTTCAAAGCTTGCTCCTCCGTCGTCTTTAGCACGGCTCCACTTGTAGATGGACATCATCTGGAAGGGGATGAAGATGCAGAAGAAGAGGAAGGTGCTGTCGTAACCGCCTTGCAATATAAACTGAATACCCAGCAGTATCGACATTACTATTCCGGCAAAGAAACCGGTGTAGTTCTTCGGGTCACGTACAGTCAGGATATATGCCACGCCGATGATGCTGGCAGGAATACCTACTACCCAAGCTGCGTCATGCCATCTGAGCAGGGTTACTGACGGGAAAATGAGTTCTGCTACCCAAAGCAGAGCAAGCAATGCTGCAAACAGAACAATAGAGATGATTGTGTTGCGGCCTAAAGCAAGCCATAATTGTTTGTTTTTCATGATGGTAGTGATTTAATGAATAGCAAGGGGCAAGCACACAGGCTCACCCCTTGATAATACATAATTACTTACGTTTGCGGTCACCGTAGCGTGACATGAACTTATCAACGCGACCGGCGGTATCCACGAGTTTGGATTTACCGGTATAGAACGGGTGACTGGTGTTGGAGATCTCAAGCTTGATGAGGGGATAAGTTGTGCCCTCAATCTCGATGGAGTCCTTGGTAGCTGCGGTTGAGCGGCTGAAGAACTGAGTGCCATCAGACATATCTTTGAAAACTACGATACGGTAGTTATCGGGATGAATTCCTTGCTTCATAAAAAACTCTGTTTTTTCTGGAGCTTCGGCTTCGTCGAGTTGCGTAAGCAAGCTTACACTCGACTTGCACGAACCTTCATAATTAATAATTTTAATTGTTATTCAGCAACAACATTCAGTTTGATTTCAGCTTTTACCTCGCGGTGGAGACGTGCGGCAGCCTTAGCCTCGCCCAGTTCTTTAACGGGCTCAACTGTGATGACGCGTTTGTCCACTGTGATACCTTGAGCTTCCAGAGCCTCTGCGATTTGAGCTGTAGTAACTGTACCGAAGATCTTACCGTCTTCGTTAGCCTTAACTACTACTTGCAGAGTCAGAGCCTCGAGTTTAGCTGCCAGAGCCTGAGCGTCAGCCAGCTGCTGAGCCAGTTTCTTAGCTTGTTGTTTGAGGTTCTCAGCCAGTTGTTTGCGGTTGCTGTCGTTAGCAATAATAGCGAGTTTGTTAGGAATCAGGTAGTTACGTCCGTAACCGTCCTTAACCTTAACGATATCGTTCTTGTAGCCTAAGTTTGCTACGTCTTGAATCAGAATGACTTCCATAATCTTTAATCTTTAAGCGTTAAACATTCAACATTAAACATTACTTCATCAAGTCTGTTACGTATGGCAGCAATGCCAAGTGACGTGCTTTCTTAACAGCTTGCGCAACCTTACGCTGATATTTCAGCGAAGTACCGGTGATACGGCGCGGCAGAATCTTGCCTTGCTCGTTGAGGAACTTCTTCAAGAACTCGGGGTCCTTGTAGTCGATGTACTTGATACCGCTCTTGAGGAAACGGCAGTATTTTTTCTTCTTCTCAGTGCTCTGTTGCGGAGTGAGATAGCGTACTTCTTCATTCTGTGCCATAATTAAGCCTCCTCTGATTTAGCGGATTCAACACTTGCCGTCTTTGCATGACGACGTTTCTCTGCGTACTCGAAAGCGTACTTGTCCAGACGAGTGGTCAGGAAGCGCAATACGCGTTCGTCACGACGGAATGCAGTTTCGAGCGTTGCAATAACTGCGGGCTCTACATCAAATTGCAGTAAGGCATAGAATCCCGTTGTTTTGCCTTGGATGGGGTAAGCCAATTTCTTCAGACCCCACTCCTCACGGTTCAGAACGGCACCACCGTTGTCCTTGAGAAGTTTCTCGAATTTGTCAACCGCTTCCTTCATCTGTGGCTCAGACAAAACGGGAGTTAAAACGAAAGCGGCTTCGTAGTGATTTAACATAAAAATTGTTTGTTTTTAGTTTGTTATTAATTGTTTCTGCTCTTTACGTCTTGGTCACCGACCGTGACGAAAAAGCGCGCAAAGGTACTGCTTAATTTTCAATTACACAAATTTTTCTTGCTTTTTGCGTCATTTTTATGCAATTATAGCGCTTTTAGTATAGCTGTCAGGTAGCGATAGGTCTTTTGAACCGTAGCTATATTGACGTGCTCGTCAGGTGAGTGCGGGTGAACAATCGTCGGTCCGAAGGATATCATATCCATACCCGGATAATTGCGTCCGATGATGCCGCATTCCAGTCCGGCGTGGATGGTCAGCACCTTAATGTCCTCGTTGAACTCTTTCTTATATACGTCCTTCATAACCTCCAGGATATGGCTGTGGAAGTTAGGCTTCCAGCCCGGATAAGCACCGGTGAACTGAACATCAGCACCAGCCAAAGCAAAAGCAGAATGGATAATCTGCTTGAGTTCTTCCTTGCGGCTCTCCACGCTGGAGCGTGTCAAGCACAGAACGGTTATCTTGCCGTCCTCGGTATGTATTGCCGATAGGTTATTGCTGGTCTCCACAACCGGCATCTCATCCATCATACGATATACGCCGTGCGGGCAGAGTGTGATAGCGTGAATCAAGAAGTCCTGAACATCCTCAGGCATCTGCTCTGCCGGACACTTAACCTCTTCCATCGTCAGCGAGATAGCGTCTTCAACGCCGTCGTATTCGATGACGAACTGCGACTCGGTATCTTCCACAAAACGCTCAAACTCATCACGTCCTTCAGCCGGGATGGTTATGATAGCACTCGCTTCGCGAGGGATAGCATTTCTCAGGTTACCTCCGTCAACGCAAACCAGGCGAGCTTCGTATTCAGAAACAGCTTGCTTGAGGAAGCGGAAGAGGAGCTTGATGGCATTAGCGCGCTGCAGGTGTATGTCGCAACCCGAGTGTCCGCCCTTGCAGCCCTTGAGGTCAATGCGCAGAGCGATATCGCCGTCTTCAACCTCTACCGGCTGATAGTCAAATACAGCCGTAGTATCAACGCCTCCGGCGCAACCGATGATGAGTTCACCTTCGGTCTCTGAGTCGAGGTTAAGCAGTATCTTGCCTTGCAGCCATCCGCCCTTCAGGTCAAAGGCTCCGTACATGCCGGTCTCTTCATCCATTGTGAAGAAAGCCTCCAATGGCGGATGAACAGCGTTCTTGTCAGCCAAGATAGCCATAGCCATAGCTACGCCTATACCGTTGTCAGCACCCAGAGTGGTGCCGTCGGCTGTTACCCACTCGCCGTTATCCTCTATATATGCCTGAATGGCATCTTTGGTGAAGTCAAAATCTTTGTCGCTATTCTTCTGCGGCACCATATCCATGTGTCCCTGCAGAATCACGCCCGGGTGGTTCTCCATACCCGGAGATGCAGGTTTGCGGATCAGGACATTGCCTATCTGGTCCTTTTGAGCATCCAGACCAAGGCTCTTGCCGTAGTTAACAAGGTAGTCCGCTACTTCTTTGGTGTGTCCGCTCGGACGCGGTATCCGGGTCAGTGCGTAGAAGCACTCCCAAATCTTCTTGGGTTCGATGTTGGTAATCATAGTGTATAATGTTTAATTTGATTATTCAATTGTCATTTCGCCGCAGATGGCCTGTTGCAGCAGGTCGCGCACATGGTCATGCTCGTCGGGATATTCGCCAAACAGGTACATCATCTTGGTTAGCAACGCCTCGGTGGTGATGTCGTAGCCTGAGAGCACTCCTGCTTTTAGCAGGTTCTGACTTACTTCATATAGTCCCATCTCCACAGAGCCGGTGTTGCATTGAGTTTTGTTTACGATGATGATTCCGCGCTCCACGGCCGACTTGAGTTGGCGGTATAGCCATGTGGCTGACGGAGCATTTCCGGCACCATAGGTCTCGAGCACAACGCCTTTCAGTCCGCGTATATGTAGTATGGCTTTCACTACCGGTTCGGTTATGCCGGGGAAGAGCTTGAGCACAGCTACGTGGCAGTCGGTTCGGTCGTGCAACTTGAGTTGTTTCTTAGCCGGCTCGTAGTGTACAAGATGCGGCTGGTAGGTTATGTGTACTCCGGCTTTAGCCAGGGCAGGGTAGTTATAGCTGTTGAATGCCGAGAAATGCTCTGCGTTTCGCTTGGTGGTGCGGTTGGCACGGAAGAGTTGGTCCTCAAAGAAGATGGTCACCTCCGGCACTATGGCATTGCCGTCGTCATCGGTGGCTGCAGCAATCTCGATGGCTGTAAGCAGGTTCTCCTTGGCGTCGGAACGCAGGATGCCTATAGGCAACTGGCTACCGGTGAATACGACGGGTTTCTGCAGTCCGTCCAGCATAAAGGATAGGGCTGAGCCTGAGTAAGCCATGGTGTCTGTGCCGTGCAGGATAACAAATCCATCATAGTTGCTGTAGTTGTCATATACGGCA
>JAGCSQ010000060.1 GCA_017964045.1 Paludibacteraceae bacterium
GCCTTTTGAAGTGCTTGGAGAGAATGATACACCCTGAATAGGACTCCAATTATCAGGAAGCAGGATTGTACCATTTATTCCAGCGACCGAACCCAAGGCGAACTTCTTGGCGGCATCTTTGCGACCGTAGAAGATATATAGCCACTCATCCTTTGTCAGCGTACGCCATAAATTAACCTTACCGCCACCATTGTCGATAATATGTGCTCCCCAATCAACGAATGTAGGATAATCGGAATTTCCCGTGCTTGACATAGTCGGATTATCTCCGGTTCCCCATCCAAAGAGGTCAATCCAGCCGTTGTAGTCGTTGCTGATAAGCGCGTTGTTGCACTTGGTTGTGCCGATCTTAACTGTCCCCATGGTCGCATTGCCAACATAGTCGTATTGGTTAGTTGCAAAGCGCCAGACGTTCTGTGCGGCGTTGTACTGGAGGTTACCCTGCGAGAAGCTGACCTTCTTGGTAGGGCTGACGGAGAACTTACCACTCAGCTGACCTTGCACAACAGCCGGGTTGTCGTCGATAAAGTAGTTAATGACTTGGGGTTCGTTGTCGTTGCATGCAGCAAATGCTATCACAAGTGCTGCCAGGAGAAATAGTTTGTGTTGCATATTGGTTTGGTCTAAGATTTCACGCTGCAAAGGTACAACAAAAAAATGACACTCGCAAATGGAATGTCATATTTTTTGCTAAAAAGATTGTACAATTGATTATTTTGTTGTACCTTTGCAGCCGGAAACAAGAATGATGAAAAGACTTTTATTCCTTATAATTATAATAGATAGTGTTTTTGTATCTGCAGCAACTCTGCCTAAGTATGAGTTGGCTTATCGTTTGGGCGGTAATGGAGCCGTGATGATGAGTGACGGTAAGGTGGATAAGTGGATAGGCAGCAGGCCTATCCTTGGCGGTGAGGCTGCAGTGGAGTTTTTGCCGACGGGCAGGTGGAAGTGCTTGCAGGACTGGAACAACGCCTCGGTGGGTGTGGGAGCCAAGGTGCTGAATCTGGGTAATGACAGTAAGCTGGGTTATGCCATTGCGACCTACGGATATCTCAACGAGCCTTTCTATACGAGTAAGCATTTTGTGATAGGTTTTCGTCCGACAGTAGGTCTGGCATTCTGCACCAAGACGTATAAAAGCACCTTGCCTTCGAGCATCAAGCCTTACACTGCGCATGACGGTGCTAACTGGTCGATAGGTAGCGTAGTGAACGCTTACCTGGCAGTGGAACTATATATGGACTTTCCGATCAAGCGTGGTTTTGACATAACGCTGAGTGGCGGCTGGCATCATATAAGCAACGGAAGCGTGATGCATCCCAATAGCGGATACAATATGTTTGGCGGAGCGTTAGGACTGCGTTATACTCCGGGTAAGGATGAGGCGGTTACGGACCCGGATAAGCTGTATCAGGCCCCGAAGCCTCATGTGCCGCGCAAGCTATATGACGGCGTGGATAAGAAGTGGGCAGTGGAGATTAGTGCTACGGGTGGACTCAAGCAGAACTACTACGGCGACAACAGGAACGGTCAGAAGTTCTTTGGTGTAGCCACGCTAAAGGCTGCGGCATATTGGGTGCCGGTGAGCATATTCCGTATAGGTGGCGGTGTAGATGCTTTCTACGACGGCTACTATGGTTGTGTAAGCAACGAGCCTGATATCGTTGCCGCTAATCCGGATGCGACGGTGACATACTTCGGTAAGACCTATCTTAAGGAGAGCAAGGCGGAGAACTGCTTCCGCGTGGGATTGAGCGTACAGCCGGAGTTCATCATCGGCAACCTGACGGCGGGTATTCATGTGGGATTCTATGTGTTTGACCCGGTGAAGAACCTGGAGCCGTATAAGGAGGCCAAGGCGGCCGACCGGGCAGGCAAGAGTCTGGATCGCGGCATATTCTACAGCTACGACTGGACCGAAGCCAGTAACTATGAGGATGGCTGGTGCTACATGCAGTTTGTGCTCAAGTACCACGTACTCAAGAATATGTTTGTTCAGTTGGGCTTGAAGACTCACGGCGTGCGTGCAGAGTTCATCGACGCCGGACTGGGTGTGGCTTTTTAGCTGAGCAGATTATCCTCCATAAGATATACTTGTTCCAGGGGCACTCCTTTCTCTACGAGCATGCTCCTGTCGGGACGGAAAAACCGGAAGAACTCGGTATTGCTTCCGTACATCTTGTGTGCTTCCTTGTAGTACTCATGCGCCATCATTCTATCGCCACGGATAAAGCAGCAATGGCCGAGGTTGAGGTAGTCGGCAGCCTTGGCTTTGTTGGCACGGATACGGTTGATGAGGATATCTTCGGCATCGTCGAGCCGTTCCCACATAAGGTCCATGTGTCCGGCTTTGAGGTAGGACTCCTCGATAATCCGTTGTCGCTCTTCATCTTCACCGACGATAGCATCAAAGACCCATGTGTCGGGCAGCACGAGCACTTGCTCGACCGTCTGAGTGCTGTCGGCGTCAGGTATATGTCCGGCGATGTGATTGAGTTGCTCGTCCAGCGACATGTCGTCGTTGAGGTTAAGCAGGGCCTTGATCTCGTCGGGTAGGTCGTCAATGAATACACGACTGTTCTTAACGAGGTCTTTGAGCTTGGAACCTGTTGAGTTGACGAGTGCTCGCAGGACCTCAAAGGCATGTTCGCCGTCACCAATCTGACTAAGGAACTGCTCCTGAAGCTCGGGGAAGTAATCGATACGTGTGTCGTATTGAGCGAGTAGTAGTATGGTCGTAGCCAAAGCCTGTTCGCCGATGACTACATTCTGAGCACCTATGCCGTCAATAAGGCAACTGACGGCTTCTTCGTTAAAGCATTCTTGCAGGTTCTCCACCATAGAGGCTATTCCCATGAGGGTGTTGACAGAGTTCTCGCCTGATTCGAAGTTGCTGCGCAGCCAGTCCAGGTCGTCGGTCTGCAGGTGTACACAATGCCCGAAATAACGGCAAACGCTACGCGGGTCGTTAGGGTCAAACTCCTTGAGTTCAGGCGATAGACCTCGATTAAGCCTGAGGTCGGCATATATCTCATCTGCCAATCGATAGGCGTTACCCACCAGCCGGTTGAGCAGTTCATCGCGGTCGGTATCGTTGTCGGAGAGGTAGTAAGAGAAGATATAGTCGTAGTTCTCCGTCATTGACTGCAGCCGAGCGTCGTAGAGGGCGAGGTTGACCTCAGTGGCCCAACCTCTCATCAGCGTGATGGCATGGTGCATCATGCGCTCACCCAAGGCACGCTCAATAGTATATTTCTGCTCCTCGAGATTCATCTACGGGATTATATCTCCTTGCTGATAAGATAGTCGTTTCGTGACGGTGAGTTGCGGATGATCAGTTCGCCCAGGAATCCTGCCAGAAAGAGCATGCAACCGAGCACCATCATAAGGATGGATATATGGAAGTACGGGTTTGTTCCGATAAGCATCGCGTGTACGCCATGATGCAGGGCATATAACTTAGTGCCTGCAACTACGCACACGGCTATGAATCCGATGAAGAACATCAGGCTGCCAATGAGTCCGAACAGGTGCATAGGCTGCTTGCCGAACTTATTGAGGAACCACAGGGTCATGAGGTCCAGGTAACCGTTCACGAATCTGTTGATGCCGAACTTGCTTGAGCCGAACTCACGCTTGCGGTGTTGAACGACCTTCTCACCTATCTTGGTGAAGCCGGCATTCTTGGCCAGGAAAGGGATGTAACGGTGCATCTCGCCAAAGACCTCTATGTTCTTGACCACCTCCTTGCGATAGGCCTTCAGGCCGCAGTTCATGTCATGCAGTTTGAGTCCTGTCACGCAACGAGCTGTAGCGTTGTAGAGCTTCGACGGCAGATTCTTCGTCAGGGCATTGTCCAAGCGCTTTTGCTTCCATCCGCTCACCAGGTCATAGCCTTCTTCGGTAATCATCTTATATAGTGCCGGTATCTCGTCGGGTGAGTCTTGCAGGTCGGCATCCATGGTGATGACCACCTCGCCTTCTGCAGCCTTGAATCCGCAGTAAAGTGCAGCCGACTTACCGTAGTTGCGACGGAAGCATATCCCGCGCACCATTCCGCGACGCATCTGCTGACCGGATTTGGACTTCAGTTCTTCAATCACTTTCCACGACTCATCGGTGCTGCCGTCGTTGACAAATATCACTTCGTAACTATAGCCGTTTTCGTTCATCACGCGTTCTATCCACTCGTGCAGTTTCGGCAAACTCTCCGCCTCGTTATATAGGGGCACTATTACAGATATATCCATTTTTTTCCAATTTATGCCGCAAAGGTACAAATAATTTTGTACATATGCAAAAAAAATAAACTTTTTTGCTCAAAAGACTTGCATATATTCCAGAAATGTTGTAATTTTGCAGCGTTTTTGGAATGAATTGCACAAAAATACCCCCCCAAAAAAAAATAGCAGTAAAATTATATCAAATACTAACTATTTAAAACTAAAAACTATGGTAAAGAAAAACGTACTATTTTTGGCAGCAGCACTTGTGTTATGTTTTGCTGCATGCAACAAAGACGATGAACCGGAACCAAACCTCACCACGTTCCAGATATCGGTTACTAATGTTCAAGATGACTATTGCAATTTCTCCATTACCCCTTCGACAAACTCTGTAGAATGGATGTACATGTTATTGACAAAAGAACACTATCAGGATCGGGGAATCAAACAAGCTGTGCAAGGAATTCTCTCAATATATGGTGAAGGTGGATACACATACACATACAGCAAAAATAAAGGTATGATTAAGCAGGGAAAGTATTCTCCATATGAAATACCGGACATGATTGATAACTGGGATGATTTGTATGCAGATACCGAATATGCGCTCTGCGTATTCCAAGTAAGACAACTTGAAGGTGACAAAATAGGACTTGTTGGCGAAGTTGCTTCGCAGATATTCCACACTCTGCCCTTATATTGGGTAGATTTGGGCTTGCCATCAGGATTATTATGGAAATGTCGGGAGGAGAGGGATAACGGGAGTCCGCTTTGGGTTACATATTCAGAGGCATCTCAACGGTGGACTATTCCGACTATTGATCAATGGAAGGAATTGATAGAAAATACTGGCAAGTATATAGGTGACACATATATTAGTATATACAGTGACAGTAACACTGGTTATATAATATTGGATGCTACAGGAATGTACAATGATGAAGGAGAGTATGTATCAAGCGGAGGAAAATATATGGGATATTATTGGTCTTCAAGTGAGATTAA
>JAGCSQ010000061.1 GCA_017964045.1 Paludibacteraceae bacterium
GCCTCCGGCACCGTATGGGGTAGTTTGCTGGCATCAATGGCCATAGTACTTCCTTCACTGATAATCATGGGACTGATATGTTACCTATACGAGTCCATACGTAATCATTGGAGCGAGAACCGTTACTTCCAGATATCCATGCGTATAATACGCATCCTGGTTGTGCTGCTCATAGCTAACGCGGCGTACCGACTGATGACGCCGCAGACCTTTATCGACTATCGCAGTTGGATCATCTTTGCCGTGGCGGGCATATGCACCTTGCTGCCTGAACTGAGGAAGAATAAGGTGACTGAATACCTCAGTCACCCTATACTGCTTATCATCCTTGCCGGAATCGTAGGCTATATCCTCTACTGATTCTCTATCGGCTTGCGCATGGGGTCGCATGTATATTGCAGTCCCAGTTTACCGAATATCTTTCTATCTACAGCCCCAAGCATAACTGTTGTATGCACTTGGCATCCACGCAGCTTAGGCAGTTGAGCCAAAGCCCTGCGACAGTTGTCGTCGGTGTCGCTAAGCACAGACAGGGCCACCAGCACCTCATCAGTATGCAGGCGCGGGTTCTTGGCTCCCAGATACTCTACCTTAGTCTTTTGTATAGGCTCTATCATGCTCTGCGGAATCAGTTTGATATCGTGGTCTATGCCGGCAAGGTGCTTTGTAACATTAAGCAACATCGCTGACGAGCATCCCAGCAGTTCACCGCTGTTAGCCGCTACAATAGTGCCATCCGGCAACTCAATAGCCGCAGCCGTACGACCTGTTTCATCACGACGCTCATGAGCCGCAGCTATCGTTTTGCGGAGTGATATATTGAGCTTGAGGTGCGACATGAGCAGTTTAATCTTATTAACCTCGCTCTCATCACATAGTCCCTCTGCCATCTTGATGAGCGTGGCATAATAGCGACGTATGATCTCGTTCTTGGACGCCATCGCACATACGTCGTCGTCGCTGATGCAGTAACCCACCATATTGACGCCCATATCCGTTGGCGACTTATATGGATTCTCGCCATATATACCCTCAAACAGGGCATTCAGCACAGGAAAGATCTCTATATCACGATTATAGTTAACAGCCACTTTGCCATATGCCTCCAGGTGGTATGGGTCAATCATGTTAACATCATTGAGGTCGGCCGTAGCAGCCTCATATGCCACATTAACTGGATGCTGCAGTGGCAGACTCCACACGGGGAAGGTCTCAAACTTGGCATAACCGGCCTTGATACCACGGCGTTGCTCATTGTACAGCTGGCTCAGGCACACTGCCATCTTACCGCTACCCGGACCGGGAGCTGTGACAACAACCAGCGGACGACTTGTCTCCACATAGTCATTACGGCCAAAGCCCTCGTCAGAATCTATCAGTGCCACATTATTAGGATAGCCCTCAATAGTATAGTGGTAGTATGTGCGGATGCCCAGTCGCTCCAAGCGCTCACGATACAGCGAAGCCGAAGCCTGACCATTATAGTGAGTGATGACAACACTGCTGACAATGAAGTCACGCTCCATGAACTCCTTACGCAAGCGCAACACATCCTCATCATAGGTGATACCCAGGTCCTGACGAACCTTATTGCGCTCAATATCCTGAGCCGAGATGACGATGATAATCTCTAAGCTATCACGCAACTGGGCTAGCATATGCAGTTTACTATCAGGCTGAAAGCCAGGCAGTACGCGACTGGCATGATAGTCATCAAAGAGTTTACCCCCCATCTCCAGATACAGCTTGTTGTCAAACTGAGCTATGCGCTCACGGATATGCTCCGACTGAACCTTAACGTACTTGGCATTATCAAATCCTATTTTCATAATCAAATTGTTTTTTCCAGTTTAGCATAAGCCAGCAGCAAGGTCTTCTTGCCCTGACCGTCAAATAATATATCTATCTTATCATTGTCATTGTCGCGATACACTTGCAGCACCACTCCATCGCCAAAGACGCGATGTCTGACCTTATCGCCCTTAACGAACGAGCTCTCCACAGGTGCGGCAACCGTAGGTGCCTTAACCAGTTTCTGTGCAACAACCTGACGTACATTCCACGTCATATTGCTCCAGCGTGGACGCTCTGTATGCGCACTGCCCGACTCCATCTGCTGAATATACTGGCGGTCAATGTCCTTCAGAAAACGTGACGGATTAGTGAAGTTGACACTGCCATTGCGGAAACGCTGACGAGCATAACTGATATAACAGCGCTTCATGGCTCTGGTCATCGCCACATACATCAGTCGCCGTTCCTCCTCTATCTCACGTTCGGTCTGGCACATCTGACTCGGAAAAAGTTGCTCCTCCAGTCCGGCAATGAATATTATCGGAAATTCCAGTCCCTTAGCAGCATGCACCGTCATAAGCGTAACTCGTGCCGTCGGGTCATCCACGTGCTCATCCTGATCGGTCAGCAGCGACACCTCACTAAGGAAATCTTGTATCGGTGTAAAGTCAATGCCCTCATTGATGCGTCTGTCCACAAACTCACGTATGCCTGACAGCAGTTCTTGCAGGTTCTCAAACCTGTCCACATCCTCTGCTTGCCTACCAGCAGCCTGAGCCGCAGCAGCAGTCATCACGCCACTCGTCCTAAGCACATAATCGGCATACTGATATGCATCCATACTATCCGTTTTCTCTGCAAACGATGCCAGTAAGGTTGCGAAGTCAGTCAAGCGCTTACTCGTTCCGGCATTGACCTGCAGTCCGCAGCCTGCGGGGTCACTGATTACCTCCAGCAGACTCTTATCGCTGGCAACAGAAGCCTCACTGACCTTACGCAGTGTTGTATCTCCGATACCTCTAGCCGGGAAGTTGATAATCCTCATCAACGCCTCATTATCCTGCGGGTTAACGGCTATGCGGAAGTATGCAATGGCATCCTTGATCTCCTTACGCTGGTAGAACGAAGTTCCACCATAAATACGATACGGCACTCCGAGTCGCCTCAGTTCGTTCTCAAAAGCACGCGACTGGGCATTGGTCCTATATAGAACGGCTATCTCGTTATAGCTGCCAACATCACCTGTACGCTTGAGTTTAACTATCGTCTCAGCCACACCGGTACCTTCATCTCTATCCGACATATATGTCTTCAATTGCAACCTATCGCCTTCTTCCTTCTCCGAGTACACCTCTTTATATATCTGGTGCGCGTTCTTATGTATGAGCGAGTTGGCAGCCTTGACTATCGTCTGAGTCGAGCGGTAGTTCTGCTCAAGCTTAAACAACTTGGCATTGCTATATCCCTGTTGGAAGGTTAGTATATTACGTATATCTGCACCGCGGAACGAATATATCGACTGAGCATCATCACCCACCACGCACACCTTATTCTCCGGCTCGGAAAGCATCTTGACAATCAAGTACTGAACATAGTTCGTGTCCTGATACTCATCCACCAGCACGTACTGAAACATCTGCTGGTAGTAATGCAGTGCCGACGCGTCTTCCCTAAGTAACTTGCACAGGTTTACCAGCAGGTCGTCAAAGTCCATGGCATTGGCGGCACGCAGTCGCAGTTGATACAGCTTATATATCTCTGCCATGTCATACATCCGATCAAAGCGGTTCTGCTTATTGATCTCGCTATCCATGGCATAAGCCTCAACGCTCATAAAGGCATTCTTGGCAGCAGATATCTTGCTCAGCACCGTACTCGGCTTATACACCTTGTCATCCAGACCGCGCATCTTGATGATCTCCTTGACAACCGACTTCATATCAGTCGTGTCGTAGATGGAGAAATCGCGTGTGAACCCCAACTTATCCGCCTCTTTGCGCAATATCTTGGTGCATATACTATGGAACGTACCCATCCACAGGTACTTGGCATTCTCATAACCCACCAGCGAGTTTATCCTCTCCTTCATCTCACGCGCGGCCTTGTTGGTAAAGGTCAAGGCCAGTATCCGATTAGCCTGCACTCCCTGACTCAAAAGGTAGGCAATCTTATATGTCAGCACACGGGTCTTACCCGACCCTGCACCGGCTACTACAAGCTGCGGACCATCGTTATAAAGTACCGCTGCACGCTGACTTTCGTTTAAATTTAATAAAAAATCCATAAATAATTTGCAAAGGTACAAAATTTTTATTACCTTTGCAAGAAATTTTGAAAAAAAAGTGCTACCGGTCGATTTTATTGATAGTATGCGACAGCAATTAGGCAGCGAAGCCAACTTGCTTTTTCAGGCTCTGGAAACGGAACCAGTGACCTCTATTCGCCTGAATGACAAGCTCGAAGTGCTCACTTTCGATTGCGATACCGACGAGGTGCCTTGGCATCTCGACGGCTACTATCTCACCGGCCGACCGCAGTTCACCCTTGACCCGCTCTTCCATGCAGGATGCTATTATGTTCAAGAGGCCAGCTCTATGTTCTTGCAGCAGGCCATTGAGCAGTACCTGCCACAGGATAGTATCGTCCTGGACCTGTGCGCTGCCCCTGGAGGTAAGTCCACGCTGCTCAGCCAGTACTTATCCTCTGCAGGACTGCTTATCAGCAACGAGGTCAATCGTCAACGAGTATTCATCCTCTCGGAGAATATACAGAAATGGGGAAATGGCAACACCGTCGTCACCCACAACAAACCTGCCGAGTTCGGTGAACAATGCGCTAACCTGTTCGACTGCATCGTCGTGGACGCTCCATGCTCAGGCGAGGGTATGTTCCGCAAGGACCATGCCGCACGCGATGAATGGTCGCTACGTAATATCAAGATGTGCGCTGAGCGCCAACGCTCTATTCTCATGGACGTTTGGAATGCTCTCAAACCAGGCGGACTACTCATATACTCAACTTGCACTTTCAACTCTGAGGAAAACGAGGACAATGCCCTATGGATTGCCGAATGCCTCGGTGCTGACATTCTGCCCATACCGTACGAACCCGACTGGGGTATTACCGAAACACAAGCCGGTTACCACTTCTACCCGCACAAGACGCGCGGCGAGGGTTTCTACATCTGTGCTCTGCGCAAGAACGAAGAACCCTTCTCTCCTTTCAAGGTGCGTGAGGGCAAGCATCGTATCGTCAAGGCTAACGAGGAGTACGTAAACACCGTGCGCACATGGTTGCAGCACCCCGACGAGTGGGCACTGCGCCAATCCGACCGTTTCATAACGGCTTATCCTAAGAAATATAAAGAACTGATTGACTACCTCTCCACCTTCCTTACCTGTATTTCAACAGGCTTTGGCATCGGCGAAGAGCGTGGTAAGTTCATGGCTCCGCAGCACAGCCTCAGTATGGCTAAGGACCTCAAGCGCGATGCTTTTCCACAGGTGGCTCTTACGCGCGAACAGGCGCTGGCTTACCTGCGTACCGAAGCTCTCACCCTGGAGAACCTGCCGCTCGGAAGCATTCTGCTCACTTACGACGATGTCCCCCTCGGTTTCGCCAAAAACGTCGGGAACCGCCTGAACAACCTTTACCCGAACGAGTGGCGCATACGTCATCTTTAATCGGCTCAGGGGCTTCACCCAATTCTGCCGGTAAGGGCAAACGCTCTATCTTCTTTTTAAGGAATCGCTCTATCTTCTGGAAGAAACGCCTGTCTTCCACACTAACCAGTGTCACTGCCTCTCCGCTATTCTCAGCACGGGCTGTACGACCTATCCTATGCACATAGTCCTCTGCATCACGGGGCACGTCAAAGTTAATCACCAACGGTATGTCATCCACATCTATTCCCCTGGCTACTATGTCCGTGGCAACGAGTATATCCACCTTGCCGTTCCTGAAATCAAGCATCACTTCCTCACGCTCTTTCTGCTCCAGGTCGCTATGCATCGCCCTGGCATCCAAGCCCTTCATCCTCAGCGAACGCGTCAGGTCCTTAACTCTCTGCTTCTTGCCGGCAAACAATATCACCTTCTTCAGCTCCCTGCCTTCCAGCAACTTCTCCACCATCTTAACCTTCTGACCCTCATAAAGCTCCACTGCCATCTGGCGTATCGTCTCCGGCGGACGAGACACTGCTATCTGAACCTCCACAGGATTATTCATGATAGCCTTAGCCATCTTGCGGATATCAACAGGCATGGTTGCCGAGAACATTATTTTCTGGCAATCCTTCGGCAGACGTTTGTAGATGGTCATTATGTCGTCATAGAATCCCATATCCAGCATCCTGTCTGCCTCGTCAAGTATAAAATACTTGACACCTGAGAAGTCCAAATCATATATATTCATCAGCGACAGCAGTCGTCCCGGTGTAGCTATTACTATATCAGCTCCTTTGGTCAGTCCTGTTGTCTGCGTGCCCCATGCTCCACTATCATTACCGCCATATACCGGCACTGCCGAGAAGGGCACATAATAACCGAATCCCTCCATCTGCTGGTCTATCTGCTGAGCCAGTTCACGCGTCGGAGCCATTATGATGGCATTCAGCTTCTCCGGATCATGATCATCGTACTCAAGGTTCGTCAGTAGCGGCAGTATATACGCTGCCGTCTTACCCGTACCCGTCTGAGCACAGGATATTACATCCTTTCCTTCTAAGATTACTGGTATCGTCTTCTCCTGCACAGGCGTGCACTCATCAAAGTGCATGTCCCATAGTGCATCCAACACCCCGTCCGATAATGCTAACTCATCAAACCCCATCACTTTTCCCAGCCTTCAAACACCTCAGGACCATATACATTATCCTCGCTCTCGTCATGCAGCGGCTTCCATAGTTGTGCAAAGAACGGATTGCGCTTTGCCTCTCTATCCCACTGCCACGGACGGGCGTCCTTCTGACTCTTGTACGGCCAGGGGAAGCACTCCGGGCACCAGTGTCCGCCAAGCAGTATCAATCGCGGACTTGCGCTGAACTTATGTCCCTCAGCGCACTCCCACTCCAGCGGAGTATCCCAGTCGCCTTTAGTCATCTTCTTGCTCAGGCACTTACCGCCTCTGAACTCAGCAGCCTTCTTCATATCTGCCAGCGTGAACTCCTCCATAGGCTTGCTTTCGTCATATCCATGATTCAGCAGCACCGGTGTCTCGCTGTTATGACTCAGGTCCATATGCTTCCAATCGGGTATCTGCTTATATGCCTCCAGGCTGCCGTAGTAAGCAGCGACGCGCTTAGCAGCTCTTTCTCTTTCAACTTTCAACTTTCCACTTTCAACTTGTTTGATCCACCACTGCGTACCATGTTCTTTGCTCATAGCCATAGCGTACATGGCTATCTTGACGATATGCGGCACCAGCTTGGCCACCTTGGTCTTGCCGGCAAACTTAATACCCGCAGGCACGCTGTCTGCCTTGGCTAACTGACGGAAGTACTCTTTGATAGGCACATTAGCTCTGAAGTGCAGGTATTTCTCCAGCTCATCGCCATCCAGATACCACATGCCGTGGAAGTTACGCGTCGTGAACCACTTTGCCTCAAATATCTGTTCCGGCTTCGGACAACCTATTGCATCCAGCAGCAGGCACTCAAACTCATAGTTGCTGATTCTGTACTCCTTACCCGAACCTATATTATAATATCTCTTCCAGAACTCCTCCGGCACCTCATCGCGGCATACGCGCTCCAGCAAGCGGCCGCTATCTTCAACCGTAGCCCACTCCAGCACGCCACGTATAGGCACGTGGAACATAATCGGGTCGTAGTTCTTCAGTATGGCAGGATACAGGATACCCGACTGACGCAAGCTCACCCACTTCTTTATCGGTGAACCTGTTATCACTCGCTCTGCCCAAGCTTTGGTGATTCCGTAGTGGTCATAAGCGCTCACGCATATCGGATCTCCGGCACGGCCCCAGTGAAGCGGCTCACGCCTGTCGCCCATCTGAGCTACCGAACCCACATACACCACCCGTGGTTGCTTGTCTTCCGGCTGAGCCAATACGGCATCTCTCACGTACTCTGCCGCAGCTATATTGGTCTTCCTGGTGGCTTCAGGACGATAGTCGGCTTGCGGAGAAACCATACCGCCCACATGCAGCACTATATCGCTGCCGGTCACGCCCTTCAGCACATCTTCATATCTCGTCAGATCGCCCCACACAACCTCCAAAGCTTTGTACGACGCCTGCAGCGGAGCCAACAACTCTTTGTTCTTCTTGCTCGGACGA
Organism: Paludibacteraceae bacterium; assembly: GCA_017964045.1. GTDB lineage: Bacteria > Bacteroidota > Bacteroidia > Bacteroidales > Paludibacteraceae > Colicola. Next base: position 8,089 of record JAGCSQ010000061.1, read on the forward strand.
GCTAATATCTTCAACTTGTAGTTCTCAGGATAACGCAGTATCTCCATCATTCCCGCATATCCCATGGTGCCCGTCGCACCCGTCAAAAAAACTGTTTTCATATTCTTTTTTTATTATTACATTCGTTCTTCTGCCCCTCCGTCAGGAGTTGGTATGTACCCCGTAGAAACAGTGCTACCCGTACATGGGGGTACGGGACGGGAGGGTGCCCGATGGGACGGGCAGTTTCCGAGGGGTATATACCGGACTAGTCCTTTGGGGCAGAAGAACGCTTCTTCCGCCTTGCGCGTTGCTTTTCAATCAGTTTCCTGACTTTAGCCCTCGCAAACTCACTCGTATGATGCAGCATCTGCAATCCCCAGTGAGCCAATATATGCTCCTCTTCATCCTCTATCTCCTGAACCACCTTCTCGGCGTTGGTATCACTTATTATCAGCAGCTTATCTCCCGGCTGCAACTCTGTATCGCCTCGCGGCACAAAGAAGTTCTCACCCCGGCGAACCATTATCACCAGCGTATGCTTGGGTATATCCTGGTCCATCAGCCGCTTGCCTTTCTCCAGCACTTCCTCCGTCACCACTCTCTCAAACGCTGACGACTCGATGTCCTCCGGCAGGTCGATATCAAAATACTGTAATTTCTCGTCCTCATCCACCGGCAACGCCAGATTGAGCTTCTTGGCCACAGCACCCAGCGTCGTTCCCTGAATCAGCAGACTTACTATCGTACACAGGAACACCACGTTGAATAGCAGGTTAGCATTCGGCACCTCATTGGCCACGCACATGATGGCAAATATTATCGGCACGGCTCCCTTCAGTCCTACCCACGACAGTAGCAGCCTATCCCGCTGGTGGAACGTCTTCTTGAACGGTAACATACACAGCAGCACGCTCAGCGGACGCGAGAACAATATCATCACAATGCTTATTATCAGACATGGCAACCATACCTCCAGCGACATCAACTCATGAGGCTTAACCAGCAGTCCCAGCACCAGGAACATCACCAACTGACTCAGCCATGTCAAGCCCTCAAAGAAGTTCTTCGTATGACGTTTCTTGGTGAACTTATTATTGCCTATTATCAGTCCGCCTATATACACTGCCAGGTACGGATTACCTGCCAGAAAGTACGTCACGGCAAAGATGAATATACATGCTGTCAGCACCATTATCGGGTACAGGCTCTCGTTGTTGAACCTCACCCTCTTCATCAGCTCCACTATGCCTTTACCGAATCCGAATCCTATCACGCAGCCCATCACCAGCTGTATCACCACCGACCTGATTATTCCTGCCGCACTCATCTCGCCTGTACCGACCAGCACGCCTATCAGCGTTATCGTCAGTATATACGCCATCGGGTCGTTGGCTCCCGATTCCAGCTCCAGCAGCGGACGCAGATTATGCTTCAGCCTCAGGCCGTTCGTCCTTAGCATCGAGAACACACTCGCGCTATCCGTACTCGACATAGTGCTTGCTATCAGCAGCGCGGCCCAGATGCCCACATCCGACTTGGCGTACATATGGTCGAAGATGAAGTACGTCACCACGCCCGTGATCACGGCCGTCAGCAGTACTCCTAACGTTGCAAGCGTAATACCGGGACCCAGCACCGGCTGAATATCGCTTATCTTGGTGTCCAGTCCACCCGAGAATAGTATAATGCACAGCGCTATCGTTCCTATCGCCTGAGCCGTGTCTATGTTCACTGCCGCAGGCAAGGCGTTGGCATCACTGCCGAGCAGCATGCCCAGTCCTTCCGGACCGAATATCATTCCCACGGCCAGGAATAGCAACAACGCAGGTATACCAAAACGATAACCTATCTTGTCAGTAAATATACTGGCAAAAAACAGAAGCGATAATATCAGTAGCGTTAACTCAACGTGCATATATCTTACAGCGTCAGCGGTCCTACAGCGAAGCGGTCCTACAACGTAGTGGTCCTACAGCGGCAGCGGTCCTACAACGTAGTGGTCCTACAGCGAAGCGGTCCTACAGCGAAGCGGTCAATCGACCTATTTCTTCTTTAGAAGAAAAGCGTCGATTATCTTCTCTATTTCTTCCTTCGGATACAATCCCTTCGTCAACTGCGGTTTACCCTTCGTCGGCACATACAGCACCTGAGGAATACTGCTTATATTGAATACATACGCTAGCTCGCGCTCGCGCTCTGTGTCCACCTTGTAGAACTCAATCTTACCCTTGTACTTCTCGCTTAGTTCCTCCATTATCGGAGCCAAACGCTTGCACGGACCGCACCATGTGGTATAGAAATCTATCACAACAGGCTTGTTGCCCTTGTATGTCCATACACTATCCTTCTGATAGTCAACTATTTTCTCCTTAAACTCTGCCGTCGTCAGGTACTTAACCTCTGCCCTCACACTCAGCACACTCATGGCTACTAACGCCATCAAAACATACATTTTTTTCATAAAAAAACACATTTAGCGTGCAAAATTACAAAAAATTTTGTACCTTTGCAAAAATTTTTGATAAAATATCAAATTATGCAGCAAAATTCACAACTTTCGGACATAATTGCAAAATATCCTTGCGACCAGATTTTCGTACTTCTCGATAGCAATCTCAGTGCATCCTTATACGAAGGATATACGAAGGATAAACGAAGGATAAACGAAGGATTACCCTTAGAGTACCCTAATCTGAGTGTAAGCGCAGTGGAAGCGAATAAGACTCTGCAGACGGTCCAGACCATTTGGGATTTTCTGCTCGAGCACCATGCCACACGCCATGCACTGCTTATCAATATCGGAGGCGGTGTCATCACCGACCTCGGAGGTTTTGCTGCTGCCACTTACAAGCGAGGTATTGACTATGTCAATATCCCCACCACTCTGCTGGCTATGGTTGATGCTGCTCATGGTGGAAAAACGGGTGTCAACTACGGCGGACTCAAGAACCAAATCGGTGTCTTCCGTCAGCCGGTAGCAACCATCATCGATCCCGACTTCCTCACCACTCTCGACACTCGCACTTTCCTTTCCGGCTATGCCGAACTGCTCAAGACGGCCCTGCTCGACTCCAACGACTTCCTCTCCCAAGCCATCTCTTTTTTAGAGGATTACGTTTCAAGCAACGATTTTTCTGCCCTTCCGACAGGAGTTATAAGGCAGCTCATTAGCCGTGCAGTATCTATCAAGCAACGCATTGTCGCCGCCGACCCGACCGAGACAGGTCTCCGCAAAGCCCTCAACCTCGGCCACACCATCGGTCACGCCCTCGAAGCGTTAAATATTCTTTTAGGCGAAGCCGGTCTTACAGATTCGGGGTCCCCACAAGGTTCACTGAAGTGGGGTGATAGGAAGCGGTCCTACAGCGCCAGCGGTCTACTGCATGGTTATGCAGTATTATACGGCCTGGTTGCCGAACTATACCTCAGCCGACTGCTGCTGCCTGACTTCGACGACAATCTGTTGCGTCAGCTCAGCCGCATTCTCATCGACGTCTATGGCAAGCCTACCTGCTCTTGTCGCGACTACGACCGGCTTATCGAGCTCATGCGTTCCGACAAGAAGAACACTTCGGCCGATGCCATCAACTTCACCCTGCTACGTAAAGCAGGCGACCCGGTCATCAACCAGGTCGCCACACCTTCACAAATCCGTGAAGCCTTAGAGTATCTCTTTAATCTGTAATCCTACAGGCCCTCGGCCGGTCCTACAGCGAAGCAGTCTTACAGTCACTTTGTGACGGTCCTACAACGTAGTGGTCCTACAGCCGCAGGCGGTCAACCTTGTTAGAGTTCAGCTCCAACAAGGTTATAAGCTTTCTTGCC
>JAGCSQ010000062.1 GCA_017964045.1 Paludibacteraceae bacterium
TAATAAGTCTATAAGTTTTATAGCATTGAACGATGGTTCGACGATAAAGAACATCCAGATAGTGGTAGATTTGGAGACGTTTCCGGAGGAGTTGTTGAAGCCAGTTACTACGGGCGCGTGCATATCCGCAACGGGCATACTTGTGGAGAGTCAGGGTGCGGGTCAGGCAGTAGAGATACAGTTGACGGAATTAGAGGTGTATGGCACGGCAGATCCGGAGAAGTACCCGCTTCAGAAGAAGGGACTAAGTATGGAGTTTTTGCGTACGATAGCCCATTTGCGTCCGAGGACAAACACGTTTGGTGCTGTATTCCGCATACGTCATAATATGGCGATGGCAATCCACAGTTATTTCCACGAGCATGGATACTTCTACTTCCACACTCCGCTGATTACGGCGAGTGACTGTGAGGGTGCGGGTCAGATGTTTCAGGTGACGACGAAGAACCTATATAACCTGAAGAAGGATGAGAGTGGTCAGATAGACTACAGCGATGATTTCTTCGGCAAGATGGCCGCGTTGACGGTTAGTGGTCAGTTGGAAGGTGAATTGGGAGCGATGGCGTTGGGTAAGATATACACATTTGGTCCGACGTTCAGGGCTGAGAACAGCAATACGCCACGTCACCTGGCCGAGTTCTGGATGATAGAGCCTGAGGTAGCGTTTATACAGAAGGACGAGTTGATGGACCTGGAGGAGGACTTTATCAAGTACTGTGTACGCTGGGCCTTGGAGCACTGCATGGATGATTTGGAGTTTTTGAATCAGTTTGTAGATAGGGGATTGATTGATCGTCTGAAGTCGGTTATAGACACGGAGTTTGTGCGGTTGAGTTACACTGAGGGCGTAGAGATACTGCAGGAGGCCATTAAGAACGGCAAGAAATTTGAGTTCCCTTGTGCGTGGGGTGATGACCTGGCGTCGGAGCATGAGCGTTACCTGGTGGAAGAGCACTTTAAGAGGCCGGTGATAATGACCGATTATCCTAAGGAGATCAAGGCCTTCTACATGAAGATAAACGATGACGGCAAGACGGTTCAGGGTACGGATGTACTATTCCCGCAGATAGGTGAGATTATCGGTGGCAGCGTCCGTGAGGAGAGTCTGGACAAGCTGAATGCCGAGATAGAGCGCAGGCATATACCGATGAAGGACATGTGGTGGTACTTGGACACAAGGCGTTTCGGTAGTGCTCCGCATGCGGGCTTTGGTCTGGGCTTTGAGCGCCTGATGCTATTCGTTACGGGCATGCAGAATATCCGTGACGTGATACCGTTCCCTCGCACGCCGAAGAGTGCAGATTTTTAAGTTAGAGAAAAATAATTAACCCTATTAATAACCAAAAAAACAAAACATCATGAGAAAAACACTTTTCGTTCTCTTCTCCTTGTTAATAACCTTAGGTGTTATGGCACAGGAGAATGCAGGTCCGACAAAGTTGACCGGTCGATTGGTGATTGAAGGTAGCGACAAGGCGGTACCGAATGCGACAATCACATTGGTCAATCAGGACATCTCAACTATCTCCAATCTCAACGGAGAGTTCTCATTCATGTACCTTGAAGGTGGTGATGATGAGCTGATTGTTGAGGCAGATGGTTTCATTGAGGCGATTGAGTTGGTTCAGATTCATGCCGGTGAGACGACAGAGCTTGGCGACATCTCGATGCATCAGAACGTAGCAACGGATGTAAATGAAGAAATCTTGTTGTCGCTGAATGAGAATGAGTTGACGGATGATGAAGGTCGTAGCCAACAGCAGGCTTCGTCAGCTTCGGCCAGCACGGACGTCTTCAACTCGACAATCTCGTTTGCCTGGTCATCAGCGCGCTATCGCAACCGTGGTTACGAGAACAGGTATGAGACCGTTTATGTCAACGGTGTTAACTTCAACACGGCAGAGCGTGGCAACTTCAACTTCTCGAGTATGGGTGGTTTGAATGACGCGAGCAGGAACCGTGAGGTAGTTAATCCGATTGGAGCAACGAACTTTACCTTTGGTGGTCTTGGCACGAGCACGAACTACCTGATGAACGCGTCTCGCTTTGCTCAGGGTTGGAAGATCAGCTTGGCCGGCACCAACCGTAACTACAAGGCAGCCGTTCGTGCGAGCTATGCCAGCGGTCCGCTTCGTAGCGGTTGGTCGTTCATCGGTCAATTGGCATATCGATTCTCTCCGTACATTGATCAGAAGGGAATCATCGGTGAAGGAATCAAGTACTATTCGCTGGGTTACTTCTTCTCTGCCGAGAAGATTTGGGACAACGGTAACAGGCTGAACATCACGACCTTTGGTGCTCCGACGGAGCGTGCTCAGAATGCTGCTGTTACTCAGGAAGTATATGACCTGACGGACAACATCTACTACAATCCTTACTGGGGTTACCAGAACGGCCGCGTACGTAACTCACGTATCGTTAAGTCGTACGACCCGACGATTGTAGCAAACTTCGACTTGAAGATTAACGACGAGAACCAGATGAAGTTTGCTCTGGGTTATCACTACTCGATGTATTCGAACTCAGCTCTTACGTTCTACAACGCTCCCGACCCACGTCCGGACTACTATCGTAATCTGCCGTCGGCAATGTGGGATAATCAGATTGCCAATGCTGAGTCAGAGCAACTGTACAACATGTATGGCGACGATGCAGACGGCAGTCACTATCCCTGGGGCCTATTCATTGGTAACAACCTGAACCACCGTCCACTGGGTAATGGAACTGTAGGTGACGACGGCAACATCATTGGTCCGACCGTTGACGCAAGATCGTACAACGCCCTGGTAAAGGCATGGAAAGACCGTGACAACAAGGTTACACAGATCAACTGGGATAACCTGTATGCAGCCAACTACACGAACAACTACCTGTACCCGGAAGGTTCAGCCCGTTACATTTTGGAGCGTCGTCATAACGACCTGCAGGAAGTAGCAGCAACCGTAGGCTACACGAACACGAAGTTTGACCATCTTAAGATGACTGCCGGCTTGGAGGCTAAGTTCTCGGAAGGCATTCATTATAAGACAATTGACGACCTGTTGGGTGGTATTCAATGGATAGATGTAGATGCCTTTGCTGAGCGTGATATCAAGGACTTGGCAGTGAACATCGGCATGACCCAGGATGAGATTGGTAAGGTTATGCAGAACGACCTGGCAGACCCGGACCGCAAGGTTAAGGAAGGTGATCGCTTCGGCTATGACTACCGTATGAACATGGGTAACCTTAAGTTCTGGTTCCAGAACGAATGGCGCTTCAACGAGGTAGACCTGTACTACGCTATTCAAGGAACGTTCTCCTCGATGCAACGTAGCACCGACATGGTGAACGGACGTGCATGGTATCTGAGCCAGATTCCTGATGCAGATGCAAGTCTGTACTTCGGTTCGGACTACAAGGAGATCCTTGCCAAGGCTAAGAACGGTACACTCAAGAAAGGTCAACGTTACTACGGTAAGGAGCACGACTTCTTTGACCCATCGTTCAAGGCAGGTGTTACGTACAAGATTAACGGTCGTAACCACTTGATTGTTAACGCACTGGCACAGACTCAGGCTCCGTTGGCACGTGATGCCTACCTGTCACAACGTGTTCACGACCGCGTAGTAGATAACATCTACACCCACGATAACGCTAAGAACCTCAAGGACTTCTATGCAGCATCGCAGAAGATGGTAGGTGCAGACCTTACTTATAGCTTCAACTACCCGATCATTCGTGGTCGTATCACAGGATTCTTCACACAATTCTGGGATGGTACGGAGCTGAACGGATACTATGATGACGAGATTCGTACGTTTGTGAACCAAGCAATCACAGGTATCAACCGTCGTCACATGGGTATTGAGGCAGCAGCATCTGTTAAACTGGGCACATACTTCACCTTGACGGGTGTAGTAAACGTAGGCGACTACCGCTACACGAGCAATGCCTTCAGCGTAACCTCCGCTGAAAACGGTATGGCCATGGGCGAGAAGCTGGACCTCAAGACCAATCAATACTATAATGTATATGAGACACGCGACTCTATCCTGCTGAAGGGTATGCGCGTAGCAACCGGTCCGCAGGTGGCTACATCGTTGAAGTTGTCGTTCTTCCACCCGAAGATGTGGTTTGCAGACATTACGCTGAGCTATTATGACTGGAACTTCATGAACGCCGCTCCTGCTCGTCGTTACAAGAGTCTGTTCACCGGCGTACGTGCTGACGGCAGCAAGTTGGACGGCTGGTATGGCGACCAATATGCCAATGCCATCAAGACGACAGACGGTGGTCCGGCTATTGAGGCAGCAGACGGAGGCTATCCGACCAATGCCGTGCTCGATAAGAACGGCGTACCTGAACTGAAGTACCCGTACAACCTTATGAGCCGTCAGGAGAGCCTAACCGCAACCAACCCGCTGAACCGATTCCTGCTTGACGTTAGCGTAGGTAAACTGATTTACCTGCCGAATCGTCAGTCGCTGTCGATTAACCTGTCAATCACGAACATAACCAACAACACTCACTTCAAGACCGGTGGTTATCAGCAGGCTCGTCTGCCACGTGCTACAAGACAGAAACAACCCGATAATAACAACTCAGTTATTACGGCGAACGCTTGGAAGTTCCCGGCAAAGTACTACTATGCATGGGGAACGAATTTCTATCTGACTGTAACTTATAAATTCTAATTTAGGAGGACACAACTATGACAAAGCAAATCAAATCAATCCTCTCATTAGGAACAGTTATTATCGTGGCAGTGATTGCCATGACCTCTTGCGAAGCAAGGAAGATCGAGGAGTCAACAATATTTAATAACGCCGACGATGCCACAGTGGCAAAGCTGACTGCAGACGGAAAGTTATTTACTCTGAACGGGCTTGTAGATGAATTCTGCAAGAACGAAAAGGGCGATTACGACCTTGACGGTGCCGGCTATCGTACCCGTGGCCATGCAGACGGTTCGGATGTATGGTTGTTCGCAATCAATAATATCCCTGAAGATACTATCGGTATTTACATCCGCGGACGTATTGTTACGGACGATTACGGAGGAAACTACTATAAGTCGCTTGTTATTCAGCAGATAGTAGATGGTAAGCAACAGGCTCTGCGTATCAGCGTGGACATGAGTTCTGTAAACGGACTATATCACCAAGGTCAAGAGATATTGATTCGTTGCAACGGCCTATCAATCGGCCGATATGCAAACCAACCGCAATTGTGCGTACCGACGTACAACAACAACATCTACGCCGACAAGGCAGCAGAGAAAGTTGGCTGGGCACCGGGACGTATTCCGTCATCACGCTTTGCTAACGCTGTGAAGCTGCTGGGTCGTCCGAACAAGAACAAACTCTACTACGAGGTGATGACCATGGACGAACTACGTAGCAAGTACCTGCGTAAGTATGCAGATGCGAGCGGCAAGATTGACCTGGTTAAGGTTCGTGAACTGGACGGCCACCTGGTACGTATTAAAGATGTTTACTTCACAGGTGAGTGCACCAACTCAAGCGTACAGAAAGTGCCTTGCGGTGAGTGGAGTCCTGTTAACAGCAACGACTCTATCGGTAATCCTGAGCTTTCAGGCGAGGCGAACGTCTTTGGTCCGACCACAGGTAACGTAGGTAACCCGCAGTCACGTTTTGTAACTGCAGACCTGGGCAATACCAAAAAGGATACCATCAAGATATCGACATCTGAGTATGCTAAGTACTCTCACTTCTACCTGCCGTCAACGATTGACACGGCTACGGTAACAGAGAGTGGTGTTACTTACATCAAGCACACCTTCCACTACAAACGTGTTCGTGGTACTATCCAAGGTGTCATCGGATACTATAAGGACAACGCTCGTTACGACGCAGAGCCGGCCGACTGGGCAATCACTCCTTGCGGTATTGATGACTACAACATGTTCGAGACGGATGATAACGGCGTTGTTCAAAACGACGAAAGCGGTAATCCTATCAAGTGGCAACAGAAAGAGTTCTCAAAGACCAATTATTTGGTTAAGTAAACGATGAACTGGATAGACGCTCTCATATTCCTTGCATTAGGCTTCGGCATAGTCCGAGGCCTAATGAAGGGATTGGTTACCGAACTGATAGCCATTTTGGCCGTTGTGCTTGGTGTTGTGGGAGCACGTCTGTGGGGACACCAATTCTCACACTGGTGCATGACGCAGTTCACGTGGCCGGAGGCTGTCTGTGATGTTGTGGCATACGTATTGCTGTTTCTGGCAATAATTGTTGTATGCAATATAGTAGGTAAACTGCTGTCACGTCTACTGAAGGCTATTCACCTGGGCTGGGCTAACCGATTGCTGGGAGCAGTGTTTGGTTGCGCCAAGTGGGCAGTGGTAGTGCTGGTACTGGTTTTCCTGATGGATACGCTGGACCAACACTTCCATATACTAAAGACTGAAGTCAAGAATTCGTCAATAACGTATAAACCAGCCGTAAACACTGCACATGCTTGTTTATCTGAATTTGGGGTCCAATCTGGGCAATAGAGAATCAACACTGCTAAAAGCAGTGGATATGATAAGCGAGAAAGTTGGAACGCCCTTGAGGCGCTCCGCTTTCTTTTATTCCAAGCCCTGGGGATTCAGTTCTGAGAATGATTTCTGCAATATCTGCCTGGCGGTTGAGACGAGTCTGACTCCGCTGGAGGTTTTGGCTGCCACGCAACAGATAGAACGTGACCTTGGCAGAACAGCCAAGACCACAGACCGATATGAGGATAGGCCGATAGATATTGACCTTGTGGAATATTATGATAATAAGGGGCAAATGGTACATATGAAATCCAAGACCTTAACTCTGCCCCACCCGCTTATGAACGAACGAGATTTCGTACTGGTTCCGCTCGCGGAAGTAAGATAAAATATTTGCACTACTTTCGGCCCTCCCGCAAGCGGGTTCCCGCCGAAGCTACAGTCGCAGAATCCTGCAACTGACAATCTTTTTAGCAAATCAAAGAACGCTTAAGCAAGCTTAGACTACTTTTTTTGCTAAAAATCTTGCACAATTGATTTTTTTGTTGTACCTTTGCACTCGATTTGGGGAATCCCCTGTCACAATCTCCGTAAATACAAGACTAAATTATGATATACGACATGAAGAGACTCGAGCGTATGTCGCTCGAAGAATTACAGACAGTAGCCAAAGAATTAGGGCTTAAAGTACGTAAGACACAGACACCAAAGATGCTGGCTTATGCTATCATAGATGCACAAGCCGACCAACGTGCTGCGCAAGTAGAAGCCAAAGAGGCTGCTAAGACAGAGAAAAGAGAACGAGTAAGAGTTAAACGCACTGCAGAGAAAGTTACCCTCCACACCGACCGCGCTGAACGCGTAGTTAAAACCGTCGGTAACGAGAAAGACCAACTCAACGCTATGCAAGCTCATCTGCATGAGAACGTTCACAAACCCAATAAGACCGTTCAGGCAGTGATGGGGAAACTGGGTAGTAGTGAAGAGGTGCTTGCGAGCACACCGGTAAAGGTGAAGAGTGAAGAAGTGCTTGCGAGCACACCGGTAAAGGTGAAGAGTGAAGAAGTGCTTGCGAGCACACCGGTAAAGGTGAAGAGTGAAGAAGAGCCGGTAGTGCCGCAGAAGAAGAAACGTGGACGCCCGAAGAAAGTGAAGGAGCCGGAGGTTCCGGTGAATAGCGAAGAAGTGCTTGCGAGCACACCGGTAAAGGTGAAGAGTGAAGAAGTGCCTGCGAGCACACCGGTAAAGGTGAAGAGTGAAGAGCCAGAGAGTTTGGATTTGGGTGAGAACGTGACGGCAGTAGGTACGCTGGAGTGCGCTCCCGACGGATACGGATTTCTGCGCTCGGCAGACTATAACTACTTGAGTTCACCGGATGATGTTTACGTCAGTCAACAACAGATTCGTCAATACGGACTTAAGCCGGGTGATACCGTAGAATGCACGATACGCGTCAACGGTCAGACAGATAAGTTCTTCCCGATGGATAAGGTTATCCGCATCAACGGATTGGCTCCTGAACTGGCTAAACAGCGTACCGCCTTTGAGAACCTGACCCCACTCTTCCCTGACGAGAAATTCAAACTGTGCAAGGGCGATAAGAGCGACCCGCTCAGCGTACGTATAATAGACCTGTTTGCACCTATCGGTAAGGGTCAACGCGGATTGATAGTAGCGCAACCGAAAACCGGTAAGACCGTGCTGCTCAAAGAGATAGCCAACGCTATTGCGGCTAATCACCCTGAGGTTTACATGATAGTTCTGCTCATCGACGAGCGTCCTGAGGAGGTTACTGACATGGCTCGCAGCGTCAAGGCTGAGGTCATCGCCAGCACCTTTGACGAGCCGGCAGAGAACCACGTTAAGGTGGCTAACATAGTACACGAGAAAGCTAAACGATTGGTAGAGAGTGGTCATGACGTAGTTATCCTACTCGACTCCATCACCCGTTTGGCTCGTGCCTACAACACCGTAGCCCCGTCAAGCGGTAAGGTGCTGTCAGGTGGTGTGGAAGCACAGGCACTACATAAACCCAAACGTTTCTTTGGTGCGGCACGTAATATAGAGAACGGCGGTAGCTTGACCATCATAGCAACGGCCCTCACAGAGACCGGAAGCAAGATGGACGACCTGATCTTTGAGGAGTTCAAGGGAACAGGTAATATGGAGCTTCAGCTCGACCGCAAGCTCAGCAATAAACGTATCTTCCCGGCAGTGGATATTCCTGCGTCCAGCACCCGTCGTGACGACCTGCTGTTGCCGCCGGAGGTACTGAGTCGCATGTGGATGATTCGTAAGCAACTGAGCGACATGAGCGGTAGCGAGGCTATGGAACGATTGAAGACATATATGGAACGCACAGCAGATAACGACGAGTTCCTGTTGGCTGTTAACGGAGCCCGTTATTAGACCGCTGCGCTGTAAGACCGCGGCAAAGCCGCTGTAGGATATGAGAATAGAAATTGTAAACGGACCTAACTTGAATCTGGTGGGAAAGCGCTCACCTGAGATATATGGACGCGTGTCCATGGAGCAAGTGATGCTGTCGCTGCAGAAGCAGTGGCCGGAGGTTCGTTTTCGTTACTTTCAATCAAACCACGAAGGTGCAATCATAGATGAATTGCAGGCACTGGCTCTTGCTGAAGACAAGATTGACGGCATAGTTCTAAATGCCGGTGGATACACCCACACCTCAGTGGCTATACGCGATGCCGTGGAGTTCTGTATGGAGCGTGGCATAAAAGTTGTAGAGTTGCATATAAGCGATATAAGCAAACGTGAACCATTCCGCCAAAAGAGTCTACTGACAGATGTATGTGCATGCACTGTTATGGGACAAGGCACGGAAGGTTATAAATTAGCCACACAGTGGCTTATTGATAACGTTAAATTGAGATGAAGAGGTTATTCTATATAATCGTGTTGTTACTGCCTGCGATAAGTGCTATGGCACAGCAGACAATCACCGGTAAGGTGGCAGACAGTGCTACGCGTCAGGCAATTGAGTTTGCCAACGTAGCGTTACTGCGTGCCGGTGAGACCGTACCTGTAAACGGAGCCACGACAGATATAGACGGTGAGTTCTTCCTGACGAATATCCCCGACGGCAACTACAAGGCCGTAATATCCTTTATGGGGTATAACACTCGCGAAATCAACGTTGTCGTAAACGGTAAGCAGGTTGACCTGGGACGTATTACGCTCAAGGAGAACACCCAAGACCTGCAGGAAGTAGAAGTTGTGGCACAGGGCAGTCAGGTGCGTTTTGAACTGGATAAGAAAGTATTCTCGGTTGACCAATCGATAGCCGCTGCCGGAGGTAGTATCAGCGATGTGCTGGAGAACATACCATCCGTAGAGGTGGACGTTGAAGGCAATATCAGTCTGCGCAACAGTGATGCCGTGGAGATTTGGATAAACGGTAAGCCTGCAGGATTGACGGCAGAGAACCGCGCTCAAATATTACAGCAGATGCCGGCAGGCAGTATCAAGGAGATAGAGGTCATCACCAACCCCAGCGCCAAGTACTCACCCGAAGGAACAGCCGGAATCATCAACCTGGTGATGAAGAAAGACCGTCAAGCCGGATACTACGGCAGCGTGACAGGACGTATCAACTACAGCCTGGCTAAGCCGTGGACAACGCCTCCCGGAGGAGAACTGGGACTTAACTTTAACTTCTCGAAGGGCATCGTGGACGGATACTTCAACGCCGGATACCATTATCACATGTCGAACGGCTACACCATCAACGACCGCTATAACTTCATGGCAACAGACACTACCCGACTAAAGAAAGATGGTCGTCGTCAGAATCACGGAGGAGGACTATTCCTGCGTGGTGGATTGGATTTCCGCATCACAGAGCGTTCAACGATAGGCATTAGCGGATTCGGTATCGTTGAGAGCAATAACGACAAGACCAAAGGATTCTTCTCCAATAAAGGCAGCAACCCTGTTCATTACGAACTATACGACGTGACCAAATACTATGATCCTCAGGATGACAGGAACGAGCAGACGCTGATACGCTCATATGACCGTGATGAGGACTCTCGCGGTAGTCACCCGGGCGGGAACGTGATGATAGACTGGCGCTTTGAGCCGGTTAAAAGTCATAGCTTGTCGATGAGTGCGCAGTACGCTGACTTCCAGTGGAATGGAACCAACTTCTATACCCAACGTGACTATGATATTGCCACCAATGCTGTAACCAGTGAGAGCGTTCAGGAGCAGGATAGCAAGAACCGCGACCGCGGTGTGCAACTCAAGGCCGACTATGAATGGAAGCCAACAGCAGCCTCTCGTCTGGAAGCCGGTTGGCAGACCGACCTCAACTGGCGAAGCACATTGGCTGATGCATGGAATGGTGACCGTCGTGCAGAACAATTGCAGGCATACTATAACGACTTCCGTAATAATGAACAGACACACGCGCTGTACATAACATACGGAAATCGCTTCTGGGATAAACTGGCGGTTCAAGTAGGATTGCGTGGTGAATTGTTTGTTCGTCACCTGGAGTCCACCTACTACAACAGCGCGAACACGCTGGAGACAGCAAGCATGGACACAACCTACTTCCAGCTCTTCCCGTCAGTGTATATAAGCTACAGCTTTGACAACGGACACGAGTTGCAAGCCAACTACACACGTCGTGTGGACCGTCCGCGCGGACATCAGATAAACCCGCGTCAGGATTTCTCTGATTCAACTAACATTCGATACGGTAATCCGGCTTTGCTGCCACAGTACTCATCAGCAGTGGAACTCAACTACCTGAAGACCTGGGACAGACACATGATCAGTGCAGGACTATTCTACCGCTTTGCTGACCATGTACGTCAGAATATCAAGTACACGGACAACACCGGCTTGATGAGAAATACATTTGTTAACCTCGGCACACGGCACGAAGCAGGTGTTGAACTGGTGGCTAAGAATAAATTCTGGGGCGAGCATATCAGCCTGACTACGACGCTCAACTTCTACTACAACCGCATGGACAAAGCCTACTACACGCCTACGCTCAATGGCGTCACGTACGACGAGGTAGTTATTCCGGTGCAGAATATCTTCGTTTGGTCAGCAAGGCTCAATATCGGCTTGATGTTCACCAAGACCTTTATGGCACAGATAGCAGGTCAATACAGTAGTCCGCGCGTACAGGCACAAGGTCAGTCCAGCCACAGATATAATATTGATATAAGCCTGAGAAAGACCTTCCTAAATAGGCAATTGGCATTGGCTCTCAACGTGCGAGACCTGCTGAACTCGCGCTCACGAAAGAATACATCCTACTCCGACACCTTCTGGCAATTCCAGGATAATCAGTGGAACGGACGAATGATAAGCCTTAGTTTGACATATAACTTCGGCAATATGAAGAAGAACAAAAATGAAAAGAGGCCTGATAATAGTGATTACGATTCTGGCGACTCTTGGGGCGAAGGCTCAGATGAATAACCCATACGTGGACGACAAGATTGTTCACTTTGGATTTTCACTTGGCATGAACTTCATGACGTACGGAATCACCGACTCCGAAGAGATTATCAACGGAGAGGTCTATCACGCCCGTGTCAGTCACCTGATGCCGGGATTTCAGGTCGGCTTCATCACTGACGTGCGCTTGTGCCGTTACCTCAATCTGCGCTTTACTCCGGGACTGGAGTTCTCGTCGCGTACCATCACCTACAAGACTGAGTCAGGCAAGGAGGTCAAGAGTCCTGACTTCGGTAATACGGTGGATGTGCTGAGTATTCCTATTACGGTACCATTATATCTTAAGTTCTCTGCTCAACGTGAGAAGAACTACCGCCCATACGTTATCGCCGGTGGTGGATTCAGTTATAATGTAAGCCGCGACAGAGATAAACCAGTGCTCAATAAACCATGGGATTACTTTGTAAGCGTAGGCGTGGGTGTGGACCTGTACCTCCGTTGGTTCAAACTTTGCCCTGAGATTAAGTACCAGATTGGCTTTTCTGACCTAATCACACCCGTCAGCGACCGCCCCGAACTGGCAAAACATAATCAGTTCTACACATCGTCTATCAAACGCATGACGACACGTATGTTAACTATATCATTTAACTTCGAATAGCCAATGACTCCGCGCAAAACATATTTCTTCGCAATGGCGGCACTCATGCTTATAACACTGAGTTTAAGCCTATTAGGTTGCCGCGAGGACCAGTTATCATACGATACAGGGCTGAAAGTTAGTTTCTCGCGAAGTAAACTCAGTTTTGATACAGTATTCACCACTTTAGGCAGTTCAACAAAGCAAGTAATGGTGTATAACAACAACAAAAATGCTGTAGAGATTAGTCGTGTATGGATGAGTGGCGGTACTAATTCGTTCTTCCATATCAATCTGGATGGCGAGAATGATCTGAGTCAAATGAGCGGTATGGAGATACGTGGTGGCGACAGCCTATTCATGTTTGTTCGCGTAGAGGTTGACCCGCAAAATAGCAATAACCCCGTTCTGATAGAGGATGCAGTTAATATTCTAGTCAATGGTAACACATGCAGTCTCAGCCTTGAAGCATACGGTCAGGACGTGATTAAGCTGCGCCCAAGGAAAGGACATCGAATTGACAC
Organism: Paludibacteraceae bacterium; assembly: GCA_017964045.1. GTDB lineage: Bacteria > Bacteroidota > Bacteroidia > Bacteroidales > Paludibacteraceae > Colicola. The sequence goes on from JAGCSQ010000062.1 coordinate 13,100, forward strand.
GACAGAGGTGGTCATGACAAGCGACAAACCTTACCTACTCTATGACTCGCTATGCATCAACGGTCCATGGACCATGAATGCCGGTGCACGACTATACATGCACTCGGGAGCTGCTGTTATTGCCGAGGGCAATGTAACAATGAAGGGTGAGAAGAGCAAGCCGGTGCGCATCATCGGCGACCGAATTGACCGACTCTTTGACTCTGTGCCATATGCCTACGCTGCAGGTGGATGGAACGGTATTTACCTGATGCCACCAACAAATAGCACACCCACTTATAGCTTTGACTACGCGGAGATAATGAGCGGAACGGTTGGCCTATTCTATTATGATACAATCTCTACGACCAAGCCGACACTTGCTCTGCGTAACTGCCGTATTCATAACCACTCGCGCTACGGTGTAGTGCTACATAATATAGAGGATAGTATCGTCAACTGCGAGCTAAGTAACTGCGCCAGCTATACACTTTATCTCGGTAAGGGTGCGCACCGCATAATCCATACCACCGTAGCTGACTACTTCCGCTATACGACCATCAATATCCAGTCCACACGTCGTACGGATGATCCGGCTGTGCTGGTGGATAATACCGAAACGATTGATAGTTTGGTTATTCTGAATAGCTTATTTACAGGCGTTTATGGCGAGTGCCTTGCGTTTGCCGACACCGTACGTGAGGATTTTAAAGCCCGTTACGCAGGTAATTACCTGAGGCCGGACTCCGCACACAACGTCTTCCGGCAATCGTTCTATAAGTATAAGGAATATAAATACTACGACTTCCACCTCGACAGCCTTTCTCCGGCTCGCGGTGTAGCCGACTCACTCACTGCAACGCACTATCATCTTGACCGAGATGAGCACGACCGCTTCCCTATTGGAGAGCAGAAAGCGGATGCAGGATGTTATCAATATCACGAGTAATTTGCGCCTTTAGTTCTTCTATTGTGTCGAACTTGCGCTCGTCGCGGACGCGACGCGTAAGGTTTATTGTCATCGTCTGACCGTACAAGTCGCCACCGTCATAGTCAATGAGGTGAGCCTCGATGGTCTGGTCAGCATTACCGATAGTAGGATTGCTGCCAATATTGATGACAGCTTTATACTCTTTATAACCTACTGCAGCACTTCCGGCATAAACACCGGCAGCAGGTATTTGCTTGAGGCTGTCTACCTGCAGGTTTGCAGTCGGAAAGCCAATGGTGTGACCAATGGCGTTGCCATGAACGATCTCACCGCTCAAACTATATTGCCTACCAAGCAGCATATTAGCTGACTCAACATCACCACCACTGATGAGACTGCGAATAACCGTTGAAGACACATGCAGGCCGGTTTCAAGATACTGATTCATCTTTTCGACATTAACACCTATCTCAGCAGCTATACGTTTATAGTCGGCAAAGTCTGTCAATCTGTCGCTACCAAAACGGTGGTCATAACCCATAAGCAGCAAACGTACGTTATATTTATCCTTGAGGTGACGCATAAACTGCGCTGCCGTCATAGGCTGTACATCCGCAAAAGGCGACATCAGCACTTCGGCATACTGTTCAAGCAGGGCCTTACGTTCATCTGCTAAAGTAAGCAACAGAGGCGTATTCGGACTCTGTAATACATGACGCGGATGCTCTCGAAAAGTAACAATCAGCGGGTCGCACCAGTTCTGAGCTGCATAAAAACGCAACTCGTTCATCAGATACCTGTGACCCTTATGAACACCGTCAAAAAATCCTATTGTAGCAACCCGTGGAAGCATTTCGACCGCAAAAGTACACTTTTTTTTGCATATATGCAAATTTCTTAGTACCTTTGCGCGTTTTTATGATTAGTTTGTATAAAAATTTTATATAATGAATATATCTTACAATTGGCTGAAGCGGTACATCGACCTTAAGGACGATGCCGAAACAGTAGCAAAAATCCTCACTTCGATAGGTCTGGAAGTGGGTACAGTGGAAAATGTAGAGAGTATCAAAGGCGGCCTGAAAGGTTTGGTGGTGGCAGAAGTGCTGACGTGCGTTGCCCACCCCAATAGCGACCACCTGCATATATGTTCCGTTAATCTCAAGGGAGCAGTAGGTGCTGACGGAACAATCTATGATGAGCCGGTGCAGATAGTATGTGGTGCGCCTAATGTGGCTGCCGGGCAGAAAGTAATATGTGCAACCATAGGCACAACACTCTACTCCGGTGAAGAGTCATTCAAGATTAAGCGCGGAAAGATACGTGGTGAGGAGAGCCTGGGAATGTTATGCGCTGAGGACGAGATTGGTGTAGGCACCAGTCACGACGGTATTATCGTCTTGCCGGCTGATACGCCTGTAGGAATGCCTGCACGTGAATACTACCACGTAGAGGACGACACACTGATTGAAGTAGATATAACACCGAACCGTAACGATGGCGCAAGCCATTATGGCGTAGCACGTGACCTGCATGCATACTATGCAGCACGCGGTATAAAGGCAGAGTTGAAGCGTCCGTCAGTGGAAGCGTTTAAGGTTGAGAGCAATAGTCTGCCCATACAGGTGACGGTTGCTAATCCTAATGCCTGCCCGCGTTATACAGGTGTAAGCATCAAGGGTGTAACAATTAAGGAATCACCGGATTGGCTCAAGACAGCACTGACAACAATAGGTCTGAGACCAATCAATAACGTAGTGGACGTAACTAACTTCGTTCTACATGAGCAAGGTCAGGCAATGCACGCCTTTGATGCAGATAAGATCAAAGGCCATCACGTGATAGTACGTAATGCCGGTGAGGGAGAGAAATTCGTAACCCTAGACGGCGTAGAGCGTAAAATGGATAGCCGTGATCTGATGATAGCTAATCCCGAAGAGGCAATGTGTATTGCAGGTGTATTCGGAGGTTTAGACTCAGGTGTTACTATGGAGACCAAGAACGTCTTCCTTGAGAGCGCCAACTTCGACCCTGTCAGCATCCGTAAGACAGCTCGCCGTCATGGTCTGAGCACAGATGCCAGCTTCCGCTATGAGCGCGGTTGTGACCCTAACAATACGTTGTATATCCTCAAGCGCTGTGCGCTGCTCATACAAGAGGTTGCAGGCGGTGAGATAGCAATGGATATTGTGGATATTAAGGCAGAACCGGAGTTTAAGCCCTGGAAGGTTGAGTTTGACGCAGAGCGCGCTCAGTTGCTAATTGGTAAACACATCGGTGAAGATACTATCCGCACAATACTCAAAGCGTTGGAGATAGAAATCGTAAAAGAGGTCGGCCAACACTGGACACTAGCCGTACCACGTTATCGCGTAGATGTACAACGCGAGTGCGACGTAGTGGAAGATGTGCTCCGTATTTACGGATACAATAATATTGAGTTCCCTGAAAAGGTGAACACCACTCTCAGCTACTCACCAAAGCCGAATCCGGAGACGTTGCAGAAGAAACTGAGCGAACAACTCAGCGCACAGGGCTTCTACGAAATTATGAACAATAGTCTGACCAAGGTTGCATACTATAAAGACGGCTGGCTGGATAGTTGCGTTAAGATTAAGAACCCGCTGAGTCAGGATCTGGGTGTTATGCGTCAAATACTTCTATTTGGCGGACTGGAGAGTATTCAGCGTAATGTAAACCGTAAGAATGCAGACCTTAAACTCTATGAGTTTGGTAACTGCTATCACTATGCACCTGCAAACGGACAAGGCGAACCGATCGATGCTTATCAGGAAGAGAAGCACCTGGTATTATGGTTGACGGGTAATAAGACCATCCAATCGTGGGTACGCAAAGACGAGAAGGTTTCGTTCTATCAGTTGCACGCATACGTCAATATGCTTCTAAAGCGTCTTGGCGTTGACCTGGCAGGTTGCACCCTAGAGCCGGCAATAGACCCTGAAGGCAAATCCTGCCCTATCAGCGACTGCTTTACAGATGGACTGATTATCAAAGCTAAGAATGGTAACAACTTAGGATATATGGTTATTGTCAATCCGGCACTGTGCAAACAGTTTGACATAGACAATCCTGTCTATTACGCAGACCTCAACTGGAAGCAGCTTTTGCACCAGAATGCAATATATAAGCCTGTCATCAACGACCTGCCTAAGTTCCCGGAGGTTAAGCGCGACTTCGCATTGCTGGTAGATAAGGCAGTACTATTCTCAGAGATGCAGAAACTTGCTTTCGAGACCGAGCGTAAGCTGCTGAAGGATGTATATCTGTTTGACGTATATGAGGGCAAGAACCTGGAGGAGGGCAAGAAGAGTTACGCCTTAAGCTTTGTGCTGCAAGACAAGGAGAACACGCTGAAAGATAAACAGATAGAGTTTATCATGGAGCGACTGAGAAAAGCTTTCGAGGATAAGTTCGGTGCTAAATTAAGATAAGCAGATGACCTTTCAGGACGAAATATTACGTCGCCGCACGTTTGCGATAATCTCGCACCCTGATGCCGGTAAGACAACGCTCACCGAGAAACTACTGCTGTACGGAGGAGCTATTCACGTTGCAGGTGCTGTCAAGTCGAATAAGATACGCAAGACGGCTACCAGCGACTGGATGGAGATAGAGAAGCAACGTGGTATCAGTGTTGCAACCTCCGTTATGGGTTTTGACTACGCCGGTTATCATATCAATATCCTGGACACTCCCGGTCACCAAGACTTTGCCGAAGATACATTCCGAACACTGACCGCTGTTGACAGCGTCATCATCGTCATCGACTCCGCCAAAGGTGTTGAAACGCAGACACGTCGACTGATGGAGGTGTGCCGCATGCGCAAGACTCCGGTAATGGTATTCATGAACAAGATGGACCGTGAAGGAAAGGATCCGTTTGATTTGCTGGATGATGTAGAGGCGGAATTGGGTATAAAAGTTACTCCGGTCACATGGGCGAATGGTCAGGGACTGAAGTTCGAGTCCGTATTCGCACTTAGCAACAGACCTAAAGATTTAAGCAATAAGTTGCATGCAGATATGGAACTCATTGACGGTGTTTATCCTGAGTTTGACCGTGAGGCGTATCTCAAAGGCGACTTAGCACCGGTATTCTACGGCTCAGCGTATAAGACGATAGGAGTACAGGAGTTACTGGATTTCTTCATTGCCAACGCTCCATCACCGCGTTCTGTGGAGGCTATGGAGCGTAAGGTGGACCCGATGGAAGAGGCATTCACGGGATTCTGCTTTAAGATACACGCCAATATGGATCCCAACCACCGCAGTTGTATTGCGTTCTTCAAAATCTGCAGCGGTAAGTTTCTGCGTAACACTTACTACAAGCATGTGCGTGAGAACCGCGAGATGCGCTTCTCTGCCCCGACCTGCTTTATGGCGCAGAAGAAAGAGACAGTGGATGAAGCCTTTGCAGGTGATATAGTGGGTTTGCCGGATACAGGTAACTTCAAGATCGGCGATACGCTGACCAGTGGCGAAAACCTGCACTTCAAGGGACTGCCGTCCTTCTCTCCGGAGATGTTCAAGTACATAGAGAACGCTGACCCAATGAAACAGAAACAACTGGATAAGGGTGTGCGTCAACTAATGGACGAGGGTGTGGCTCAGCTGTTTATCAGTCAACTCAACGGTCGTAAGATAATCGGAACTGTAGGACAACTGCAGTTTGAAGTTATTCAGTATCGTCTGGAGCACGAATACAACGCCAAGTGCCGCTGGGAACCGATGCAGATGTATAAAGCTTGCTGGATTGAATCGGATGATGAGGCAGAACTGAAGACCTTCAAAGCTCGTAAAGCACAATACATGGCATTTGATAAAGAGGGTCGTGATGTCTTTATGGCAGATAGCGCTTACATACTAAATATGGCACAACAAGATTATAAAAATATAAAGTTTCACTTTACATCAGAATTCTAAATTATGAAAAACTTAAAGTTCAGATTGACCGTGATGAACTTCCTACAGTACGCTGTTTGGGGAGCTTATCTAATCTGTATGAGTCGTTACCTGGCAGAACACGGTATGGGTACTCATATTGGTATTTTCTACTCTGTACAGGGTATTGTTTCCATCTTTATGCCCGCACTGATGGGTATTGTAGCTGACCGTTGGATTCCGGCACAGAAGTTGCTGGGTATATGCCATGGAATAGCAGGTATCCTGATGCTTGGCGCAGGTTTCTATGGCGTTAATGCCGGTGAAGCCGTTGAGTTTGGTCCGTTATTTGGCATGTACGCTCTGTCGGTAGCCTTTTACATGCCGACAATAGCACTGAGCAACGCCGTTGCCTTTAACGCTTTGGTTAAAGGTGGTTTTGACACTGTTAAGGACTATCCGCCAATCCGTGTATTCGGTACAGTAGGTTTCATCGCTATGGAGGTTTGCGTTGACGCTGCCGGACTATACACAACTGCTTGGCAGTTTGTTGTCAGTGGTGCGCTGAGCGCTATTTTGGCTGTTTATTCATTCACTCTGCCCAACTGCGACATCAAGAAGGTTGAAGGTAAAGTTGACCTGGTTGATGCCCTTGGCTTGCGTGCCTTTGCGCTCTTCAAACAAAAGAAGATGGCGCTGTTCTTCATCTTCTGTATGGGTCTGGGTGTGAGCCTACAAATTACTAACGGCTTTGCTAATCCGTTCCTGGGCAGTTTTGATGCTAATCCTGAGTTTGCAGAGACTTTTGCCGTTAAGCACAGTAATATCCTGATTTCTATCAGTCAGGCTTGCGAGGCTATCTGTATTCTCTTCATCCCATTCTTCCTCAAGCGCTTTGGTATCAAGAACGTGATGCTGTTGGCTATGTTTGCCTGGGTACTTCGTTTCGCCTTCTTCGGACTCGGTGATCCGGGAATGCCGGGCGTTCTGCTGTTCGTGCTTAGTTGCGTTGTATATGGCTTCGCATTTGACTTCTTCAACATATCCGGTGCGTTGTATGTTGACCAGGAGACGGATGAGTCTATGCGCTCCAGTGCACAAGGCCTGTTTATGGTTATGACTAACGGTGTTGGTGCTACTATCGGAACGCTGGCAGCACAGGCTGTTGTCAATAAGTTCGTTTATCACCTGCCTGAGACAGCAACGTTTGCTGATGTATGGCACGGCTGGAATATGTCGTGGTACACCTTTGCCGCTTACGCACTGTTCGTAGCAATAGCCTTCTGGATTTTCTTCCCGAAGACTCCGGTGAATAAAGATATCGAGATAAAGCATTGATACTTGATGTTCAGAAAAGAACTGTCATATTATTTTTCATCCCCGATAGCCTACATAGTGATAGGTTTGTTCCTTCTTGGAATAAGCCTATTGCTGTGGGTTATTCCTGGTGAGTGGAATATCATTGATTCCGGTTATGCACAGACGGATGGGTTGTTTCAGCTCAGCCCGTGGCTGCTGATGCTACTCTGCCCTGCGCTTACAATGCGCCTGTTTGCCGAAGAACGGACGTTTGGCACATGGGACCTTATCTGCACCAAGTCTTATCCGTTATGGCGTATAGTTACTGAGAAGTACCTGGCAGCGTGGACACTGATGTTATTGGCGCTGCTGCCGAATCTGACACATTATTTTGCAGTTTACATGATAGCTGAGCCTATTGGCAATATCGATGGTGGACAGTTTGCAGGTTCATTTATCGGCCTGGTATTATTGTCAGGCGCTTTTCTGGCTATCGGCTTAGTGATGGCATCTATAACGAAAAGTCAGATTGTAGCGTTTGTATTAGGTGCGTTAGCCTGCTTTGTTCTTTACTGGGTTACTATACAAGACCACTACTCTTCTCTCTCGCGAGGCGTAATAGACCATAGAGATATTGTTTACTTTATCAGTTACGTTGTGTTGAGTATTCCGCTGACGACACTGATAATTGGACGCCTCACTAAGAAATAATCATTCCCTTATTATGACCCGAATCGGACTACTCAGTGACACTCACGGTTTGTTGGACAAACGTGTTAAGCAATATTTTGAGTCGTGCGATGAGATTTGGCATGCAGGAGATATAGGTTCTTCTGAGGTGCTGCAGCAGCTACGTGAGTTTCGTCCCACGCGTGCCGTATTCGGAAATATGGATAGCGGCGATGTACGCTATTCATTGAGCGAGTTCTATCGCTTTCGCGTGGAGGACGTAAACGTTCTGATGACACATATAGGCGGTTACCCGGGTAAGTATAATCCGTGGCTGATACCAATGTTCAAGAAGAGCAAGGAATCGGACAACCCAAACGATAAGATAAACCTGTTCGTTTGTGGCCATAGTCATATACTGAAAGTGCAATACGACAAGTTGTGGGGATTCTTGACAATGAACCCGGGTGCGGCAGGCAAACAAGGTTGGCAAACTGTACAGACATTGTTACGTTTTGCAATCAATAAGGACCAGATTTTGGACCTTGAAGTGATAGAATTAGGTAGAAAATAGTGGTTTTTTGCCCCAAAAAGAGCAAAATGTCACAAAAACATGTTTTATAACACATAAATAAGTATTGCGCGAATGAAAAAAAAGCAGTACCTTTGCACCCGAAATCAAAACGACACAATCTTTTTTGTACCTTAAAAATTAAAATAGACTAATACCATAGAAAAACAGCCGCTGAGAAGCGGCTTTTTTCGTTTTTTATAAGTAGTGTTTTTTGTAGTTGTTTCCTACTCTATTGTTTCACGTATTTTCTTATACAATTCAGGGAATCGTTTTTCGATAGCAACAGGTCTGTTGTTCTCGATGAAGCAATGTGTGCTGGTAGCAGTGCAGACAACCTTATCGCCAACCTTCATCGTGTAAGCAAAGCTCATTTTAAGAGCACTCATCTCCTCAACCTTCAGGGTGATATCAATTGCGTCCTTGAAGGTGGTGGTGTTCTTATATTGCAGCGCAACAGCCATCACAGGCGAGACAACGCCTTCTGCCTCCATACGTTCAAAGCCATACCCTAATTGGTCCATCCAATCGATACGGGCTTCCTCCATAAAACGAACGTAGTTGCTGTGATGAGTTATTCCCATTCGGTCGCACTCATAGTAGTTTACAATATGTCTGTAGGGTTTCATTGACTGATTAGTTATTAAAGTCGTTGAACTTACGCTGTGCCGTGAGGAACGTGATATTAGCGTCGGTATAGTTATTCTCAGCTTGCAGCAGCAGCGCCTCTGCTTGCAGCAGGTCTGTCATCGTGGATATACCGGCTTTATAGTTCATGAGAGCCAGGTTGTAGTTATCCTCAGCCAATTCCTTTGCTGCACGGTGTTGCTCAAGCAGTTTAACAGACTCGGTCAGTTGGTCATAGACCTGTTCGTTTTGCAGACGCAGCTTACCCTGCAGGTCATCGCGCTGCATCTCGGCTTGACGAATACGAATATCGTGTTGTTTGAGCTTGTGCGATGTCTCCCCCCATTGCGTGAGAGGTATAGTCAGGCTGGCAAAAGCCAAGCCGTTAAAATTATTCTTCTCAAAGAAGTTGCTGTATCCGCCCTGCAGACCAAGGAAGAAGTGCGGCAGAGCCTCACCAAGCGACATTTTTCGCATCATTTTCTCGTACTTAACCTGCAGTTCAAGGAGTTTGGTTTCCGGACGATTATCGATGTTGAAGCTCTCAGGCACAGCTACGAGCACGTCTATAGCATCGTTATCTGCAAGGCGTTCCAGTTCCAGATCAGGAGTATATTCGATATTAACCAGATGGCAGAGCATGCGACTTGCCAGTTGAATACCGTTCTCCAGTTGCAGACGCTTAGACTCAATCTCATTGCGCTTGAGTTGCACTTGCAGGATATCGTTCTTGGTTACCAATCCATGGTTGAATGCTACCTGAGCGACGTTATCTATAGAGTCGATGAGAGCAATAGCCTTCTCTACGGTAGCACGCTTGTCCAGCAGTCCGGATACGAGCCAATAGTGTTCAGTAACCTCTTGTAGCACATCGCGTTCACTGACTTCAGCTTTGAGTTTAGAGGCATCTATACCCAGTTTAGCCAGTTTATTACCGTTGACAATCTGTCCACCCCAATA
>JAGCSQ010000063.1 GCA_017964045.1 Paludibacteraceae bacterium
AATATGAGCACCATCAACATCGGCATCCGCCATAATAATAACCTTGTGGTACCTTATCTTGCTCAAGTTCAGCGCCTTCGGATCCTCCTCCGTGCCAAACGTAATACCTAACGCCGTGAAGATATTCCTTACCTCCTCACTCTCAAACACCTTATGCTCCATCGCCTTCTCCACATTTAAAATCTTACCACGCAACGGCAATATCGCCTGATGAACACGGTCACGACCAGTCTTTGCCGTACCACCTGCACTATCACCCTCAACCAAGAATAACTCACACTCTGCAGGGTCCTTACTTGCACAGTCGGCTAACTTACCCGGCAAACCACCGCCACTAAGCGGACTCTTCCTTAGCACACTCTGACGAGCATTCCTGGCTGCGATACGAGCCTGAGCCGCCAAAATAACTTTCTCAACAATACGCTTAGCATCATCAGGATGCTCCTCCAGATAATTGGTCAACGCCTCTGCTACTGCACTCGATACAATACCCGCTACCTCCGAGTTACCAAGTTTAGTCTTCGTCTGACCCTCAAACTGAGGCTCAGCTACCTTAACACTGATAACCGCCGTCAAACCCTCACGAAAATCATTCGGATCTATAGTAGCATTACCATCCTTATCCTTCAACTTTGCCTTCTCCAACAGCTTACTGTCCTCAGCGTACTTCTTCATAACACGAGTCAAAGCAGCACGGAATCCGGCCACGTGAGTACCACCCTCAATCGTGTTGATATTATTAACATACGAATGCACATTCTCATTGAAATCCGAGTTATATATCATCGCCACCTCAACAGGAGTACCGTACTTCTCCGTGTTCAAATGAATAACCTCACTGATAAGCGGTGTACGAGTGTTATCTATATACCTCACAAACTCCTCTAATCCCTTTTCCGAATAAAACTCCTCCTTCTTACAGTTACCCTCAGCATCAATAACCCGCTTGTCTTTCAATACAATGCGTATGCCCGCATTCAAAAACGCTAACTCACGCATACGATTAGCCAATATGTCCCATTGATATACCGTCTCCGTGAAGATAGTATCATCCGGCCAGAACTGAACAAACGTACCTGTCTTGCGCTGCTCCCAATTACCAATAGCCTCAGCCTCACTAATCACATGAACAGGCGCCAACGGCTTACCCTTAGCATAGTCCTGAGTGTGTATAGCGCCATCACGATATACCTCTACATGCATCTTCGTCGATAACGCATTAACACAACTAACACCTACACCATGCAAACCACCACTCACCTTATAACTGTCTTTGTTGAACTTACCACCGGCATGCAACACCGTCATTACCACCTCCAAAGCACTCTTATGCTCCTTCGGATGCATGTCAACAGGAATACCACGACCATTATCCTGAACCGTGATCGAGTTGTCCTCATTGATATGAACAGCTATCTCCGTGCAAAAACCGGCTAACGCCTCATCAATAGAGTTATCTACAACCTCATACACCAAATGATGCAATCCCTTCTGAGAGATATCACCAATGTACATTGCGGGACGCTTGCGTACCGCCTCTAATCCTTCGAGCACCTGAATACTCGAACCATCATACTTTTCTTGCTCTTCCATGTATATTTTTACTTTTCAATTTTCAACTTACAACACCAACGCCTATGCCGACGCTGACCGCGCGCGAGCATGCGCGCACACATAAAACGCCGCAAAGATACGCATAATTTTCCATATACGCAAATTTTATCGTACTTTTTTTGCGATTTTTATCCCTTTTCGAAGATTTTATACCCAACCTCGCAGTTTATACAACCTTGGTGCTGACAATAATTTTGATATAAATGTAGCAAAGCCTGAGTGTCGGCAGCATTACTTACCTGCTGCCCCAATACGCGCCACTGACGAATAATAGTATTATTTTCCGGTGGAATATCAGACATTAATTGCAACGCATCTTCTGCTCCTGCATAATCTCCTTTGTGTAGTGCATAGGCGTATTTATAAGGTATAACGGTGTTAATAAGCAGAATATCTATACTGCTGCGTCCCATTCTATCTACCGCAAACAATGAGGCCAACTCGTTAAGATCATTAATTTCTAATATCTTACTAAGTAGAACTTCTGAGCGATATATCAACTGAGCAAACTGCCTTATTCGTAATTCAGGACTATTCTGAGGACGCATCCTCGCGTGCTTCCATACACGCCCCTCCAATGGCTGCAAACTGAACTTAGCACGCAAAAAATCATATTCCTTCTGTAAATCCGACTCTCTTTCATTAATAAGCCCGGCTTGCCCCATCAGTAACGCCGTCAATTGAAACAAGCTGCTCTTGTGTTTTTGCAGGTATGTTAACGGAGTATTTATTGCCAACTCTTCAAATGGAACGCTATTGGTATGAAAACCAAAGTTCCGTGCTAAGGATATATACAGCGCGTGCTCCCAACTGCCCTTAGTAATTGTCAGTAAGCGTTCTATGGATGCTCGCTTGCACTCTAGACGTTTCAGCAAAAGTGTTCTTCGCCATCCATCTGTCAATAGTCGTGGTTCATGCAGTAATTGCTCCGCACAACCAATACGACTAATGGCGCTATCCATCGTCTTGGCAGATTCTATAAGTCCACTTAGATAATCCTGTTCACTTGGATATTGCAGTTCACACTGAACAATAACCTCACCACGAGAGTTATATATCGGCTTATCTGCCGTCCTCACTACGTGGAGAATAATATTGTCGTATGCTTTATCCAGATGATGATGGTGCTTCATCCAGTCGCTCGAACAGACATGTATCTCAATATTGCCGACCCACTCTCTGCCATCAATCCGGACTCTTGCGTGACTATAATCGGGACCGGCATCACGATTATGCTCACCAACAGACAAAATCTCTACTGTTCTACCATCTGTGGTTGTCTGCGGAAAGCCTTTCCACAAACCGTGTTCCCATATGTAATGCAATAAAATCTCCGGCACAATCAGTGAAGTGGGGTTAATGGATAAACGATGTTTACGATTAATATATTCGCAGCTAACATTATAATGTTCATCAGCAGACCTATACGCAGGAAGTCACTGAAACGGTATCCACCTGGACCATATACAAGCATATGAGTCGGAGAACCAATAGGAGTAGCAAAACTGCTGCTCACTGCTATCATCAAGGCGATCAAGAAAGGGAATGGCTCATAACCTAATTTCTCCGCTGCCTCATACATAATGGGGAAGAACATAGCACCCGCAGCAGTATTAGAAATAAACTCCGTTATGAACGTGCCAGCAAAACATATAGCCGTCATGACAACTATAGGATTCGTGCCACAGATATCCAATATGCCAGTCGCCATCCGCTCCGCTATACCCGTCTTTTGAATCGCAACGCCCAAAACAGCACTACAAGCAAAGATAATCAGTATATCCCAATTTACCGAACGCATAGCTTGTTCAGGCGTACAACAACGGAAAAGAAGCATGGCGAAAACAGCTAAAATAGCACATTGTAGCAAAGGCATCACGCCAAGCGCAGACAGCGCAACCATCGCAATCATGATAAGACTGGAGCACAATGTTCCCCAACCGATATTGGGAATATCATCTGATTCAAAGAAATGTAAGTCATGACTCATCGCTTTAGTATCAGCCGTCAACTCATTAATACTCTCGAACAACAACGTATCACCGGCTTCTAACTTAACTTCTCGCGGAGACTCCTCAATACGATTACCACGACGACTCACCGCTACCAACGTCACTTTATGTTCCCTCTCAAAACCATTCGTTCCCATCGTTGTGCCTATCAAACTACTACCAAAATTGATATACGCTGTACGAAGATGACGTTTGCCCATCGAAGCCTCTTCATAATGAAAAACGTGATGGTCGGCATTCACCAAACCATGCGACATCTCCAACTCCAACAACTCACCTATCTGACCCGCATACACCAAACGATCACCACCCATCAACGGCTCATCATCCGGAACAGGAGACAATATCTTTTCATCATCAAAATGACGCAGTTCGATCAAGCTTCCGCCACGAACAGTGTTCAACCCCAACTCACCAACGCTCAAGCCGATATGTGGATTATCTGACGGAACCAACATCTCTACCGTATAATCACCAGTGCACTCAAATGCCTCCTCAGGAGCCTTCCTATTGGGTAACAAACGACGCAACGCAATTATAGACAACACTCCTACTGCTAAACAAAACAAACCAGGAATCGTAGTAACAAGTATATTCATTGCCTCGCCTGTGCGATCTTCGTACAAGCCACTGATAATCAGATTTGGAGGAGTACCTATCAGCGTACACACACCACCCATACCGGAAGCGTAACTGAGTGGAATAAACAACTTAGACGGAGAAATACCAAGCTTCTTTGACCAAATCTTGACGATGTTAACAAATAGCGCCACAACTGTTGTGTTGCTCAAAAACGAACTCAATGCCGCTACAGGCAACATCAATCGGGTTACGGCTCGTGTATATGTCTTAGGAGTACCTAATAGGTTCTTTACTATCCATTGCAGCACGCCCGTATGCGTCAAACCGGCTATGACGACAAACAGCACTCCCACAACCGCTACTGACGTCTGACTGAAACCAGACAAGGCCTCCTTAGCATCCAACACACCTGTGACGTATAGCACACCTACAGCACATAAAAACACCACATCTGAACGCAACCGCGTGAACAATAGCACCGTGAACATTAGCAACACAGTCACTATCGTTATCCATGCATCCGGACCAAAGCCTAAAAACATAAACGATTCCATTACATTTGTTTTTCTACGATCAATGCAACTGCTCCGTCACAGAGCACATTAACTGCCGTTACAGGTGCATCCAAAGCGATGCACAAGGATAGACATATAGCCTGCATTTCAGGCGTAAAATTAAGCACCGAGGCCAACACTGGCAATACTGCCACTGAACCGCCTGGTATGCCGGGAGCGGCGACACAAGTGACAGCTAACATAAGCACAAAGGCAACGAATGTCAATATATCAATCGGCCAACCTATTGCCATCATAAGTGCCATGGCACACATAACAACCGCTATATTTAGTCCGGGGATATGCAGATTAGCACACAACGGCACAACAAAAGAGGCGGTATCATTATTGCCGACTATCTTCTTGGTCTGCTGCAGCGTAATAGGTATAGTTGCGGCAGAGGACGATGTGGCAAAGGCAAAAACCGAGGCCGGCAACATCGTCCACACAAGACGAAACGGATTCTTACGAGTTATTATACCTGCAATAATGTACAACAGCACTATCCACAACAACTGAACACCAACTATAAGCAAAAGCACTAACAGAAAATCACTTAGCAAACCTGTTACCTCACCAGCTGCGGACATATGCAGAAAAATACCATAAATATACACAGGTAACAACGGAACCAGAACACGTTCTATGGATAGCATAACTACATCCTGTAACTCCACAATAGCCTTCTTAAGACCATCCGCGGAGGACGAACGTATCCCCAACCCCAACATCAATGCCAGAACCAATGCTGACATAACATCCAACGCAGGAGGTAATTGAACACATAGATACGGAGCAAATATACCACCTGTCTGCGGAGATAAAGCCAAATCTGAATCTTGCTCAATAAAATGCGGGAAAAGCAAATTACCTAAACCGTACGAGCATAAACCCGAAAGAATAGTACTTGCAAAAACAATAATGAGCGTTATCGTCAACATCCTGCCCGCATTTCGCTCGGTGTTAGCGATGGCAGCTGTAACCAATGCAAGAATAATCAGCGGCACCAAAAAACCTATAAACTGACCAAAGAATGCATTGAACGTAACAAAGATACGCACAAACCACGATGGCATAAATAAACCCATGGCGATGCCTGCAAACATCGCCAAAAAGACCTGCACTATGATGGGAATCCGAAACCTCTGCACCTATTACAAATACTAATATGACAAAGCAAATACCACCCTGCGAGCAGAAGGCCGACCTGTTACCATACACCTACCGGGTTCTTTCGGGAATCCTGGCATATCATCCAATGGTATACAACGAATCGTCGCCTTGGTTTCTGCCTTGATCTTCTCCTCTGTCTCTTGAGTTCCGTCCCAATGACACAGCAAAAATCCACCCTTTTGAATCTCCGTCTTAAACTCCTCATAACTGTCGCAAATCCTCGTCTTCGCCAAACGATAATCAAGTGCTTTCTTATAACAATTAGCCTGAATCTCTTCCAAGAGTTTAACTATCACATCCTCAATGCCTTCCAACGATAGCGTTTCCTTAGTCAGCGTATCCCGGCGAGCAACCTCTATAGTGCCATTCTCCAAATCTCTTCCACCCATAGCCAAACGAACAGGTACGCCCTTCAGCTCATAGTCCGCAAACTTAAAGCCCGGAGTCGACTTCTCAGAACTATCAACCTTCAAACGTATGCCCTTAGCCTTCAACGCATCACATATCGGATTCACCCTCGCCATAATAGCATCCAACTGCTCCTGAGTCTTGAAGATAGGAACAAACACAACCTGTATCGGTGCCAAATGAGGAGGCAATACCAAACCATTATCATCACTATGAGTCATTATCAACGCCCCCATTAAACGTGTCGAAACTCCCCAACTCGTCGCCCAGACATATTCATACTTATTCTCATTGCTCAAGAATTGCACATCAAAACTCTTCGCAAAATTCTGACCCAAAAAATGACTCGTACCGGCCTGCAATGCCTTACCATCCTGCATCATAGCCTCTATACAATACGTGTTCAACGCACCCGCAAAACGCTCATTCGGACTCTTAACACCCTTAACAACAGGTATTGCCATCACGCTCTCAGCAAAGTCTGAATATACATCCAACATCTCACGAGCAAAGTCCTCAGCTTCCTCCTTAGTCGCATGGGCAGTGTGACCCTCCTGCCACAAAAACTCTGCCGTTCTTAAGAACAATCGCGTACGCATCTCCCAACGCATAACATTACACCACTGATTGCACAATATAGGCAGGTCCCTATAACTGCTTATCCAATTCTTATACGTACTCCATATAATCGTCTCCGAAGTAGGACGAATAATCAATTCCTCCTCTAACTTCGCATTCGGGTCAACAACTACACCCTTACCATTAGGGTCGTTCATCAACCGGTGATGAGTAACTACAGCACACTCCTTGGCAAAACCCTCTACATGCTCTGCCTCACGACTCAAAAATGACTTCGGAATCAACAACGGAAAATACGCGTTCTTAACACCCTTCGCCTTAAATCGACGATCCAACTCCTGCTGTATCGTCTCCCAAATAGCATAACCATAAGGCTTGATGACCATGCAACCACGAACTGCACTCTGCTCTGCCAAATCTGCCTTTACTACTAACTCATTGTACCATTTTGAATAATCCTCACCACGAGGAGTAAGTTTCTGAAAATTTGCCATTTATCTAAATTTATATTGTTTACGTAATTCCATAAAGCGCTCTGGACACCGCTTCAACCGCTCCGAAACACGCCTTAACCAACCTCTTGCACTATCTCCCGACTCCACTCCACACAATTCAGCCTGCAAAGATACAAGTTTTTTCCCACTCCCACAACTATTTACACCCAAAAATGACATAATTGCATCTATACACATCTCCGAAGCACGTTTTTTACCATCCACCGAATAGCCTGCTATATGATAAGATGCCAAAAAACACCCCTCACTACCGATCACATCATTCTCTATTCTCGGCTCGCCTTCCCAACAGTCAATAACATACGAGCGGCCACTCCTCAACAGAGCCTTCTCATCCACAACTCCACCGCGTGCTGCATTGATAATCAACGCACCTGACTTACACCTTCCCAGTATACCTTCATCTATCAAATGATTTGTCGCATATTCACCTTCACGCGTCAACGGTGTATGCACCGTAATAACATCACACTGCCCCACCAACTCGCTCAGCGGCACCCCCATACCTTTAGGCGCATCATTAACAACAACCTTATATCCACATCCTTCCGCCATCTTAACTACCAAACTACCTACATTACCAACACCCACAACACCAACGGTCCTAATCTTATGACCCGCATCTTCCCACTCGCGAAGTGCCTCTTCTACATAATCACACACCGCCTGTGCATTACAGCCGGGGCAGGAAAAAACACTGATATCATGACTATTACAATACTCCGTGTCTATATGATCCGTTCCTATCGTCGCCGTAGCTATAAAACGAACAGAAGAACCAGCCAACAACGACTCGCCACACCTGACTGTAGTACGTATTATCAACGCATCCGCACCCTTAACCCTCGCCGCTGTAAACTCATCATCACATAAATACTCCACATCGGCATACTGCTCAAACACACCCTTAATAAATGGAATATATTTGTCTATCAATACCTTCAATATCGGATATTATCTATCAACCTGACAGGACCGCAATAAACAGTTATGCAACCTACCGCATTAACAAACGACTGCGTCGGCAACAATGTATCGGCATCCACTATCTCATAATACTCAACCTCTAAACCACTAATAGCATTAACCTCTTTAACGACACGCTTCTCTACTGCGGCAACAGTAGCATTATTATCCTTAGCCCAAGCCTGCGACTCAAACAATACCCTCGATATATTCACTGCCGTACGCTTCTCCTCGTCCGATAAGCGCTCATTACGACTTGACATCGCCAGACCCGATGCCTCTCTAACTATCGGACAACCTATAATTTCCAAACAACCAAAAGTGTCCTTCAACGCAGAACGATAGACCATATATCGTATAATAGCCAACTGCTGGAAGTCCTTCTCACCAAAATAAGCACGGTCAGGACGAACAAGATAAAACAACTTGCTCACTACCTGAACCACTCCGTTAAAATGACCAGGACGCATCTTGCCCTCCATAACCTTGTCCAAACCACCAAAGTCAAACTCAAATGGCTTGGACATCTCCTCAGCATCATACATGTCCTCAGGAGTCGGTGCGAACACGTAATCTACACCCAACGACGATAACAATTCAGCATCACGCTCCAAATTACGCGGGTACTTGGCCAAATCTTCCTTGTTATTAAACTGAGTCGGATTAACAAACACACTGACAACCGTAATATCATTATCAGCAACACTGCGACGTACCAACGAAGCATGACCAGCATGCAACGCTCCCATCGTCGGAACAAGACCTATACTCTTGCCTTCTGACTTGCAGATTTCTACCTGCTCTATCAGCTCCTTTTTTGTAGTAATTAACAACATAATACCTTAAAAAACGCACAAAATTACAACAAAATGACGAAAAATGAAAATTTTTTTGATAAAATTATGGAAATATCAACTTTTTTTTGTAATTTTGTAGCGGGAAATTATTTTCGCACTAAAATTAATGCCTATGAAAGAGCCAAAACGCATACTTTTCATCTCGCAGCAAATCTATCCGTTCCTCACAGAAGAGGACCCAATTAACATGCTGAACCGTCAACTTCCGGAGTTCTTCCAAAGTCACGGCTATGAGACACGTACGTTTATGCCCAAATTCGGAGACATCAACGAACGACGTAACCAACTGCACGAAGTGATACGCCTCAGCGGACAAAACCTAATCATCGATGACTCAGACCACCCGCTGCTCATCAAGGTCACTAGTATCCAAACGGCGCGTATACAAATCTATTTCATAGACAACGACGATTACTTCCATCGTCGTAAAGGCATCGCCGACGAACACGGCACCGAGTACAAAGACAACGACGAACGTTGTATCTTCTTTGCGCGCGGAGCACTCGAGACCGTCAAGAAATTACGCTGGACACCGGACGTAATTCATTGCTCCGGATGGATGTCGGCGCTCGCACCGCTTTACCTTAAAAAAGCATTCGCAGATACACCTTTCTTTGCTAACTCTAAAATAGTGCTCGCTCTCGACAATCACGAGTATAAAACACCGTTCAGCACTAAGTTCGCTCAGAAAATGATGGTGGATGGCATGATCCAGAATGACATACGCAGCATCGCAGGATTCCCTGTCGGATACGAAGAATTAATGCGACTCGCTATCGACTACTCCGACGCTATCGCGATGGCTGCTCCTAATCTCAACCAACGCGTGGTTAATTACGCGGAAACAAGCGGTAAGCCCATAATGAAATACCAAGGCGAAGATCCGCAACTATACTACGATTTCTATAATGCACTTTAGATACACAATATTATATATTATTATAGCTACACTGCTCGTCGGATGTAAAGACGATTCATTGGCCACCGGAAGCAATGTACTCGAAGAAGACGAAGGCATTATCGTCCGACTGGACACCTTTGACCTCAAGTCATCACTACAACAGACTAATAACATCATCTCTATGCCCGATAGCTTTATGCTCGGCGAGATAGATAATAAATACGGCGACCTCAAGGCTGAGATTGTCTCACAGTTCGCTTGCCCTATCGGATACGATTATCCCGAAGGAACAATCCTTGACTCTGTCTGCCTTACTCTCCTTTACACATCATGGATCGGAGACGGCAACGCCCCGCTGGCTATTCGAGCATACGAACTGGACAAAAAAACACTTAACTATAACGCCACCTACTATTCCGACATCAACATCGATAACTACTGCAGCGAAGCCAGCAGACAAATCGAACTCTTCGACAATCCGCCTGTACTGCTTCCCAATAGTCCCGACTCTATTATAGAAGGCGTTTATATGGTGGACTTCAAGATGACGGATGAGTTCGCACAAAAGTTCTTTGCGATACGCAACTTCAATACTCAAGAAGACTTCTGCAAGATATTCAAGGGATTGTATATTACACCCGTATTCGGTAGTTCAAGCATCTTGAATATATCCATGCTCGCCGTCAACGTCTATTTCCACTTCGAACGTAACTATATCGACCCTGCAGGAGTAGCACATAAGGATACTATCTACGATAACAAGGCCTTCTATGCCAACAACGAAGTGCAACAGGTTAACCGCTTCACTGTGCCAAATAAAGATCTGACTTTCCAAGATCTGCAGAAGGAAAGCGACTCAATCAACGTTATCGTAGCACCGGCAGGCATCTACACTCAAATTCAGTTCCCGATGGGAGAGATGAAAAAGGAGATTGAGAAAAAACTAAACAACAAGCGTGCTTACGTCAACAAGGCACAACTAAAGGTAAATATCCTATACGACCAGTCTAAAGCAGAATCGTCAAAGACCCGAGACGACTGGGGTATTCCGGCATCGAATATGCTCTTGCTCCGTGACACTCTTGTCACCGACAACAAATACTTCAAGGATAAGACTATCCTGCTTACAACTGACGATGCCATCCTGAGCGAAATTATGACCGGCAAAGAGTCTGACGGTACAACATATTATTACTACTCATTTGACATGAGCCATTTGCTCACTGCTAAACTGCGTAATTCCTCTGAGCCGGATACACTAAAGATGACTATGGTACCTGTGGAGGTTGAATATACCTCAACATCTTCATCGTCATCATCATATGCTGTTAGCGCTATCCGCCAAGCACAGACCTACTCAACAACGGTCGTTCCTAGTGCTAATAATCCAAAAACACCACTCCGTTTAGAAGTGGTGTATTCGGGATTCTAAGTTTTACGTTTAAACTATTTAAAGAATAGCCTTATAAGCCTCTGCGTCAAGCAGGTTATTCAGTTCTGCCGGGTCTTCCAGGCGGATTTTAATCATCCAACCCTCACCGTACGGGTCGTTGTTAACTGCCTCCGGAGCATCG
Organism: Paludibacteraceae bacterium; assembly: GCA_017964045.1. Taxonomy (GTDB): domain Bacteria; phylum Bacteroidota; class Bacteroidia; order Bacteroidales; family Paludibacteraceae; genus Colicola. Next base: position 11,736 of record JAGCSQ010000063.1, read on the forward strand.
TTCAGTGCCTCATTGAACTCAAGCACCTCACCGCTGGCTGGCATATTCAAATCACTAACGGTCTTAACAGCCTCAACTGAACCAAACACCTCACCTTGACCAAGTGTGTCACCAACGCTATCTACGTCAACAAACACTATCTCACCTAACTCTGACTGTGCATAGTCGGTAATACCAACGTATGCCTCATCACCCTCAACACGAATCCATTCGTGCTCACGGGTATATTTCAAATTCTCAGGAAAATTCATACCTACACCTTATATATATTATATAGATTACTTATTTCCTGACGGAATTTGGTCACCCAATGTGGACATCGCGCAACGGAAACCAAGTGTTGACAAGCATTTATCCTGATCCAGGTAACGACGTGTTGACGGATTCAGCCAGTAGATACGATCATTCCATGAACCACCCTTGTAAACGCGAGTGCGCTTGGTAATTCTCGGAGCCAAGATATCTGTCGGATCAAACTTAACCTCTGACAGGTTCTTAACACCTACTGTATCCAATGGATAGTCAGTATTGAGCAGTGAAGCGAAGTCACCGTCACGGAAGTCACGCTTATCATCATCACCACTATACTCACGAGCAACGCAACCCAGAGAGTCAATCTCAAAGCTACCGTCCTCCTTGAGCTTCGGCTTCATATAGATATTACCACGGAAGGAGTTGTACTCACTGAGTTCCTGATAAGAAGTCTCACGATATACGTCCATAACCCACTCATTAACATTACCGGCCATATTATAAAGTCCGAAGTCATTGGGCAGGAAGGCATCAACAGGAGCAGTGATAACATACTCATCATTCAGAGCACCACTGACACCCATCATATCGCCGCGACCACGAACGAAGTTAGCCTGCAAACGACCTACGTTCGCCTTACTGAGGTCACGCGGATGATAACCTGACCAAGGATAGATCTTACCCTCAATAGTCAGACCGTCTTCTCCGGCTACAGGAGCATAAGCAGCAAACTCCCACTCAGACTCTGTCGGCAGACGATAACCAACTACCATCACACCATCAGCAAGGTTGACCTTGCGGTCATTACCATATGAGTCACGTTTCGGACGACGACCCATCTCTGGATTATAACTCTCATCAACAAGGTATTTCTCCGTATTGAAGACAAACTTATCGCGAATGTACTCGAACGGCAGACGATAGAGTGGCGGCAAGTCTTCACCATCCATCATATCAGGACTCTGCTCCTGCTCAACCTCAACGAGCTGATAGCCATACTGGGTCTCCCACTCCTCACGCTCTTGATCATCCCACTCACGCGGAATCAGAGCCTGAAAATCAGGAACAGCCATGGCACCGGCACTAATAAGAGCCATCTCGTTTACACGGTCAGTACGCCATTGGCAGTAAGTCATAGCCTGCTCCCAGGTAACACCAACGATAGGATAGAACGAGAATGCAGGGTGCTCGAAGTAGTTGGTTACGTACGGATCATTGTATGCCAATTCCTCACGCCATACCTTATGGTCTGGAGTAGCCTTCTCAATAAGCTCAGGAGCTGACTCGGCAAAAACGATACGCAACCAGTGCAGATACTCGTTCCAGTTCAAATTGGTTATTTCGTACTTATCCATGTAGAATGAACTTACCGTCAACGAACGGTTAGCTGCATTACGAGGAGCAGTCAGGAACTCATCCTTCTCACCAATCGTAAATGTTCCACCTTGGATAGGTACCATTCCCGGAGGATTAACATTACCTACACCTTCAATAGCCTCAAAATTGGTTGTATTACGATCATAGTAATTCCAACCCGTCGTGTTTGACACCTTAGTGTTCAACTCTCTTGAATGGCATGCAGAAAAGAGCACTACCATGGCAAGAAACAGAATTTTTGATACGTTGTTCATATTACGTTTTTATAAATTATTTACAACTTTTTTCTGTCAAAAACAGAATTCAGCCTGCAAAGATATAAAAAATATTTTATATAGACTAACTTTTTTGCAAAAAAGTTCAAAAAAAAAGACTTTTTGCGTGATTTTGCACATTTTTATGCATATTTTTACAACATTATTGCTGATTTTTGACGTTTTTTTTGTAATTTTGCACGGTCATGACAAAGCAACTGATTAATATAAACGGAAGGCTCATCGACCTGAGCGAACCCAAGATTATGGCCATCGTCAATGCAACACCCGACAGCTTCTTTTCCGGGTCACGTTTGGCCGACATTTTGCCATCGGACTATGTCCAGCAACTGCTCAATGAGGGAGCCGACATTATCGACATAGGTGCATGCTCTACCAGACCGGGTAGCACACCACCATCCGAGACCGAAGAATGGACACGCTTAGAGCCTGTACTCAAGAATATACGCTCTTGCTTCCCCGACATCATTCTTTCTATTGACACCTTCCGCGCAAAAATAGCCGAACGCGCTGTTAATGAATACGGAGTAAACATCATCAACGATATATCCGGCGGCCTTGCTGATGCAGAAATGTTTAGAACCGTTGCAAAACTCAACGTTCCATTTATCCTAACGCACAACTCTCCCAATCAGGCTAATACAATGGCTGACATAGTGGATTTCCTGCAACAACGTATCAACACCTTGCAACGTCTTGGTGCAAAGGACATCATCATTGACCCGGGGCTTGGATTCAATAAATCGCTCGACGATAATTGGCACATCCTATCGCACCTGCACGACCTTGAGGTCTTGGAGTTGCCACTCCTGATTGGCCTCTCTCGCAAGTCTATGCTGACCAAACTGCTAAACATTACCGCTGACGAAGCACTCAATGCCACGACGGCAGCACATATATTTGCACTCCAAGGCGGAGCAAACATCTTGCGCGTTCACGACGTTAAAGCAGCAAAACAGGCTGCCACCTTATATAATAAGATATTAAATAGTATATAGATATAAAGTAATATGTTTGGTTTACAAATTAGTATTAAGGATATTATAGACATCCTCCTGTCCGCTGCAATTCTATTTGAGATATATCGTCTGCTGCGTCGCTCCGGTGCCGCCAACTTATTCTGGGGCATCTTTGCCTTCGTGTTTGCATGGATCATCGTGTCATACGTCTTCCAACTCTCACTCACCGGAGCACTCTTTGACCGTATAATCAGCGTAGGAGCCATCGCTCTCATCGTCATCTTCCAGGAAGAGATACGTGCTTTCTTCTACCGTATTGGTGCACGCTTCAGCAGCCTGCAGTTCCTCAACCGCACAGACCAAAACAAGGCTACCGATCAAAGCATACAATATATAGTTAACGCTTGCCACCACATGTCTGAAAATAAGACAGGTGCATTGATTGTTCTTGCCGGAGGCTCAGAACTCAAAGAATATGCCGACACCGGTGAACGCATCGACTCTATCATATCAGATCGCCTCATAGAAAACATCTTCTTCAAGAATAATCCTCTTCACGACGGAGCTCTCATTATTCAAAACAATCGCCTGCAGGCCGCTGCCTGCATCCTGCCTATATCTCACCGCACCGACCTGAAACCACAATACGGCTTGCGCCACCGTGCAGCACTCGGCTTGGCAGAGAAAACAGATGCTGTAGTCATCATCGTATCAGAGGAAACAGGACTGATGTCGGTGGCACAGGGTGATAGTATAAAAGAAGTTGATGATGCAGAATTGCTCTACATCATCAACCAAACTATTCATTAACCACAATATTAACTCGAGGTCTTAATCCTCCTCTATTCTTGAACGCCCCTTGCTACCGCTCGACTTGAACGGCAGGTGACCATCGCGGCATAGTACACAAGTACCCGGAGCAGGAAGCTCGAATAGAACTGTAAACTTAACACCTACAAACAGGTTGTTAACCGCTTTAGCTATATTGGATGTTGAAAGAATATCTGCCACTATCGGATGCGGAGCCTCTGCCAGAACCTCTGCCGGGAACTGAACCGCAATCTTATTCTGTGCTTTGTGAATATCCAGCAGACCATAATCTACGAAGGCTGCCAAACGATATTGAACCTTTGACTTGGGAACATCAAATCCAGAGCCTGTCTGGATATATCCCAGGCGAGCACCAATTTCCAGTGATGCGTTCACATTTAGTTTGAATGCTGTTTTTCCACGGCTTACCAACTCCTGGCCGCTATATAGTCCATGCTCCGGCATATCGCGGAACTCCTGGTCTATAGATGCAAACTTACCTGATGTCTCTGCCTCTCCCGATACACGAGTCCAAGTCATCATGCTGGCATCAACCTTAGCACCGGCCAAGAAATAGAACCTGCCGAACTGAGCACCTAATAGCAATGGAACCTGTACCGCCAAATCTGTATATCCGTCCTTGCGCTTATTGAGCATTATCTTGTAGTACTCGTACGTCCAACCCGTCGGGTCTGTAACGCCGCGCAGTGTCTGCGGAAGCATATTGCCTACATCAAAACTGGTATAACCGGCCTTAGCACCCACGCCGACATCAAACAGGAATCCTCCGTATTGCAGTTCATATGCAAATCCCAGTGCACCTGCACCACCTAAGCTATTCGACAAATCACTCTTCTGCGGAAGCAGCGTCCACTCACCGGCTTCACCCCATACACCAAGGTAATGTTTGACATGTGTACGAGCCGACAACTCACCCACACTCAGGACGAGAAGCAGCAATATCAGATATGATTTATATTTTTTCACAAATTTTCTATCTAAATATTTGCGTATTCCAAATAAATATACTATCTTTGCAGTCGATTTTCAACGAAAGCGACCGCGAAAGTAATAAAAATATTTTATTCACGCAAATAAATAACAAAAAATACACATATTTTAACAATTTATATGACTTTTCAACGTTCTTTAGTTACTACAGCTCTCCCTTATGCCAATGGTCCGGTGCACATCGGACACCTCGCAGGAGTATATGTCCCGGCTGACATTTACGTTCGTTACCTGCGTCTAAAGGGGCAGCCTGTTCTTTTTATCGGCGGTAGTGATGAGCACGGCGTACCCGTCACTATACGCGCGCGTAAAGAAGGCATCACTACGCAACAAGTCGTTGACCGTTACCATAATCTCATCAAACGCTCATTCGAGGAGTTCGGTATTTCCTTCGATGTATATTCACGCACTACCAGCGATATCCATCATAAGTTCGCCAGTGACTATTTCCGCAAATTATATGACAACGGTAAGTTCATCGAACAGGTCAGCGAGCAGTTCTACGATCCCGAGACTCAAGAGTTCCTCACCGACCGCAATATCCGTGGTGAATGTCCGCGTTGCCACGCACAGGGTGCCTATGGTGACCAATGTGAGAAATGTGGTGCGACGCTGTCGCCTGACGAACTCATCAATCCATATAATGCCGTCAACGGCAATCCGCTCACTAAAAAAGAAACCAAGCACTGGTATCTGCCGCTCGATCAGTACCAGCAATGGCTTGAGCAATGGATTCTGGAGGAACACAAAGAGTGGCGTCCTAATGTATATGGACAGTGCAAGAGCTGGCTGGATGGTGGACTCAAGCCGCGTGCCGTAACGCGTGACCTCGACTGGGGCATTCCTGTGCCTGTAGAAGGCGCAGAAGGCAAGGTCTTGTACGTCTGGTTCGACGCTCCTATAGGATATATATCCAATACTAAAGAGGTTTGCGATGCCAATCCCGATAAGTTCGGCAAGTGGGAAACATGGTGGAAAGACCAATCGACACGTCTTATCCATTTCATCGGAAAAGATAACATCGTCTTCCACTGCATCGTTTTCCCGGCAATGCTCAAGGCCGACGGCAGTTATATCCTTCCGGATAATGTCCCCAGCAACGAGTTCCTCAATCTCGAGGGTGACAAAATTTCCACATCCCGCAACTGGGCTGTTTGGCTCAACGAGTACCTTGACGACTTCCCGGGAAAGCAGGACGTTCTCCGTTATGTGCTCACAGCCAACGCCCCCGAGACCAAGGATAACGACTTCACATGGTCTGACTTTCAGGCACGCAATAACAACGAACTCGTGGCCATCTACGGCAACTTCGTCAACCGTGCTCTCGTGCTCACCGGCAAGTACTTTGGTGGTAAAGTTCCTGAACGTGGTGAACTGACCGACTACGATCACGAAATTCTCGATGAATTCGGCAATATTAAGACCAAACTGGAAGACCTGCTCGAGGGATTCCACTTCCGCGAGGCACAAAAGGAAGCCATGAACTTGGCGCGTATAGGTAATAAGTATTTGGCAGACATGGAGCCATGGAAACTCATCAAGACTGACGAGGCCCGCACGGCTACCATCCTCAACCTGTCGCTTCAGATTGCTGCCAATCTGGCTATCGCCTTTGAACCCTTCCTGCCGTTCTCAAGTAAGAAACTGCGCGGTATGCTCGGTATGCCTGAGGTTAACTGGGAACACCTGGGTAGCACCAACCTGCTGCCGGTAGGCCAACCGCTCGGTGAAGTAAGTCTGCTCTTCGAGAAGATTGAGGATGCTGCTATTCAGGCTCAACTGGATCGACTGGCTCGCATCAAGAAAGAGAACGAGGAGAAGCAGAAAGAAGAGGAGCTCCGCAACTGGCGCCCCGCACCTGTTAAGGAAGCAACAAATATCGATGAATTCGATAAAACTGACATACGTGTTGCCACCGTCCTCGACTGCCAACCGGTTAAGAAAAGCGACCGATTGCTGCAGTTTACTCTTGACGACGGCATGGGCGGAAGAACCATCCTGAGCGGTATAGCCCAATCATATCCCGATCCGTCTGTTCTCATCGGCAAGCAAGTGCTCTTCATCGCAAACTTCCCTCCGCGCAAGATGATGGGCATTGAGAGTCAGGGAATGATCCTCAGTGCCGTCGATGCAGACGGCAAACTGGTAGTCACAACAGTTTCTGATACAGTAAAAAACGGCTCACAAGTCGGATAAATAACATTATTTATTAACTTAATTAAAAACAATTAAACAAAATGAAAAAAACATTACTTGCCGCAGCTCTTTTGCTCGGCGCGCTGACAATCAACGCACAGGACTACAAAAACAGTATTGGTGCTAATGTTGGTAACATGTTTGGTGTTTCTTACAAAGGTTTTATCTTTGGTGTTGACGGACTTGCTCTGCAAGCTGACCTCGGTGTTAAACTCAGCAACTGGGGTAAGGCTATGACAATTTCAACCCACGTACACGGTGAAGGATTTGACCAGAGAACAACCAACAGCGGTACAGCTTCTGTTTCTATGGACTATTTCACATTCGAGTTGAACCCCAACATCGTTTACCAAAGACCTATCACTTCAGGTAGCTGGGGTAGCCTCAGCTGGTTCGCTGGTGGAGGTATCAGCCTCGGTCTCATGAAATCAGGTGCTCATGGAGACTACTATTGGGATGAGAATGGTAACAAGCATGACTTCTTCTGGGCAGTAAGCCAAACCATTGAGGTTCCTACATATGACGATGAAGGTGAACCTAACGGCACGAAGAAAGAGGCCATGGTTCCTGTAACAGGTAAATTCGGCTTCAACGCTATTGGTGGTGTTGAAATGAAGATGGCCAACCTGCCTCTCGCATTCAGCCTTGACTTCCGTCCCGGCTACGGTATGCAATTCGACGTTGACAAAACCGACGGTGTTACAACTGAAACACAAACCCACTTCTTCGACTGGACACTGGCTGCAGCTATCCGCTACTGCTTCTAATTCGTCGGTCAAAATCTAAAAAAAGACTCCGCAGGTACTCCCCGCGGGGTCTTCTTTTTCCGCCACACATCAGCCACCAAAATACTGACCACATAGTCACCACATAGTCACCACATAGTCACCAGTCTATGTCCTTGTCATGTCTTTAAGCGCCTTTAGGCATCATTTGAAACGGAAATTTTGTTCTTGTGAGCTTCTCTAAGACATTCACCGTATATCCATGGCCATAAGCTATAAGGTAACTCATACCCGCCATAGTCCTTTAGTGCCTTGCCTCCATTGATGGCTCTTGACTGCTTTTTCTTGCACTGGGCATCAAGTTCCTTATATCTGGCTTCCCACTCGGCGCGCAGTTCAGGGGTGTTGTAGATGTGTTTTGCCTTCTCCTTTGCTTCTAATAAGGCTTTCTGGTTCTTCACTTGTTCGGGGTCCCTTTTCTGACCACGACTGAGTTTACGCTCCGGACGACGTTGAATAATTATCAGTTCCGGATTCGCATGGTCTCTGGCGTACATGTTAGGACCAATTTTCCCTTTCAACTCGGATAAGAAATAAGCTTTTTTGCAAATCATAGTTAATCTTGTTTTAAATTTGGTTTATAAAATGTGTTTTATTTTTTGGTTAGGTCAGACATTAAACAAGAAGTGCATAATGTCACCGTCCTGGACGAGATAGTCTTTCCCCTCAATACCCAGTTTGCCGGCAGCACGGCAAGCAGCCTCACCACCAAGGGTGATATAATCGTCGTACTTGATAACCTCAGCACGGATGAATCCACGTTCAAAGTCGGTATGGATAACTCCGGCACACTGCGGAGCCTTCATGCCCTCGCGGAACGTCCAAGCACGTACCTCGTCGCTTCCGGCTGTCAGGAACGTACGCAGCCGCAGCAACGCGTAAGCCGCCTTAATAAGACGGTTCACTCCCGACTCCTTGAGTCCAATCTCTTCCAAGAACATCTGACGCTCCTCATAAGTATCCAGCTCGGCTATCTCAGCCTCCGTCTTGGCCGCCAACACTAACACCTGTGCATTCTCATCCTTAACAGCCTCACGAACAGCATCAACGTATTTATTTCCGTTAACGGCCGAGTCCTCATCCACATTACATACGTACATAACCGGCTTATTGGTGAGCAGGAAAAGGTCCTTAGCCGCAGCTTCCTCTTCCTTATTATATAATTCTATCGTGCGCGCGGACTTACCTTGCGACAAAGCATCGCGATAACGGAACAAAATATCCAGCAACAGTTTGGCCTGCTTGTCACCACCGGCTTTAGCTTGTTTCTCAGTCTTCTGAATACGAGCCTCAACGGTCTCAAGGTCCTTGAGCTGCAACTCGGCATCTATAATCTCCTTATCACGTACAGGATCAACCGTTCCGTCAACATGAACTACATTATCATCATCAAAGCAACGCAGTACATGTATGATAGCATCCGTCTCGCGGATGTTAGCCAGGAACTTATTTCCCAGTCCCTCACCCTTGCTGGCACCCTTAACCAATCCGGCTATATCCACAATCTCGACAGTCGTGGGTATAACACCACGCTCAGGCTTGCACAGTTCACCTAATTTGATGAGTCGCTCATCAGGAACGGTGATAACACCCACATTAGGTTCTATAGTGCAAAAAGGAAAGTTAGCCGACTGGGCTTTTGCCGATGAAAGGCAGTTAAAAAGAGTTGATTTACCAACATTAGGTAGTCCGACGATTCCGCATTGAAGTGACATAATTGTAGATATTTTGACAAATTTTGTGCAAAGGTAGCAATAAATTTGCATAAATGCAAAAAAAAAAGTAATTTTGCACGTTTTGATGAGAAAAGTACACAAATAGCAAATAATATTAACAATTAACAACTATAAAGTATGAAAAAAGCATTAAACAAATGGACGGCTCCGAAGAGTGTTATGCCGGAGCGTATTATTCAATTTGGTGAGGGTAACTTTCTGCGCGCTTTCGTAGATTGGATCGTTTGGAACATGGACGCCAAAACGAACTTCAACGGTTCAGTAGTAGTTGTCCAACCTATTGACAAAGGTATGGTTGAGTGGCTGAATGGCCAGGACTGTCTGTATCACGTTAACCTGCAAGGTCGTCTTAACGGTGAGGCTGTGAACAGCCTGGAGCGTATCGACGTTATCAGTCGTGCTCTAAACCCGTACACCCAGAATTGGGCATACATGGCACTGGCAGAGCAACCGGAAATCCGCTTCGTCATCTCTAATACCACCGAGGCAGGTATTACCTTTGACCCGAGTTGCAAGCTGAGCGACGCTCCTGCAAGCAGCTATCCCGGCAAACTCGTTCAACTGCTCTATCGCCGTTACCAGGTATTCAACGGTGACCCGACAAAAGGTCTCATCTTCATGCCGTGCGAGCTTATCTTCCTCAACGGTCACCACCTCAAAGACTGCATCCGCAAGTATATCGAACTCTGGAAAGATGACTTCGGCAAAGACTATGCAGGATTCAAAGAGTGGTTTGAGAAGTACAACTACGTTTGCGCAACGCTCGTTGACCGTATCGTTCCGGGCTTCCCACGCAAAGATATCGCTGCCATCCAAGAGAAGGTAGGCTACAACGATAATCTTGTAGTTCAAGCCGAAATCTTCCACCTCTGGGTTATTGAGAAACCTGAGAATATGTCTATCGAAGAGCTGGAGGCCGAGTTCCCCGCTAACAAGGCCGGCCTGAACGTCCTCATTGCCGAGAGCGAGAAACCGTATCACGAGCGCAAAGTAACCCTGCTCAATGGTCCTCACACCGTTCTCAGTCCTGTTACTTACCTCAGCGGCGTTAACATTGTTCGCGATGCTTGCAACCACGAGGTTCTTGGCAAATATATTCACAAAGTTATGTTTGACGAACTGCTTGAGACACTCAACCTGCCGAAGGAAGAACTCAAAGCATACGGCGAAAGCGTTCTGGAGCGCTTCAATAACCCGTACGTTGATCATGCCGTAACAAGCATCATGCTCAACTCATTCCCGAAATTCGAAACACGTGACCTACCCGGTCTGAAGACTTATCTGGAGCGTAAGGGTCATCTGCCAAAGGGATTGGTTCTCGGTCTGGCTGCAATCATCACATACTACAAGGGCGGTGTACGCGAAGACGGTGCTCCTATCGAACCAAACGATGCACAAGAAATTATGGACCTTCTGAAAGAACTGTGGGCAACAGGCGATACACGCAAAGTTGCTGAAGGTGTACTTGGTGCAACAGATATCATCTGGAAAGAGAGCAAGGAAGACCTCAATAAGATACCCGGCCTGACCGACTTGGTAGTTATCTTCCTCGACTCAATTCAATCAATAGGTATGCTCGAGACAGTTAAACTGATGCTCGCAGCTGATAAGGTTGAAGACTTCGTTAACAAAGTTAAAGGTTTACTTAAATAATGATCCAAGTACTGAAAATCAATCCTGCCGACAATGTGGTTGTAGCAATACAGCCTCAGTCGGCAGGTGCCGTTATAGACGTTGACGGCGCTAAAATAACCGTCCTGGAGGATGTACCTGCAGGTCACAAGATTGCCATCAAGGATATTGCTGAGGGCGAGAACGTAATCAAATACGGTTTCCCCATCGGTCACGCTCGCGAGGCAAAGAAAGCCGGCAGCTGGATGAACGAGAACAATATCAAGACTAACCTTGCCGGACTACTCGAATATGAGTATCATCCTAAAGACGTAGTGCTCAATATCCCCGATGACAAACGTACCTTCATGGGCTATCGCCGCAAAGACGGACAAGTCGGAATCCGTAACGAAGTATGGATCCTGCCGACCGTAGGTTGCGTAAACGGTATCATCCAAAAGTGCGCTGAACGCCTTCGTCAAGAAACAGGCTCGGATGATATACACGCCTTCATCCACAACTACGGTTGCTCACAGCTGGGCGGCGACCATGAGAACACAAAGAAGATTCTGCGCGATATGGTTCACCATCCAAACGCAGGTGCCATCCTGGTAGTTGGTCTTGGTTGCGAGAACAACCAGCCCGATGTATTCGAGCAGTTCTGCGGCGACTACGACAAAGACCGCGTTAAGTTTGTTGTCAGCCAAAAGATCCAAGGCGATGAGGTTGAATACTGCATGCCTATCCTGCGCGAACTATACAAGAAAACCCAGGAAGACAAGCGTGTCGAGATTCCGCTGAGTGAACTGCGCGTAGGTCTTAAGTGCGGAGGCTCAGACGGCTTCAGCGGCATCACCGCTAACCCGCTGCTGGGTGTATTCAGCGACTATCTGGTTGCACAAGGCGGAACAACTGTACTCACCGAAGTACCGGAGATGTTTGGTGCTGAGACAATACTGATGGACCGTTGCGAGAATAAACACCTCTTTGACCAAACAGTCAAACTCATCAATGACTTCAAGGACTACTTCCTCAGTCACGGCGAACCTGTTGGTGAGAACCCGAGTCCGGGAAATAAAGCAGGAGGTATCTCCACTCTTGAGGACAAAGCACTTGGTTGCACACAAAAGTGCGGTAAGTCATTGGTACGTGGCGTGCTGAGCTATGGTGAACGTCTGCAAGTAAAGGGACTCAACCTGCTCTCTGCTCCGGGTAATGACCTGGTTGCAGCTACAGCACTGGCCAGCGCAGGATGCCACATGGTGCTCTTCACTACCGGTCGCGGTACTCCGTTCGGGACATACGTGCCGACAATGAAGGTAAGTACCAACTCAGGCATCTACGAGCGTAAGCCCGGATGGATTGACTTCAACGCTGGAGTGATTGCCGAGGGCGAAAGCATGGATGACGTTGCACGTCGCTTTACCGACTATGTCATCGAAGTGGCTAACGGCAAACAGACCAATAACGAGAAGAACGGCTACCACGAGATAGCTATCTTCAAGACAGGTGTTACTCTCTAAGCAAGCATAACCCATAAACCGGTGAAATGGTGGACAGGATTATTGGACGTACTCTTTCCGCGCTGTTGCCCTATGTGCGACACGCTCTTGGAAGAGAATGAAGAGATATGTCCTGCTTGTATGGAACAATTGCCACGAACGGAGCAAGCCTCTCTTCGTGGCAATTCTACCGAAGAATTGTTCTCTGACATCAAGCGCTTTGAACGAGGCGGATGCTTCATGTTCTTCGATAAGGCATCACCTGTCCAGCAGATGCTGCACCAGATGAAGTACAGCGAGACGCCGGGTATAGGATATCAACTGGCTAAAGAGGCCGCCTATGACTTTATGACTGCTGATTTCTTTGATGGAATCGACGTAATCATACCGGTCCCGTTGCACAAAAGACGACTGCGTGAAAGAGGTTTCAATCAGTCGGAATGGATAGCCAAAGGGCTGAGTGATGTTACGGGCATACCTATGGACACATCACATATTCTGAGGGTTGTAAACAATCAAAAACAAGCTACAAAATCCGGAGCAGAACGCAAGGCCAATGTGGAGAAAATTTTTGCTGTCTCTCACCCCGAGGAGATGTACAGAAAGCATATACTGCTCGTCGATGATATCATCACAACCGGCTCTACACTCCACTCATGCATCAAAACAATGAGTGCATTCCGCGGTTGTAAGGTAAGCGTGTTTGCATTAAGTAAAGCAAGAAAGACGATATTACAATAATACTATGGTAGAAAAATACGATTTTTTAGTTATAGGCGGTGGCGTTGCCGGAATGAGTTTCGCACTCAAGGTGGCTCGCGCACAAAAGTATAGGATTGCACTTTGTTGCAAGACCACACTGGATGAAGCAAACACCACTAAAGCACAGGGCGGAATCGCATCGGTGACAAATCTGCAATTAGACGACTTCGACAAACATATCCACGACACCATGGTTGCCGGTGATTGGCTCAGCGACCCCGCTGCCGTTGAGCAGGTAGTCAAGAATGCTCCCCACGAGATTGCAGAACTGGTTAACTGGGGAGTTAACTTCGACAAGAAGACAGACGGTAGTTTTGACCTGCATCGCGAAGGCGGACACTCCGAATTTCGTATTCTGCATCATGCTGACGACACCGGTGCCGAGATTCAACGCGGACTGATGGAAGCAGTGAAACATAATCCTTTCATAACCGTACTGGAGAATCATTTTGCAGTTGAAATCATCACGCAACACCACCTCGGCGTTCGTGTAACACGTCGCACACCGGATATCGAGTGCTATGGAGCATATATCCTCAATCCCAACACTCAAAAGGTGGATACCTATCTTAGCAAAGTAACCGTCATGGCTACCGGCGGAACCGGAGCCATCTACGCAACGACATCCAATCCTGACATAGCCACCGGCGATGGCATCGCCATGGCATACCGCGCTAAAGCACGAGTAGAAGGTATGGAATTTGTGCAATTCCACCCGACAGTGCTATACAACCCCGACGAAACACATCCTGCCTACCTGATTACCGAGGCTATGAGAGGTTACGGTGGAATACTGCGACTGCCAAACGGAGAGGAATTCATGCAGAAGTATGACGAGCGCCTCAGTCTCGCACCACGAGATATAGTGGCTCGAGCTATCGATAACGAGATGAAACTGCATGGTCTGGACCACGTTTGCCTTGACGTAACACACAAGAATGCCGAAGAAACAAAACACCACTTCCCAAATATATATGCCAAGTGCTTGAGCATAGGTATTGATATCACCAAGGAGTATATCCCCGTTGTGCCAAGTGCACACTATATGTGCGGTGGTATTAAGGTTAACCTGGACGGCGAAAGCACTATCCACCGTCTATATGCCTTGGGCGAATGTAGTTGCACAGGCCTTCACGGCGGCAACCGACTGGCAAGCAACTCGCTCATCGAAGCCGTTGTATATGCCGACGCTGCAGCAAAACATAGTCTCAGCATGATAGAAACATACGATTTCAACGAACAAATACCCGAGTGGAATGACGAGGGAACAATGTCCGTTGAAGAGCAAGTGCTGATATCGCAAGATGAGAAAGAGGTTGGACAAATCATGTCCACCTACGTCGGTATCGTCCGCAGCGACCTGCGTCTGCATCGTGCATGGGAACGATTGGACCTTCTGTACGAAGAAACAGAGGCTCTCTTCAAGCGCGTATGCCCAACCAAGGATATATGCGAGCTAAGAAATATGATTAATGTAGGCTACCTCATTACACGCCAAGCGTTGGAGCGTAAGGAAAGTCGAGGATTGCACTATTCAATAGACTATCCAAGGAAATAAATATTGTCAATATTCATAAAAATTTGCACGGTTCAATTATTTGTAGTACCTTTGCAGCCGATTTTAGAAAAAAACAACTGATTATGCTTAAGAATATTCTTGCTATCACCGGTAAACCGGGATTGTATAAACTGATTAGTCATGGCAATAACATGCTCATCGTAGAATCGCTCGTTGACGGCAAACGTATGCCTACATATGGTCGTGATAAAATTGTATCATTGGCTGATGTCAGCATGTTTACTGAAGACGAAGACCTTCCGCTGAGCGAAGTCTTGACTCGTCTGGGCAAGAAGGAAGGTCTCAAGCTCGCATCTATTGACGCCAAGAAAGCCGACAATGATGAACTGCGTAAGTTCTTTGGCGAGGTGGTAGAGAACTTCGACCGCGACAGAGTTTATCCAAGTGATATTCGCAAACTAATCAGTTGGTATAATATATTAATAGGTGCAGGTATCACCGATTTCACCGTAGAAGAGGAAGCTGAGGGCGAAGAGGTTAAGGCAGAGGCCAAGCCTAAAGAGGAAGTGAAAAAGGCTGCAGTAAAGAACACCGCTGCCAAGGCACAAAGAAAAGTAACATCCGCATCCGCTAAAACAGGCGTTGGTGCTAAAAAAGGTTGATTCTTCAATCAATACTGGATATCATAGAGTCTGTAGCCCCGCTGGGACAGCAAGAGGAGTGGGATAATTCGGGACTGCAGGTGGGTGATACAGGAGCAGAAATTAAGGCTGCCCTGCTGACAACAGACGTAACAGAAGCTGTTGTCAGTGAGGCTATTGTACTCGGATGCAACTTGATTATTTCACACCACCCTCTCATCTTCCACGGACTGAAACATCTCACCGGCTCAACACCACAAGAGCGTTGCGCCGAGATGTGTATTTGCCATGGCATTGCCGTCTATAGCAGCCACACCGCCATGGACAAAGTTCTGCGCGGAGTAAGCGGCAAAATGGCAGAAAAAATTGGAATCAAAGATTATCGTATCCTTGTGCCGGATGCCGAAAATGTAGGTCTCGGTGTCATAGGCAAACTGCCACAACCGACTCCTGTTCCGCAATTCCTGAAACAAGTTAAAGAGGCCTTCGGCGCAGAACAAATCAGATATACCGAATCCGGCAAAGACATAGTTGAGACTATAGCCCTATGTGGTGGAGCCGGAGCAGAATTCACAGAAGATGCCATACGTCAAAAGGCAGATGCATATATCAGCGCTGACTTCAAATACCACGATATGCAAGCGGCTGACGGACGCATTATAGCAGTGGATATGGACCACTGGACAAGCGAACATTTTACGCGAGACATATTTGCCGAACTCCTAAACGGCAAAATCAAGACATATATCAGTCAACAAGATAAATCACCAATAAAATACATATAATTATGGCAAAACAAGAAAAAGAACTGACCGTAGAGGAGAAATTGAAAGCCCTTTATGAGTTGCAACAAGTGGACTCTAAGATTGATGAACTCCGCATCCTTGCCGGCGAACTTCCTCAGGAAGTTAAGGACATGAGCGACGAAGTGGAAGGTCTGAAAACTCGTTTGACAAATATCGAGAACGAGATCAAAGAGTGCGAGACACAAATCTCAGACCACCGTGTTCGTATTGAGAATGCTAACGCATCTATCTCACGCTACAAAGAGCAACAAGACAATGTTCGCAATAACCGCGAATATGACAACCTGAGTAAAGAGATTGAGTATCAACAACTGGATATCGAACTCAGCCAAAAGAAGATTAAACAATACACATCTGACCTTGAGGCTCGTCAGGCAGATAAGGTAAAAACTGTCAGCGACATCGAGGAGAAGACTGTCGACCTTAATCAGAAAAAGAGCGAGTTGGATCAGATTCTGCAAGAAACAAAAACAGAGACAGAAGCTCTGATGGTTCGTTCTGCCGACATCGAGAAACGTATTGACGAACGTTTGCTCACAGCCTTCAAACGTATTCGTAAGAATGCCCACAACGGCTTGGCAGTTGTAACCGTTGAGCGCGACAGTTGCGGTGGTTGCCACAGCAAGATACCAGCACAACGTCAGTTAGACATCCGCCAACGTAAGAAAATCATCGTTTGCGAATTCTGCGGACGTATCCTCGTTGACCCTGAAATAGGAAATAAAAAATAATAGAGTTAGAATAAACTCAATTGTTCATCTACAGGCTTTGAATCCTCCGGGAGATCAGCCGAAACAGTAAATGGAACATCCACAACTTCGGTGGGTGTTTCTTTTTCGCTTGTCTCAGCCTCATCCACTTCTTCCGGCTCTGCTTCGGCAGCTTCCGGCTCAGATTCTGGTTCCGGCTCAGGAGTAATATCTTCAATAGATGCCACGTCTAAGGTTGTAAGACGTTTGCCCTTCGCCTTGGGTGATTTGACATCGATAAAATCGGACATTATAATATCCAGGTCTTCCCTGTTTTCATCAGCAAAATGAATACGGAAAACTGCCTCTTCACGATCTGACAAAGCAATTATCTTACTATCACCATCCTCACCAAGGAAGTTTTGAGTCTTTGCTGTTGCATCAAGCGTAAAACGCTTTGCGTAATAGAAGCCCAATTCGGCATTCCACATCGCCAATGACCACATCTTTTCAGGAACGAACTTCTCCATACGGATATAGTTGGGCTCGAAGTGAGCCGTCTCCTCAAAGGTATTGAGTACGTAATCACCCTTATCGCTAATAACCAATATACGGTCCTCGTCCATAAACTCACCAAGGTAATTCCCCTGACCGTCATAGTTAATACGCAGCACATCCGGATCAAACCAAACCTGACGCCCACCAAGTGTGGAGTGACCTTTTTGCTTCAAGGAAATACTCTTAACCTCAAACTTAGTAAGCACATTTCCTCTTGCACTGCGACTCTTGACTGCCAATTCGCTCAGGTCCTTAAAGAGCTCCAGTTTCTTGAGCTTCAGCTGAGGTTTAAGTGTTATCTTGATAACCTCTGCCTCGCCATTTGGATTAGCCGTGAAATATACAATTCTGCTACCGGCCTTACCTTGCGTCAAGTCATACTCTTTATCACGTGCCACACCGGTGACATTGAAGCGCTTCATATAGTAGATGCCACCTCGTCCGTCACGGTAAACGACATTGTATATTGTGCGGGTATCGTTCTTCTTGAATATATCCACATGCAGGATGTCTGTGCCGATAAATATCTTCTCGGCCACCTTGATAATCTTATATTTACCATCCTTGTGGAATACAATTATATCATCCAGGTCAGAGCAGTTCATTAAGAACTCGTCTTTCTTGAGACCTGTTCCTATGAAACCTTCAGTACGGTTGATATATAGTTTCTCATTGGCCTCAACAACGGTCTTAACATTGATGTTGGCGAAGTTGCGAACCTCGGTACGACGTGGATACTTGTCTCCATACTTCTTCTTCAAAGACTCAAACCAAGCTATCGTATAATCGTTAAGGTGATTCAAATCCCTAATCGTAGCCTTTATCTTCTTCTCCAGGTCCTTCATCAACTCATCTGCCTTCTTTGAGTCGAATTTGGTGATACGGATCATTCGTATCTCGAACAGCTTCTCGATATCTTCCGTTCTAACCTCACGAATTAGTTTGGCCTTGAATGGCTCTAATGCACCATCAACGAACTCGATGAGTTTCTCCTTGTTTGGTGCAGACTCATAACCCTGCTCTTTGTATATTCGGTTCTCAATAAAAATCTTCTCCAGCGATGTATAGAAATACTGTTCCTCAAGTTCGGATTTCTGAATCTCCAATTCCCACTTAAGAAGTGCTTTCGTATTATCTACAGAAAGTTTGAGCAGATTGCTAACCGTAGTGAAGATCGGCTTCCTGTCTTGTATTACACAGCAGTTGGGCGATATACTTACCTCGCAATCGGTAAATGCATATAATGCGTCGATTGTCTTGTCGGATGATGAACCGGGAGCCAATTGAACAACAATCTTTGCCTCTTCTGCCGTGAAATCATCAACTTTACGAATCTTGATTTTACCCTTTTCCTGTGCCTTAAGAATAGTATCAATAATCTTAGCCGTGGTCGTTCCAAACGGCACCTGCGAGATTATCAATGTTTTGTTGTCATCGGTTTTGGTTATCTTGGAGCGAATCTTAACGCTACCGCCGCGTTCGCCGTCATTATATTTGCTAACGTCTATTTCTCCACCGGTAGGGAAATCTGGATAGAGCTGAAATTCTTCACCGCGCAGATATGCCAATGCAGCATCACAAATCTCGTTGAAGTTATGAGGCAGAATCTTTGAGTTTAAGCCTACGGCTATACCTTCAACACCTTGTGCTAACAGTAACGGGAACTTGACAGGTAAATGAATAGGCTCTTTCTTACGACCGTCATACGACAACATCCAGTGTGTCGTCTTTGGATTAAAGACTGTCTCAAGGGCGAATTTACTGAGGCGAGCCTCTATATAACGAGGAGCAGCAGCACCATCACCGGTAAGGATATTTCCCCAGTTTCCCTGACAGTCAATGAGCAGGTCTTTTTGCCCCAACTGAACCAACGCGTCACCTATGCTGGCATCACCATGTGGGTGATATTGCATAGTCTGACCAACTATATTGGCTACCTTATTCATCTTGCCGTCGTCCACACACTTCATAGCGTGCAATATACGACGCTGAACAGGCTTAAGACCATCTTCTATAGCGGGTACGGCACGTTCGAGTATGACGTATGAGGCATAGTCCAAGAACCAGTCTTGGTACATGCCTGTCAAATGATACTTGATGGCGTCGTTAAACTCGCTCATTTATTTCAATTGTAATCTTAGTTGCGACGACGATTGATGAAGATATAGCTCAACAACCCTGCCAACTCTAACACAATACTACATACGAGCAATGCGTTTGAAGGCACTGCACTGAAATAAATAACAAGGCAAAGTACTCCTAAAAGCAGGAGAATAACACCCAGATTTTCGATTAAACTATTCATATTATTGTACAAAAAATTTCTTCTTTAACTGAAAAACGCGACAAAGGTACTATTTTTTTTCGGAAAACAAAAATATTTTTTCACTTTAATGCTCGATAGATACCTCCCGGCAGCGATTTTACCAACTCATTGAGCTCCATCATCATCAATGTAGCACTTACATTTGAATAATCCAGCCCCGTTTCCATCACAATGCTGTTTATATGCATCCCATCTTCTTGTTCGTGCAGTTTGTCAAGTAGCGTTCGCTCCACATCACTCAGTTGAAACATCAAATCAACTAACTGTGTCTGCTGCGGTTTACGCTCCATTAGTCGCCACTGCATTGCCTCAACAATATCCTCTGCCGAATTAATCAATTGTGCATTTTGTTCACGTATTAGGTTATTGCAACCTAAACTATTGGGGTCGGATGGTCGACCCGGTACGGCAAAAATCTCACGGTCGTAATCACTGGCCATTCTTGAAGTGATTAAACTTCCGCCTTTTTCTCTCGATTCGACAACCACAACAGCATCTGCCAAACCGGCTATAATCCTGTCTCGTGCCACAAAGTTAGGACCAAACGGTTCTGTCTGTGACACGTACTCGGTCAGCAGACCACCGTTCTTGAGCGACTGAACAGCTATAGGACGGTGTAAATGTGGATATATCCGGTCCAATCCATGCCCCAACACAATAAGCGTGGGCAATCCTGCTTCAATGGCAGCCTTATGAGCTGCAACATCTATACCATATGCCAAACCACTGACGATAGTAACATCCGGAACCAATTCTGCCAAATCCAACACAAGTTGTCGGGTCATTTCCTTCCCTCTGTCAGTTGCCCTCCTTGTGCCAACAATGCTGACAAAATGCTGATTATTAATACTGATATTCCCTTTCCCATATAGTATTGTCGGAGCGTCAGGACACTCGTTCAGACGATACGGATACTCATCGGTGCCATATAAATAAACCGAGATGTTGTGCTTGTCTATAAACTCCAACTCTTCCTCTGCACGCTCCAGAGCCTCCTTCATCTCTAACTCATCAATATGCTTCCATGCCTCACGAGCGTCGCCGTATTGACGAAGCAACTGATGCTCCGTCCTAAGACGAGTACGATAGAGCCACTGCAGCGCTATCGAGTACTTGAGTATCTCCTTATCAACCATATAACCCCTACACCTATTATAACTCCAATCATATCAGCCAACACGTCTGCCCACTCGCCGGAACGGGTAGTAGTACAATAGTGTTGCAGCAGTTCAAGCAGCGCGCCGTAAATGGTTACGGCCAATCCCACGAATATGGGCCGACGTACAGGAATCATCCATAGTACAGCCAATAGCGTGTACATCAAGCCATGTACTACTTTATCATTGAGCGAAACGGAGGGCATATGAGTGCTCTCCGTTAGGCTCAAAACTGCCACACCGACCGTCACTAATACTGCCGGCAGATAGTTCATATGGGATTTAAGACTAACGATCTGACAAATGTACTTTTATTCCGTAACACAAATCACCGGCGTCACCCAATCCCGGAACTATATATTTCTTATCGTTCAGAACAGGATCAATCGCAGCACACCAGATCGTTACATCCGGACTATCGTTAAGCGTCTCGCGAATACACTCAATAGCCTTCGGCGTAGCAATAGTACAACACAGGTGCGCATGCGTTGGCTTACCATGTCGGAGAAGTGCCAAATAGCCAACCTCCATCGACATACCCGTAGCCAGCATCGGATCAGCAACAATCAGTGTCTTTCCATCAACAGAAGGAGCTGCCATATACTCAGCAACTATCTCAAGTTCACCCTTGGCATTGACACGACGATAAGCACTGAGGAATGCGTTCTCGGCACGGTCGAATACATTCAAGAAACCCTGATGAAGCGGCAGACCGGCACGAAGGATGGTTGCCAACACAAGAGTGTCGGAAATGGTATTTACCTTAGCCACACCAAGTGGTGTCTGAACATCCTTAGGCTCATAATTGAGAGTCTTGCTTACCTCCATGGCCATCACCTCGCCTATACGCTCTATGTTACGACGAAAACGAAGTGGATCCTTTTGGATATCCACGTCGCGGATCTCACTCAGATACTGATTGAGCACACTGTTCTGCTCCGATAGATTGATTACTTTCATTGTTTTATTTCTTTGCGGCTTTAACTGCTTCTTTTGCTGCTTTAATTTGAGCCTTTATCTCTGCAACATTGGCTTTATGCTTAGCTTCAAGATTTTTATACTCAACCTCTTTGCTTGCTACTGCAGCATCAAAGTTTGTCAAGTTTGCCAAGTTGTTTGCGATAGTGCTCTCTTGCTTTGAGAAGCCGTTGATTTGAGATGATGCCACATCAATATCTTTCTCAATCAGGTCCTTATGATCCATAATTGAGTTGATAGTAGTCTCCTTCAACTCTGCATCAAGCATGCTTTGTTTCTGAATGGTGCGATAACTTTTCTCCATTCTGTTGCGCAGAGATGTAAGAGTTTTATGAGAGTTTTGAGCATTCTTCTGCAAACTCTTCATCGCCTTGTCTGATTCTTTCAGGAGGCTTGCTCTTTCTTTAGAAAAGGCTTTCTCGTCCTTAAGTTGTTTCTGCAGATTCTTCAGCTCGTCGGCATCCTGTTTCTGAGCAACCTCAATCTGCAGTAGTGCTGCCAAAAGGGCATCAGGATGATTAGCATGCTCAACGCGCAGTGAATCCAATTTGTACTCTGTTAACTTCATGCTGATAGGCGTTACTGATTGAGCGCTCAGCGAAATAGCTGCTACCATAGCAGCGGCAAATAACATTACCTTTTTCATAATAACTTTTGTTTTTTTAATTTGTTGTATCTTGTGTAAATAAGTTCACCACATTCTCCACATACCCCTTGCTTACCGGAATAGGCGGCACACGGTCATCTCCGAAATCAAGCAACATCTCATTCTCATCACGCCGCAACATCTGTACCTTGTTTAAATTTATTATATAGGATCGGTGACATCTAACCACATTACGGTCACGAAAACGCCATTCTATATTCTTTAGCGTATTCCTCAAAAATATCTTATCAAGTTTATTTCCATTCAAATAGTGTATGACTGCATAATTATCTGCCGACTCAATGTAATAGACCATCTCCGGACGAACCGACAACTTCAGTTCTCCCTTCTCGTCATAGAAATTAAACATCTCGGTCTTGGCATCAAGAGGTACCGATGACGATGACAATAACTTTGTTATTTGCTCGTTCTTATGCCTAACCTCACGTCCCAGATACAGGATAACGATAAGCATTGCTACAACCAGCGCAATAACCAATAAAAATATTATCTGAGAGTCAATGCCAACCATTTATTCACGATTTTGAGTGCAAAGGTACAAAATTATTTGTATATTCACAAAAAAAAATATACCTTTGCGTCAAATTTTGCAAAATAATGGACGAAACATTTGTTCCACATATATCTAAAGACCTTGTGCAATGGATGCCATTGGTGCGATTTGACGGGGAGGTCATTATAGTTGACGAACAGTCCAAAATCCCCGATTCCATCGAATACTTATCAGCTCAATCCGTACTCGGTGTCGATACCGAAACAAGACCAAGTTTCACTCGCGGGGTACGCTATCCGACGGCTCTTGTTCAGGTTGCCACTACCGAACGCTGCTACCTCTTCCGCCTCACACACATCGGCATGCCAAAACCGCTGGCAGACATCTTCGCAAACCCTAATATATGCAAAGTCGGTCTTGCCTTCAAGGACGACCTCAACGGCCTACGTCGGCGTAGGGATTTCAAACCGGCTAATTGCGTTGACTTGCAACAAATAGCACCAAATTACGGCATCCAAGATCTCGGACTGCAAAAGATGTTCGCCATCTGCTTCGGTAAAAAGATATCCAAGGCACAGCAACTCACAAATTGGGAGTCATCTCACTTAACGCCGGAACAAGCACGCTATGCTTCTACAGACGCGTGGGCTACACTGCTAATCTACAATAAACTCACGCAAACACACGAAAAGTAACTTTTTTTTGCATACATGCAAAATTATTTGTACCTTTGCAGCCGATTATGCAATTTAAGGATATAATAGGACAAGAGGCGGTGAAGGGACAGCTCAGGCTATCCGTTCAAGAAGACCGTATTCCACATGCTCAATTACTATACGGACCGGCAGGAGTAGGCAAACTACAATTGGCTATTGCTTATGCGCAGTACATACACTGCACCAATCGTCAAGGCGACGATAGTTGCGGCGAATGCCCGTCTTGCCTCCAGTATAAAAAACTGCAACATCCGGATTTGCATTTTGTCTTCCCAATCGTTAAAACGGATGCTGGCGATGTATGCGACGACTACATCGGTACCTTCCGCGACCAGATTATATCACAAGGGTACTTTGATTTAGACGATTGGTATCACGCTCTGGGTATTGAAACAAAGCAGGCGATCATCTACGAAAAAGAGAGCAGCGAGATTTTGCGCAAGCTTTCACTCAAATCTTTTGCCGGTGGTTATAAGATTATGATTATATGGCAACCGGAGAAGATGAATATCGCATGTGCCAACAAACTGCTTAAATTACTGGAAGAACCACCAGAAAAGACTCTGTTCCTTCTTGTAAGTGAGCATCCGGACGGTTTGCTTGCAACAATCCTCAGTCGTGTTCAACAGATTCGGGTTCCTTCTCTGCAAGAGTCAACCATTGCCGAGCGATTTGGTTCTGAGGTCGCACATATCGCCAACGGCAGTTGGCTTGCTGCACTGCGAATAGCCGACCAACAGCAGGATGAAAATGCCTACCTCGAGGCTTTCATAGCCCTGATGCGAAACGCTTGGTCTGTCGGACACAAAAAAGACTACGATGCCCTTCAGCAACTACGCAAGTGGAGTCTTGAGATAGCCGATGCCAAAGTCGGACGTGAACAGCAGAAAGCATTCCTGCAATATGCGCAACGCCAAGTGCGGGAAAACTACATCCGCAATCTTGCCCAACCCGACATGAACTACCAGACACGCGCTGAAGCACAGTTTTCAAGTAAGTTTGCTCCGTTTATCAACGACAAGAACGTAGAACTTATCATGAACGAACTGGATAAAGCAGAGCAGCAGATAAGTCAGAATGGTAATGCCAAGATAATATTTTTTGACCTTTGTCTACAAATGATAGTATTGATTAAATAAACGATATGTTAGATAAATTCACACTCAATAACGACTCCTGCCAATATTCATGCAAGTCCTGTTGCCGCAATTCGGCACACATGTTGCCTGTAACCGATTGGCTGAGCGATATACCTCAAGATTTGAATGAAAACGACCTGGTAGAGGTTCAGTTCAAGAACACCCGCAAGGGCTACTATCACAATGACCTCCATCTGCCTTTGGAAAAGGGTACACCTGTCATTGTAGCTGCTAATCCGGGATATGATTTAGGCGAAGTAGTATTGACCGGTAGGCTGGTTCCGTTGCAGATGAAAAAGAATCACATTGACACTACTCGGTACGAAGTACGTTCCGTTCTACGTATTGCCGACGACGCAGATTTGATTCGTGCAGAAGAGGCACATAAGAAAGAGTCTAACACAATGATTAAGGCACGTCAGTTAGCAAAATCGCTCGGATTGGAGATGAAGATTGGTGATGTCGAATATCAAGGTGACGGGACAAAAGCCATTTTCTACTACATTGCTGACGGACGTGTTGACTTCCGTCAACTTATTAAAGTTTATGCCGAGACATTCCGTATTCGTATTGAGATGAAGCAGATCGGAGCTCGCCAAGAAGCAGGGCGCATCGGTGGTACCGGTCCATGCGGACGAGAACTGTGCTGTTCTACATGGATGACAAATTTCACATCCGTCGGTACAGGAGCTGCTCGATTGCAGAATATATCACCCAACCCGCAGAAACTGGCTGGTCAATGTGCAAAACTCAAGTGCTGCCTCAACTACGAAGTGCCTGTTTATGAGGATGCTCGTCGTAATGGAGTAGTACTGGGAACACCTGTTGCCGCAGAGGAGCAGGAAGAAGACCTCGGATTCAAGAATGCTGTAGGAGAAGGAGATGTAACACGCTTTGACCGCAAGAAAAAAGATAACAACCACAATAACCAGCATCGCAATAATGACCGCCATCAGAGACATCATCACGATAATCGCCGTTAGCCTAACTCTTTTCGGCTGCAATAGCAACCATGTCTATTACGAGTATAAGCCTGTTGATCTGGACGGATGGAACAAGGATTCTGCCGTTGCCTTTGCGTATAACGTGAGTGACACCACCTCTTTATATGACGTCATTCTACATGTACGCCATAACGAGAATTACAGGTATCAGAATATGTGGCTCTTTATCAACACTAATGAGCAAAACGACACCATCGAGTTTTACTTGGCAGACGAACGCGGCAGATGGCTTGGCAATGGACATAAATCACTAATAGATATGCCTATTCTCTTCGAAGAGAACAAACAGTATGCCGATACAGGAGCATACGTATTGAGTATCCGTCACGGCATGAGGAATGACGAGTTGGCAGGTATATCAGATATAGGAGTGGAGATTATTCGACATGGGAAAAAATAAGCTCAAGAAGTTTGCCGAGATGCGCGAATTGCCTAATGTCTTCCAGTGTGCAATGCGTGACTTTACTCCGGACGAACCGGCAGCTCAAATGCGCGGACGGTGGCATACGTATTTCGGCAACGATAATCCTATAACCATCGAATTGGGATGTGGTCATGGCGACTACACTACAGGATTGGCCAAGCTCCATCCCGAACGCAATTATATCGGCATAGACATCAAAGGCGCACGTATCTGGCACGGAGCCAAGGAAGCACACCTCAATGGCATGACCAATGTTGCTTTCTTACGTACCAATATCGAGATGCTGCCGTTCTTCTTTGCAGAGAACGAGGT
>JAGCSQ010000064.1 GCA_017964045.1 Paludibacteraceae bacterium
GCAGGAGGACAAAGACTATATTCTACGTATTGACTCAGCAGCCTTCAAGGATATTTACAAGCACGCCACCAAGGCATTTAAGGGTCAGTTTAAGTTGCGTTCAGTAGAGGAATACTCCACCCTGCGTATTCTTACACCCAATTACACGCCGATGATGCGACTGCAGCTGCTTTCTAATCAGGATAAGGTTATCAAGGAAGTACCTGCTTCACCTGACGGTGTGCTATTTGAGTTCCTGGAGCCTAAGGTTTACTACCTGCGTATGTACCTTGATCTCAATGGTGACGGCAAGTGGACCACAGGCGACTGGACGACACGTCGTCAGCCCGAACCTGTATTCTACTTCCCCGCACGACTGACACTACGTGCTAACTGGGACTTTGAAGAGGTATTTGACTACACGGCTACTCCGCAACTCGATTCTAAACCACAGGAGATTATCAAGGATGCCGCAGCTGCTCTCAAGAAAAAATAGTTTTACTATACTCTTTCTCATCACGGGACTGAGCGTTCAGGTGGCAGCCTATCTATGGATGCCCGGTAATCCGTGGGCACTGGTCAGCGGACTGCTGGGTATATGCTCGGTGGTGCTGTGCTCCGAAGGTAATATACTGACTTTCATTTTTGGCTTCGGACAAATTATCACCTACACTTACCTCTGTTATCTTGAGCGCTTCTATGCCGGCATAGCGATGAATGTCTTTTACTTCCTCAGCCAGATTTACGGTATCTACTGTTGGCGCAAGCGCCTCGCCCCTACAGGCGAAGCCGGTCCTACAACAAAGCAATCCTACAGCGAAGCGATCACTATTACAACGCGCTCCCTCAGGACAAGCGTTGTAATAGCATTACTCCTTTCTCTACTGGCTTGTTCGTTGCTTGTAGGATGGCTGCTGAGCCGTTACACCAACGACACCCAGCCTTATCTGGATGCACTGACTACCGTTCCTGCTATTGCGGCACAAATACTGATGGTGATGGCTTTTCGCGAGCACTGGTATATCTGGCTGATGATAGATATCCTTTACGTTGTGCTTTGGGTACGTGCTGAGAACTACTGCATGGTTATGCAGTATGCTTTCTGGTGCATCAATTGCGTATATGGATTTATTCGTTGGACCCAAGCTCAGCAATCGCGCGCTTGACTTCCTTATCCTCGCGAAGCATAAACTCTGAACGACCTTTCTGGTAGTAGTAACGCTCCACTATCTCAGCGCCAAGCATTTGCTTGACCTCGTCTTTGTTACGCTCAATGGCTTCGCGGAACGAGGGCTTGAGTTTAGGTTCCAGAGCTTTGAGTGTTGCCACGGTGGCTGAGTCTATGTCTTCGTGCTCTGCCATTTTGACCATATCGTGGAAGAACTTGCTGGTCTCTGTTTCGTAGGTGAATTTCTTCTCATCCAGGAAACGGCAGAAGTCCTCTATCTCAGCGTCAGTCAGTTCAAATACAGCAGGAGCAGCAATCGTAGCGTGCTCGCGATGATAACGCGTAGCATAGTCGAAGAACATATTCTTGACATACAGGGTGTATGTTATATCCACTTTCTGCGAGTCGTCCTGCATAACGATATCCGGCAGGATACCACCGGCTGTATCGCGTTTAGCTTCTTTGCCACGTTGGCGTTCAGCATAGTCGATAGCCTGTATGCAGCGTCCGCTGGGCAGGTAGTACTTGCTGGTTGTTACCTTCAGGTGTCCGCCATAGGATATCTGTCTGAGGTTCTGCACCAATCCTTTACCAAAGGTACGCTCACCAATCAGTTTGGCACGCTTCAGGTCTTGCAGACTACCGGCCACAATCTCACTGGCACTGGCTGAGTTGTGGTCAACCAGTATGCACACGGGCATATCGGGGAAGCGTGCTGCAGAACTGGTCTTGTAGGTACGGCAGGCCTGTTCGGTCTTGCCCTTAGTGGATACAACCTCGGTGTCAGCACCGACGAAGAGGTTAACTATTCGTATTGCCTCATCCACTATACCGCCGCCATTGCCTCTAAGGTCCAATATGAGCGACTCTGCTCCACGTTGATAAACAAGGTCGTCCAGTGCACGTGATACCTCGCTGGAAGCGCCCATAGTAAATTCGCGCAGACTGATGTATCCGACTTTGGTGTCAGGTATTACGCTGTAGTAGTCCACGGCGTCCATGTGTATCTCTTCGCGCTCAAAAGCGAACTTGAGTTGCTTTTTTTCGCCCTCACGCTCTATGACCAGTTTAACCTCTGTACCCGGTACTCCGCGAAGCAGGTTACTTACTTCGCTTACTGCCTTGCCTTTAGTGCTGACGCCGTCAACACTAATTAGTTTATCTCCCGCCAACACACCGGCACGCTGAGCAGGTTTGCCCTCGTAGGGATTGGCTATGAGGATAATCTTATCGCGCTGCTGGATGATAGAACCGATGCCTCCGTACTTGCCGGTAGTCATCATCTTGAGCTCGGTGTCTTTCTCTTTGGGGAAATACACTGTGTAGGGGTCTATCTTCTGCAACATCGCTCCTATGGCAGTCTCCATTAGCTGCTCGTAGTTGAGCGTATCCACATAGTTCATATCCAGCTGACGCCATACATCGTTGTATATAGACAGCGTCTTCTCTATGCGAGTTGTCGATTGCTCTGCATGGACGCTTAGCGGGAGCAGAAGCAGCAATATGTAAGTAAGCGTTTTTCTCATCTCAGGTCATTAGGCACAAAGGCCGATATATTCTTGTTATACGAGTACAAATCTCGTACCAACGTAGAAGATATGTGTGCATATTCGGGACGTGTGTATAGCAGAATAGTCTCTACTCCACCCAGTTGTTTATTGGCCTCAGCCATATTTCTTTCGTACTCAAAGTCCTCTACGCAACGTATGCCACGCAGAATGAAGTCTGCACCTTCCTGTTTGGCGAAGTCAACCGTCAGGCAATCGTATATCATTACCTTAACTCGCGGTTCGTCACCAAATATTTTCTCTATAGCTGTCAGGCGTTCACGAATAGGAAAGGTCTCCTTCTTCTGACTATTACGTCCAATGCCTATTATTATCTCGTCAAATAGTTTCAGTCCACGTTTTACAATGTCGTAGTGGCCTACTGTAAACGGATCAAACGATCCAGGGAACACTGCTTTCTTCATAATCTTCGTTCTTTACCATCATGTGGTTCTTAATCGGGTTATCATACATCTCCATCAGTCTGGCGCGTAAGAATTCCTCGTCTTTATGCGGGATGTTGATTCTCTCCAGTTGTTCGTCTATATGTTTATAGAACTCCTCGTCGTGCGGGAATATCTCGTAGTTGGAGTGTATCTGATGGTCTATCTGCTTAGCCACAGCCACTGCCTGGTCGTTACGCGACATAGCACGCAGTTCCTCTTCATGCTCCTCTATCCAGTGGTTGATGCTGGGTGTCATGCGGAAGACGATATGTCCTTTCCAGCCAAGAATACCTGTACGCATCGACTTATAGTCGTCGTATTTGGATTTGCGCCACTTGGGGTCGTCACGCTTATATTGCATCTCCATGGCCTTGAGGTAGTCGCAGGGGTCGAACTGGTAGTTGAGGCATATAGGACAAATGTTCATCTCCTTGATGCCATCGATGAAGTCGTCGTAGTGCAGAGTGAGCATCTTGAGCACACTGGGTTGCGTCAGGTCGTTGCTGTCCTTAGCACGTCCTTCACGTTGTGCCAGCCATATTGACTTACCGCGATGACGCAGGTAACTGATGTAAGCAGACAGCGTCTCTGAGTGCTGTAGCAGTTCCTTAGGACTGCCACCACGGATAACTACGAACACATGATTGAACTTAGCCATCGGCTCTATCCACCACTTGACGAACAGGTTATTGCCCATTCCTACGTACGGACGTATATGATAGCGTTCACGTAGCTTGATACTCAGCAGAGCGGCATCATTGACGATATCGCGGTGGTTAGTCAGGAACACAGCTCCATCCTTGATGTCGGCTTCTATCTGCTCGCGTTTGCCCTCTTCATATTCCAGACTCAGCGAGGCTGCTGTTCGTTTACGGAAACTACGCACTACGGGGATGGTGAATATCCAATCCCACAACGCGAGCAACCAACTGGTATGGTAGGCGCGTATCTTCTTAAAATCTGAATGCTTGTATTGTTTCATGACTTAATCAGGGAATTCCATTAGGTATGCCTTGATGAATGCATCTATATCTCCGTCCATCACGGCGTTTACGTTACTTGTCTGGTAGTTGGTACGATGGTCTTTGACGCGTCTGTCGTCGAAGACGTAACTGCGTATCTGACTACCCCATTCTATTTTCTTCTTTCCGGCCTCAACCTTAGCAGCTGCCTGGCGTCGCTTCTCTAATTCTAACTCGTAGAGTTGTGAGCGCAGCAAGCGCAAGGCATTCTCGCGGTTCTTAGGCTGGTCGCGGGTCTCGGTATTCTCTATCACTATCTCGTCCGGCTGACCCGTCAGCACGTTGATGAACTTATAGTGTAGGCGTACTCCGGACTCGACCTTATTGACGTTCTGTCCACCGGCACCGGAGCTACGGAAGGTATCCCAGCTTATGCCTGCAGGGTTTACCTCTATCTCTATGCTATCGTCGATGAGCGGTACCACGAATACACTGGCAAAGCTGGTCATGCGCTTACCCTGTGCGTTGTAAGGACTCACGCGCACCAGACGATGCACGCCGTTCTCGCTCTTGAGGTAACCATATGCCATATCGCCCTCGACGTTGAAGGTCACCGTCTTGATTCCGGCCTCATCACCTTCCTGCAGGTTGCTTATTGTCACCTTATAATCATGTTTCTCGCAGTAGCGCATGTACATACGCATCAATTGCTCTGCCCAGTCTTGTGCTTCTGTGCCACCGGCACCACTGACTATCTTGAGCACTGCGGGCATCTGGTCCTCTTCGTGCGAGAGCATATTGCGCATCTCCAGGTCCTCTACTTCCTTCATGGCCTTAGCGTATGCCTCGTCCACCTCTGCTTCGGTTACCAGCTCTTCCTTGTAGTACTCAAAGGCGAGAGTCAACTCCTCCACGCTGGCACGTACGCCCTCATAGCCTTCAATCCAGCGTTTGATGCTTTTGACCTTACGCATCTGTGCTTCTGCGGCTTTAGCGTCGTCCCAGAATCCCGGAGCCTGGGTGTGCAACTCTTCTTCCTCAAGCTGAACACGCTTCTCATCTATCTGCAGGTACTGCTTGAGCTTATCTGCCCGCCCTTGCAGGTCCTTCAATTGTTCTATCGTTATCATTACGTTTCAATTTTCAATCTTCAATCTTCAATCTTCACTAAGCGCAGCTTTGGCTGCCTCTCTATACGCCACCATCAGTCCACCTGTTCCGAGCAATGTGCCTCCGAAGTAGCGCACTACTACCACCAGCACCTTGTCCAACCCTTTGGCGTCGATGCTTCTTAGTATAGGAAGTCCGGCTGTGCCGTGCGGTTCACCGTCATCCTTTGTTCGCCACAGGTCCGGTCCCAATCGGTAGGCGTAGCATACATGCCGGGCATCATGGTATTTCTTCTTGTACCATGCTATCCGGGCTTTAGCTTGCTCTTCGTCCTCTATGGATTCAGCGAATCCCAAGAACTTACTGCCCCGGTCCTTATATACTCCTTCTCCTTTCAATCTTCAATCTTCATCTACGAGTAGATGAGGCGCTGCGAGTAGCACC
The DNA here is from genome assembly GCA_017964045.1 of Paludibacteraceae bacterium. Lineage (GTDB taxonomy): Bacteria > Bacteroidota > Bacteroidia > Bacteroidales > Paludibacteraceae > Colicola. The sequence goes on from JAGCSQ010000064.1 coordinate 5,657, forward strand.
GGATGTGCGTGTAGACGAGGCGCTGCGCGTTGATGATGCATTGCGTTGTACCGTTTGTGTACGTCCGTTCTCGTCGGTTGTTTTTATCGTAGTGCGTGTTTCGCCACTGCGGCTTACGCGAGTATTAACGCTGGTGCTGGGTTCACGCTGTGCAGCAGCCTGTGCCTGACGAGACTGCGCTGCAGTGCTTGTTTGGGCGCTGCGGGTTGCAGTCGATTGACTTGTCTGGGCGCTACGGGTGGTTGTTGTTTGGGCGCTGCGGGTTGCAGTCGATTGTGTGGACTGCGTGCTGCGTGTAGCCTGTGTTGTCTGTGTGGACTGACCGGTACGGGTGCTGGTGGCTGTTCTCAGCTGACCGGCATTACGTATCTCACCTGTGGCTCCCTGCGGACGCTCGTAGTGAGTGACGCGACGATCGAAGGCATCATCAGGATGTTGACGTGCAAAGTCGTTATGCACGTGTGGCTTAACCATAGCGTCATAGCCGTTCCAGAACGGCTGCTGCGGGAAATCACATTGGTGGCAGTAGTGGTGGTTGGTCATGTAGGTATTTACGTAAGCCTGATAGTGATTCAGATAAACAGGCTTGGGTTGACCATAGTACGACGGGAAGTTGCCATGATGATAGGGCGAACTCCATACCGTGTAGTTGCTTCGACCAAAAGCATCCCACAGCGGCGGACGCTTAACGAATACCGGACGTACGATATAGTTGTATCCATACAGGTACTTATCACCTATAACCTCTACGTATAGCAGGTCTTTTCTGCGCTCAGCTATGAGCGTAGCCACATCCTGAAATACGCCGGGGGCCAGACATGCCTGAATGAGCAGAGCGTGATAGTATCCCTGACGTGTCTCGATGACGCGCAGGTAGTCAATCCATCCGTCGCGGTTGAGATCCAGGTTATTGATCATGTAGTTGCTTGAGTTGATAATACGCTCAAACTGCTGGATGTTATTTGCCTCAGCAAATGCTGCAGCCACGGCGCGCAGGTCCAGGTAGAACGACCAATCCTGGTCATAGCTGGTTACTGTCACTGTCGTTGTTGTCACCACCTTAGGTGATGGTGTAGTTACCTGAGTGGTATAGACTGTCTTAACGGGAATAACGGCTGTCGAGGTTGTTGGTGCTGTTGTCTCGATGAGTGTCCAGCAACTTGTCATGCACATAGCCGTTGCTACTAATAAAAAAATCTTTCTCATATCGTATATTTTTTGTATTGCACATTTTGCGACTGCAAAATTACAACAAAAAAATGATATACACAAAAAAAAGTGCCAAAAGGCACGTTTTTTGTATGACCGCAAGCAAAGCTTGCTGTAGGACCACTGCGTTGCCGGACCGGCGCAGAGCGCCTGTAAGACCTATGGTAGTCCGATGACGTACCGCGATGCACATAATAACCACATACTAATAACCTAATAATAACCTAATAAAAACATAGTAAGAAATGCAGTATAAGAGCAGCGAAAAAAATGCAGTGGTGAGAGGTAAAAAAGAATGCCGTAACTTCGGGCCTCCCGCATTGTAAAATGCCCCTTTCCCCGTGGCGGTTTTCCCCGCTTAACGGGGACAACCTAGCCCGCCGAAATTACGTTCGCACTTTTGTGCAAATACCAAGGCTTTTCCTTAAAAAAAATCAAATGCATTCGATTTTTATCGAAAAATCCTTGTGTATTCCAAATATTTGTTGTAATTTTGCGCGGTTTTTTGGTAATGTACCAAAATAGCGTATTGACGAATCAAAATAAAACAAAATTATATTACAGATTTATGCAACAAATTATCTTGACGCGTGGTTTGGACATTCCGATGGATGGTAAGGCAGAGAAGGCGCTGGGAAGCGTATGCAGGCCTGAAGTCTATCATATTGTTCCGGATCACTACGCCGGAGTGACACCTAAGCTGGATGTCAAAGAAGGCGCTAAGGTGAAAGCGGGAAGTCCGCTATTTCACGACAAGACGTTTGAGAATCTGCTGTTCACATCTCCGGTAAGCGGTACTGTCAAAGCTATCGTTCGCGGCGACAGACGTAAGGTGCTGTCGATTGATATCGAGGCTGACGCTCGCATCGAGTATGAAGTACTAAGTGACCAAGTACCAAGGACCAAGGACGAGGTAAAAGCATTGCTCCTCAGGAGCGGTTTGTGGGCAGTGATTAAACAACGTCCGTACGATTGCATAGCGTTGCCGACGAAAGAGCCGCGTGCAATCTTTATCAGTAGTTTTGACAGTGCTCCGTTGGCACCGGACTATGAGTGGGTTCTGCAAGGACAGCTGGCTACGCTGCAGGCTGCAGTGAGTGCGCTAAACAAGGTAGCGCCTGTGTACGTAGGTATTCGAGGCGGTTCACGCTCAACCGAGTTCCGTGAGTTGAAGGATTGCACCTTGTATGAGGTGTTTGGTCCCCACCCCGCAGGCAACGCAGGCGTACAAATCAACCATGTGCTGCCGATGGCTAAGGGCGACACGATGTGGACGATTAACATCCAGGACCTGGCGCTGATAGGTCGTCTGCTGACCAAGGGCATCGTGGATATGCAAAAGAAGGTAGCGTTGACTGGTCCGCTGGCATACGGCAAGCAGTACTACAACGTGCTGCCCGGAATGGAATACGATTCTATTCTTAGAAGCAACGTTCATAGTGAAGTTACGTGTCGCCACATTGCGGGCAATGTACTTAGTGGAAAGCAGGTTCAGCCTGCTGAGTGCATCTCGATCTACGACAATCAGCTGACGGTGCTGAGTGAGGGCAGTGAGGAACATGAGTTTATGGGCTGGCTATTGCCACGCTTTGGCAGTTTCCACTTCGGCAAGACCGACCCTGCAGCTATGCTCGACTGCAAGCTGACACGCCGGCTGTTCGGTAAGCCGAACTACAAATGGGATGCACGCCTAAAAGGCGGACGCCGTGCTATCATCGTAAGCGGTGAGTACGACAAAGTGTTCCCGATGGATATCTATCCCGAGTATTTGATTAAAGCCATGATTGCAGGTAATCTGGACAAGATGGAGCAGTTGGGAGCTAATGAAGTGGCTCCTGAGGACTTTGCATTGTGTGAGTACGTTTGCACAAGCAAGATGCCGCTGCAGCAGATTGTTCGTGATGCACTGGACAACATGAGAAAGGAGATTGAGTGATGGAGAAGTTATATCAGATATGGAAGAAGTTCGGCAAGAACTTCGAGGAAGGCGGCAAGCTGCAGAAACTGAGCAGTTTCTACGACGCCTTTGATACATTCCTGTTCACGCCTCAGACAACATCGAAGCGTCTGAGCAGTCACATCCACGACGGTGCAGACAGCAAGCGTACGATGATTATAGTGGTGATGGCACTGATGCCGGCACTGCTGTTCGGTATGTTCAACGTAGGCTATCAGCATCTGCTGGCTACGGGTGAGCTTATCCGCGGCGGCATGAACGCTGCGCTGTTCTGGAAGGCCTTCGGCTTCGGACTGCTGGCAGTGCTACCGTATATAATCGTCAGCTACGTAGTAGGTCTGGGTATAGAATTCTGCGTGGCACAGTACAAGCACGAGGAAGTAGCCGAGGGATTCCTGGTTACGGGTATGATAATTCCGCTGATAGTGCCAATCAACACTCCGCTATGGATGGTGGCAGTGGCTACAGCCTTTGCAGTGGTATTCGCTAAGGAGGTATTCGGCGGTACAGGCTACAATATCTTCAACGTAGCCCTGATTACGCGTGCGTTCCTATTCTTTGCTTATCCGAGTCAGATGACCGGCGACACCGCCTTCATCCGCACAGACGGCACTTGGGGCTGGGACGGCGGCAAGGCCCTGGTAGATGGTTTCACGGGTGCTACTCCGCTGACGCAGGTAGCTACGACCAGTGAGACGAGCCTGATGCCCGTGGACTTCTGGACAGCCGCTAACGGACTGATTCCGGGAAGCGTTGGTGAAACCTGTATATGGGCAATAGCACTGGGTGCGATACTGCTCATCATAACGGGCGTAGCAAGCTGGAAGACGATGCTGGCAATATTTGTAGGTGGTGGCGTAACAGCAGCCTTGTTCAACGCTTTTGGTCCGGACACAGCCGCAGCTAACCTGCCGTGGTACATGCACCTGGTACTGGGCGGCTTCGCCTTTGGTGCCGTATTTATGGCTACTGATCCTGTGACGAGTGCTCGCACCGAGTGTGGCAAATGGATCTACGGACTGCTGATAGGCTTCATGGCAGTAGTGATACGCGTTCTGAACCCGGGTTATCCAGAGGGAATGATGCTGGCGATACTGCTGATGAACGCATTTGCTCCGCTGATTGACTGGTGTGTTGTTCAACGTAATATTAAAAGGAGGGCAGCAAGATGAAACTGAATACAGAGAATAATGTATATACGATAGTATATGCAGCGATACTGGTAGTTATTGTGGCCGTGCTGCTGGCAGTCATCAGTCAGGTACTGAGTCCGCGTCAGGCTGCCAACAAGCGTCTGGATACACAGAAGCAGATACTGACAGCGCTGAATGTTGACTACAGCAATGCCGATCCGGCAGCGCTGTACGGCGAGATAGTAAACGAAACCGAAGTGGACGGCAAGGCACTGTTCGTTGCTACCATCGACGGCGCAACCAAGTACGTGCTTCCGCTGAAAGGCCAAGGTCTATGGGGTGGCATCTGGGGATATATAGCCCTGGATGACGATAAGAACACCGTCTATGGAATTAACTTCGGCCACGAGAGCGAGACTCCGGGTCTGGGTGGCGAAATCGTTACTGAATACTTCCGCAGCCGCTTCTTTGGTAAGCACATCAAAGACGCTGAGGGCCGTGTACAGAGCATCGCAGTGCTGAAAGCCGGCAAGAAAGATGAGGCAGGACGCGAGCAGGTAGATGCCATCTCAGGCGCAACGATTACGTCAACAGGCGTAGATGAGATGCTCGTGAAGAGCTTGGACGAATATGTCGAATTTTTAACAAAGGAGGAATAAGATATGGCACTAAGTCAAAAAACAAAAGAGGCATTCTTAGGTCCTCTGAACGTGAATAACCCTGTGCTGGTTCAGATATTAGGTATCTGCTCGGCCTTGGCCGTTACGGTGCAACTGAAGCCGGCACTGGTGATGGGCATCAGCGTGACAATCATCGTGGCAATGTCGAACGTGGTTGTTTCGCTCATCCGTAACACTATCCCAACGCGCATACGTATCATCATCCAATTGGTGGTAGTGGCAGCGCTGGTGACGATAGTAAGTGAGGTGCTGAAAGCCTTTGCTTATGACGTGGCTATGCAGCTGAGCGTTTACTTGGGACTGATCATCACCAACTGTATTCTCATGGGTCGTCTGGAGGCCTTCGCCATGACCAACAGCGTCAAGGATAGCTTCATGGACGGTCTGGGTAACGGCTTCGGCTACGCTTGGATACTGGTGGTAGTGGCATTCGTACGCGAACTGCTGGGTTCAGGTAAACTACTGGGCTATCAGGTTATTCCTGACAGCTGGTATGCAGCCGGATATGAGAACTGCGGCATGATGCTCATGCCGGCTATGGCTCTGATACTGGTAGGTTGTATAATCTGGGTACACCGTGCCCTAAATGATAAGGAGTCTAAGTGATGGAACATGCAATTAGTTTATTTGTCCGCAGCATCTTTGCCGACAATATGATATTCGCCTTCTTCCTGGGTATGTGTTCATACCTGGCAGTATCGAAGGACGTAAAGACCTCACTTGGTCTGGGTATAGCAGTGGTATTCGTGGAGACAATAACTCTGCCGGTTAACTACCTGCTGCAGATATATGTTCTTGACCCGCTGGGACTGGGATATCTGAGTTTTATTCTCTTCATCGCCGTGATAGCTGCCATCGTGCAACTGGTGGAGATGATTGTGGAGAAGTTCAGTCCGTCGCTGTATGCAGCGCTGGGAATATTCCTGCCGCTGATAGCCGTTAACTGCGCTATCATGGGTGCCAGCCTGTTCATGCAACAGCGCGTACAACTCGACCCCGAGAACGTAAAGGCTATCGCTAACATCGGCGACGCCTTCGCTTACGCTATCGGTTCCGGTATAGGATGGCTGCTGGCTATCGTAGCCCTGGCAGGTATTCGCGAGAAAATGGAATATAACGACGTTCCGAAGCCCTTGCAGGGAATAGGTATCACCTTCATCACGGTGGGACTGATGGCTCTGGCATTCATGTGCTTCAGCGGACTTAACATCTAATAGGAGGACAGAGATATGAATATGATTGCAATATTATATGCTGTGGCAGTATTCCTGGTAGTTATACTGCTGCTGGTTGTCATCCTATTGGTGGCAAAACGTTATCTGTTAGCCTCAGGTGATGTCAAGGTGGTTATCAACGGTGATAAGGAATATCAGATTCCTGCCGGTGGAACCCTGCTTAACTCTATGGCAGCAGCCGGTGTGCACCTGCCGTCAGCTTGTGGTGGTAAGGGCAGTTGCGGACAGTGCAAGTGTCAAGTGATTGAAGGCGGTGGAGAGATCCTGCCGACCGAGACAGTTCACTTCAGCCGTAAGCAACAAAAAGACCACTGGCGTCTTGGTTGCCAGGTTAAGGTTAAGAACGACCTGACACTTAAGATGGATGAGTCCATCCTGGGCGTTAAGGAATGGGAGTGCGAGGTTATCAGCAATAAGAATGTGGCTACGTTCATCAAGGAGTTCAAGGTTGCTCTGCCCAAGGGTGAGCACATGGACTTTGAGCCGGGTTCGTACGCTCAAATACGTATTCCTAAATACGACATCGACTATAATCGTGACATAGATAAGTCACTCATCGGTGACCTGTACCTGCCGTCATGGGAGAAGTTCGGCCTCTTCGGTCTCAAGCAGAAGAATAGCGAGGAGACCATCCGTGCTTACTCAATGGCCAACTATCCCGACGAGGGCGATATCATCACCCTGACCGTTCGTATAGCCACTCCACCGTTCAAACCCAAAGAGCAATGTCCTAACGGACCTGAGTTCATGGATGTACCCTGCGGAATCGCATCGACGTATATCTTCTCGCTCAAGCCGGGTGATAAGGTAATCATGAGTGGTCCTTACGGCGAGTTCCGTCCTGTCTATGACAGCAAGAAGGAGATGATTTGGGTTGGTGGTGGTGCCGGTATGGCTCCGCTGCGTGCTCAGATTATGCACATGCTCAAGACTCGCAACTGCCGCGACCGTGAGATGCACTACTTCTACGGCGCTCGCGCATTGGACGAGGTATTCTTCCTGGAGGACTTCTTGGCCCTGGAAAAGGAGTTCCCGAACTTCCACTTCCACCTGGCTCTGGACCGTCCGGATCCGAAGGCCGATAAGCTGGGCGTTAAATATACTGCCGGCTTTATTGCTCCCGTCATGGGCGACACATACCTTAAACAACACGATGCTCCTGAAGACATCGAGTACTACCTCTGCGGTCCTCCAATGATGGCCAAGACAGTGCTTGACCTACTCCACTCGCTGGGCGTAGATGATCAGGACATCCGCTTCGATAACTTCGGAGGCTAATCAAAATAGGAATTGACATAGGGTCTACAACGCTTAAGGTTTGTTTATTAGACGAGCAAGGGCGTAACGTTGAATCTGTAAAAAGGGTTCAACGTTACCGTCGTCATAACGCCAACCCATCAGCTGTACTAAGGGATATACTGGTTGAGTTATCCGCCATCCTCGGCGACACGGAACTGCAGGTTATGATGACGGGATCGGTAGGCCTGGGCTACGCTGAACGCCTGCAGGTAGGCTTCACTCAAGAGGTTATAGCTGCCACGGAGGTTATACGTCGCAGGTACGCGGACGTGCGCACGCTAATAGATATAGGTGGTGAGGACTCTAAGATGGTGTTCTTTGAGGACGGTCGCGTTCCGGATATGCGCATGAACGGCAACTGTGCCGGTGGTACGGGTTCGTTCATTGACCAGACGGCTACGCTACTTGGCGTGGAGACCATCGAACTGAATGAACTGGCCAAGCATGCCGAACACATCCACCCTATAGCTTCGCGGTGCGGCGTCTTCAGCAAGACCGATATACAAAACCTGCTGGCTCGTAATGTACCCAGGACGGACATTGCTGCCAGTATGTTCAGAGCTGTTAGCATGCAGGTAGTGTCAGCTCTGGCTCGCGGCGTGGAGATACAAGCTAAGGTATTCCTCTGCGGTGGACCGTTTGCTTACCTGCCGGAACTGAAGAAGCACCTGCTGACAGCCATGTCCATGGACGAGAGCGACTGCATCATGAGTGATGAACCGCAACTGATTCCTGCCACAGGTTGTGCCCTACTGGCAAACGGTGAGGCAATCAAAATAAGCGAACTGAGACATCGTATTGATGAACAGGAACAGCAGCTCAGCCTCTTAGGTAAGCAAAGCCACGGTCTGCCGGCACTATTTGCTGACGAAGCCGAATGCCTGGCATGGAAGCAGCAACGGCAGATAACGATAAAGAGCAATAACCAACGCCTATCTAGCGGACGGTATTATCTGGGCATTGACTCAGGCAGCACAACAACTAAGGTGGTGCTGATAGATGAAGACGGGCAGATAGCCTTCAGCGACTACTCCTTCAATCGCGGTGACTCGCTGGGTGCGTGCCGAGATGCACTGGAACGTATGCAAGCAGCTGCTGTAGATGCAGGTAAAGTCGAGATTGTCAAATCTGCCGTAACAGGCTATGGAGAGAGCTTGCTCAAGACAGCCTTTGACCTGGACGCAGGTATCGTAGAGACTATGGCACACTTCATGGCCGCCAAACAGATAGAGCCTGAAGTGAGTTTTATTCTGGACATAGGCGGACAAGATATGAAAGCCATCTTTGTTGAGCACGGTAGCATACGACGCATAGAGATTAACGAGGCCTGCTCGTCCGGATGCGGTTCGTTCATCATGACCTTTGCTAATCAGCTGGGTTATGAGATTAGCCATTTTGCCGAATTGGCTAATTACGCCAAGTCTCCATACGATTTGGGAACACGGTGCACGGTATTCATGAACTCAAAGGTCAAGCAAGCCATGCGCGAAGGTGCCGGAGTGGATGATATAGCAGCGGGTCTGAGTTATTCGGTCATAAAGAACTGCCTGTTCAAGGTGCTTAAGATGCCTTCGGCAGAAGAACTGGGACGACATATAGTTGTTCAAGGCGGCACATTCAAGAACTTATCTGTAGTGCGTGCGCTGGAGAAGATGACAGGTGCTGAGGTTAGGTTCACCGACCGACCGGAACTAATGGGAGCACTGGGTGCTGCGCTATATGCTAAAACACTGTAGATGAAGTCACTGAACGACATATTACGCGACCGCACCTTTGAGTCAAGCACTGAGGTTCGTCCGGGCTGTGAAAACCACTGCACGGTCAAGCGCTTTATGTTTGCAAACGGCAAAAGTTATCATTCCGGCAACCAATGCGAAAAGATATACTCTAACGGTGGCGAGAGCGTTACCAAAGGCTTCAATATGTTTGCCTGGAAGAACATGCTTCTGTGGGAACACGGCAAGATGAAGAAAGGCAGCGGACGCTTACGCATAGGACTGCCTCGGGCACTCGGCATATACGAGAACTACCCCTTCTGGTACACACTGCTCACTGAATGCGGCATGGAGGTGGTGCTATCCAAGAGCTCCACTAACTCGCTGTATGAAAAGGGCATACGCAGTATAATGGCAGATAACATATGCTTCCCCGCCAAACTCATGCACGGGCATATCATGAACCTCATCGAAAAGAAAGTCGATAGGATTCTGTATCCATGGGTTGTGTTTGAGCGCCAAGAAGACAGCAAAGGCAAGAACAGCTTCAATTGTCCTGTTGTAAGCGGTTACTCGGACGTCATCAAGTCATCCATCCGTCCTAAGGAGAAATACGGTATCGAGATGGACTCGCCTGTAGTCAGCTTCAAGGACGAGGATCTGCTACGTCAATCGTGCCACGACTATCTGTCGTCATTGGGCATAGAGGCGGCTACCATCGAAAGCGCCATAGACAAGGCCATCAGTACACAAGAGAACTATCTTAATGCCCTGGAAGACAAAGCCTTAGAAGTGCTCCGTCACGCTGAAGCAAGCGGCAGAACCGTAGTTCTACTGGCAGCACGGCCGTATCATATCGACCCGCTGATAGAGCATAAGATATCGCAGAGCATCGCCGACATGGATATAGATGTCATCACTGAGAATGTGGCCGCACATGCCGGAGCAGGAGTGTTCAAAAAAATAAATGCCCTAAGTCAGTGGGCCTATCCCAATAGAATATTCAAGGCCGCCTACTTCGTCGGCAAGCAACAATACGAACGACTGCACATGGTTGAACTGACCAGCTTTGGTTGTGGTCCTGATGCCTTTATCCTAGACGAAGTGAGAAGCATCCTTTCACGCCACAGCAAGAACCTGACCGTGCTGAAAATTGACGACGTAAATAATATCGGCAGCCTTAAGTTGCGCGTTCGCTCACTGATAGAGAGCAGCAGAGAAAGTAAAGGGAGAATAGTTAATAGTGAAGAGTCCGCCACTAAGCCATACACTACCCGACCCTTTATGGATGAAGACCGCAAGCGCACCATCCTGGCGCCGTACTTTGGTGAAGGCTATTCTGAGTATTTGGCATCGGTATTTGCTGCTGCAGGATACAATATGGAATCACTGCCGCCCGGCAATAAGGCCGATGCCGAAGAAGGCTTACAGATAGCTAATAACGATATCTGTTATCCCGCCACCATAGTGCTCGGTAGCGTCATAAATGCCCTTAAATCAGGCAAGTACAAGCAAGACGACACTGCCATCGTGATAACGCAGACAGGTGGCCAGTGCCGAGCAAGCAATTACTACTCACTAATCAAGAACGCGTTGGTAAAATACGGCTACGCTGACGTGCCGGTGCTGAGCGTGGGACTTAGTCACAGTATCGATAATAATCAGCCTGGGTTTGTCGTTCCGTGGAAGCAGATAGCAAGGCTTATTCTATACACTATGCTCTACGCTGACACGCTACATAAACTTTATTACCCTGCCGTCGCCAGGGCCAAAGACAAAGAGGCCGTGAAACAACTATACGATCATTATACAGAGATAGCACAACCACTCGTCCGCGCCAAAGACTATGACGGACTCGTTCGACTGGCTCGACGTGCAGCCACGGACTTTGCCAAAGCTTGCGACATGAGCAAAGATGTACCACAAGTGGGACTAGTGGGTGAGATATACGTCAAGTACAACCCGTTCAGCAACCTGTATGTGAGCAAATGGCTGATAGAGCGTGATATAGAGGTGGTACCGGCTACGCTGACAGGCTTTTTCTCAACAGCCATACCTAATGCCGCCATCAACAAACGTTTGCACATCAAGGAGTCGTCCATGTCGCCATTGACAGCACGGCTCGTAAACATGTACCTAATGCATGTGGCACGACGTTTCGACAGAGCGTGCAGGTCGTTTAAACACTATCGTAAGTTCACGGATATATACGAGATTCAACGCCTCTCACGTAAGGTCATCAACCCTGCTGCCGACTTCGGAGAAGGCTGGTTCCTGTCGGGCGAGATATGCCATCTGGCAGAATCCGGAATAAAAAATGTGATCAGCGTTCAACCATTTGGTTGCATTGCCAATCACATTATATCTAAAGGAATAGAAAAGCGCCTTAAGAGCCTGTATTCAGACCTCAGTCTGCTATTCCTTGATTTTGACTCGGGCACCAGTGAGGCGAATGTACAAAACCGCCTACACTTTATGCTCAATCATTGAGACATCCATATGCGGATAAGCAAACTGGAATCCCTGTTTGGGTAGTTCAGTATAGAATTTCTCCTGTAAATCAAAGAATACATCCCAGTAGTCGTCACTGCGAACCCATGCACGTACGACAAAGCTGATGTCGCTGCTATTGAGCGACAGCAGTGCCACAAACGGTGCCGGAATAGCATCCAAACGATAAGCCACCGTTGAAAGTTGATACTTGGTGATATTCAGTTCCTTATAGAGCTTATTCATATTTGTATTCTCTTTGAGGATACGCTTATCGGCAGCCAACATCTCCAGCACTGCTTTCTTGAAAGCTTCCACGTCACTGCCGTATGCCACACTAACCTTCCACTCAAGGCGACGCAGCGGCCGACCGGAATAGTTGTCTATTGTTCCGTTGCTGAGAGCACCATTTGGCAGAATGACTACGCGATTATCAGGTGTCAGAACCTTGGTAGAGGTTATATTCACCTCAACAACCTTACCCAGAACACCCTGAGCGTTAATCATATCACCGGCTTTGAAGGGTTTGAAAGCCAGAAGCATTATTCCACCGGCGAAGTTCTGAACCGTTCCCGACAGCGCCATACCTATCGCCATACCACCGGCAGCCAGCAGTGCTGCCAGAGAAGTGGTATCGACACCTAAGGTTGTGACAGACAGGATTATCAATATCACCGTCAACGATATCTGAACAAACGAGGTAATAAACGAGGCTATCGTCGGTTCGGTCTTGCGACGGTCAAAACGACGTTTAAGCAACTTCTTAACCACTCCGATAAGCCATATACCTATTCCAAATATAAGAAGTGCCGCCAGCACTTTAAGGCCAAACTGTATGGCTGCTTGTGCTACCTCATGCCAGAAGGTCTGAGGGTCAGATTGCATTTGTGTTACAATATTCTTGGCCACTGCGTGAACCGAATCAGGGGGAAGGACTTTAGGTTCCATAGCATAAATATTTTATCTGTTTTGTTTGCGGAATTGTTGTGGCGTTACTCCCAAGTGTTCACGCACATACTTGCAGAAGAAACTGGCATTGGGGAAGTCAAATTTATCTGCCATCTCCTTAATTGGAGTATCTGTATATACAAGCGTATGCTTAATCTGCTCAAGGCACATGTCATTTATCAGCCGGAAAGCTGTCTTGCCGCTACGTTGCTTGCAGATTGCCGCCAGGTACTTGGGCGTGATAGCCAACTTGTCGGCGTACCATAAAGTGTCGCGATGTATAACACCCGGGCCGTACATCAGGTCTATGAACTTACGGAAAGTCTGTTCTCCCTGCGAGGCTGTTCCGTTCTTATCAAGCATATACTTATTGCGCTTAATAACCTCCTCTTCATCCAAGAATGCCAGCGCCTCCAGGCAGCATGCCTGAGCCATCAAGCGAATAACATTCTGCTGATAAGCATTAGGCGATGTCTCCAGGTAAACGGTTACCAGATTAACGTACGCATCCAAAAGTCGTATCTGACGGTTATTTAGGTCTAGAATAGGATTATCACGCAGGAACATCTGCTTCTCCCACCAATATGGTTCTAATTGAATAATGGTCTGCTTGATTTCATCAAACAGTTTTTCATTGGTACAAACTACCGTTGCCTCAAAGTCCGGCGTATGCGATATATCATCCATAAGAGACTGCAATCGACAAAGCATTAACTGCCGCGGACGCAACCTGTAAGGACGGTCATTAATAAGCACATTCAGCTCTCCCTTACGGCAATAAACAAAACTTAAAGCAGACAAACACTCGTCAATATTACTCGGCAAAATGCTCTTAAGTGAATCAATATCATTGGTCATTAAGGCCACTCCTGGAATTCTGTAATGCATGGTGTTATAATTTAAATGTGACAAAGTGACATGTTTTTTCTGAGCACAAAGGTACTACATATATTCCATATGTCCTAATTAATTTTGCAAAAAGTAACATTTTATGCAAAAACTCATAATATAAATATATTATGGCACATTTTTTGTAGATAAATTCTTCGGTTTAATTTAAAGAAAAAGGATACAAAAAAATATATCCGAAGTATGAAAAAAAGGATATTACTTTTAGCGTTACTCTGCGGAACCTTTTCTGTAAAGGCACAAGTGCTCAGCTTGACTGAATGTCGTCAACTGGCATTGCAGAGCAACAAACAGTCTCAAATCAACAAAGAGCAAGTAGAGGCAGCCAAGGACATGAAGAGTGCTGCAGTTGCTAACTTCTTCCCAAAACTGAGTGCCAACGGCGGATACGTGTGGAACGAAAAGAACATCGTTCTCATGCCGGATGCACTGGACACACGTGTAGGTACCATTCATGCCAATGGCGGCGTAGACTGGAAAGCTAACTCGGCTATGGGGCAAATAGGTACAGCCGTTAACAACTTTGCCGCATCAATGGAGGCAATTGCCCCGGGTTCAGGTGCACGCATCGGCGCTTTTGCACAAGGTGTAGGTGGTGCGTTTAGCAACGGCATCGGTACTATCTACGGAGACCTGCGCGACATGCTTACTTGGGATGTAGAGCACGTCTTTGTAGGACACGTAGGCCTGACGCAACCTATCTTCGTCGGCGGTAAGGTCGTTAATATGTACAAGATTGCCAAGTCGGCTGAGCACATTGCTGAGATCAAAGCCGAGAATGACAACGAGGACCTAATCCTAAAGGTTGACGAAGCCTATTGGCGCGTACTCAGTGTACAAAAGAAGAAAGACCTGGCACAGCAATACTACGATCTCATCAAGAAAGTAGAGAGCGACGTTGATGCACTTGCAGAAGAAGGACTGGCAACGCCCAGCGACCAACTGAAGGTTAAGATGAAGCTCGCAGAGGCAGAGCAGAAACTGGGAATGGCTGAAGACGGACTGTCACTGTCCAAGATGGCCCTGTGCCAACTGTGCGGACTGGAACTCGACTACGACATTCACGTTGACGACAGTTCACTCGAAGAAACTGCCATCTCAGACACTATAGCCGACGATATGGATTTGGTTCTGGCTAGCCGAAAAGAGATACAGATACTTGAGGAGTCTGAGAAAATAGCCAAGTCAACCGTCATGCTGACGGCTTCAACCCTGATGCCTAATATCGTTGCTAATGCCGGCTATCTGGTAACCAACCCCAATATGCAAAACGGCTTCTCCAATAGTTTCCGTGGTCAGTTCACGGCCGGCGTAGCAGTTAATATCCCTATAGCACACGCAAACGATATATATAAGGTTAAGGCTGCCAAGCACCAGGCTAAGATTGTTGACCTCAAGCTGCAGGAAGCACGCGAGATGATTACGCTGCAGACAACACAGTCACGTCAGAAAGTTAGTGACGCACAGCGTAAACTTGCTCGTGCCATCACTGCTACCGGACATGCCGAAGAGAACATGCGTCTGGCTCAGGAAGCATGGAAAGAAGGCATGCTCAGCAGCACAGAACTGCTCGGTGCACAAACAGCATGGATGAATGCTGAAACAGATAAACTGGATGCTGTCATCGAACTCAAGATGGCTCAGTCAACACTCAACAAACACCTTGGAAAAAGCAATTTATAAGTAATCAATAATAAAACAAGCATATGAAAGCAAACTTAAAAGACAACCCCAAGTACAACCTGCTCATCGGTGTAGCAGCGCTGCTGGTGGTTATTATTCTTATCGCAGTCATCGGAATCTTCACCATCCGTCCTGAGGAAGTAGTTATCACCGGTGAAGCCGAAGCAACCGAGTACCGTGTATCCGGTAAAGTACCCGGTCGTATTGAGACATTCCTTTACGAGGAAGGCGAACAGGTACGCAAAGGTGACACTCTCGTCATCATCGATAGTCCTGAGGTACACGCCAAACTGGCACAGGCAACTGCTGCTCGTTCAGCTGCAGAAGCTCAGAACCAAAAGGCTATCACCGGAGCTCGTCAGGAGCAAATAACCGGTGCATATGAGATCTGGCAGAAAGCACTCGTGGGCGAAAACATTATGCGCAAAAGTTACGAGCGCGTTGAGCGCCTGTACGAGAAGAAAGTGGTTACAGAGCAAAAGCGCGACGAGGTTAAGGCTCAATATGATGCTGCCGTGGCTACAGCCAAAGCTGCTAAGTCGCAGTACGACATGGCCATGAACGGAGCTCAGAAAGAGGACAAAATGGCAGCGCAGGCACTGGTTGACCGTGCCAACGGTGCTATCCAGGAGGTTAACGCTTACCTCGGCGAACTATATCTCACCTCTCCCGTTGACGGTGAGGTTAGCGAGCGCTATCCTAAGGTGGGCGAACTCGTTGGTTCAGGTGCTCCAATTATGTCTATCATGGACCTGAGTGATATTTGGTTTACCTTCTCCGTACGCGAGGAC
>JAGCSQ010000065.1 GCA_017964045.1 Paludibacteraceae bacterium
AAGCGAGTTGCGACGAAGGTACCTTAGCTCAGGTGGTAGAGCAATGGACTGAAAATCCATGTGTCCTTGGTTCAACTCCAAGAGGTACCACACAGGAGATCTTCACGTTTGTGAAGGTCTCTTGTTTTTGTATTGTTTTTATGTTATACAACATATTTCCGCACTTTTTGCTTTCCAACATTTGTATATTTCATAGAAATATATTAACTTTGCGGTGTCGTTTTATGCTGGGACTTCTCATCTATATTTACATTCACGCAAAACGTCATCCGCAAGTCAGTGAAAATTGAAAAATAATAAATGATAATTAATAATCCCATGAAAAAGAGTTTGCTTTTGGTGATGGTGTTCCTTTCACCTTTCACCCTTACCCTCTCAACCTTATTTAGCCAGTCCATCAACGTCATGTCCTACAACATCCGCTCATCGGCTAAGAACGAGCAGGATGGTGTAAACGGCTGGGAAAACCGTAAACAAGCAGCCGTTAAGATGATACGTGCAGAGCTGCCTGACGTTGTGGGCTTCCAGGAAGAGATGCCCGATCAGGAAGAGTACCTGAGAGATAAGCTCAGCAAGGTCTATGACGCTGTTTCCATTAGTCGCGACCCCAGCAAGAGTGCTGACGAAGCGTGCGCTGTGTTCTACAACAAGCTCAAATACGACCTGGTACGCACTAACACCTTCTGGCTGAGCGAAACGCCTGACGTGCCATCACGTGGCTGGGACGGTAAGTACAAACGTATCGTCACCTACGTCTATATCAAGGATAAGAAGACCGACCAACTCTACCTCGTCTTCAATACTCACCTCGACCATAAGGGTGTCATCGCACGCGAGAAGTCGCTGCAGCTCATTGCCGACAGCGCTTTGGCTATCGGTGGCAATTCAGTGCCTATGTTCGTTATTGGCGATCTTAACGTAACACCCGACGCTCCCGAACTGGCTCCGATGTGGAACACCATGAAGCTTGCACAGAACGAGGCTCCAGTAACTGACACGTTATACACCTTCCATGGCTACAAGGACACTGGCGGCAAGATGATTGACTATATCTACTACCGCAACTGCTCTGCTCTGGAGTTCCGTATTATACGCGACGGCTATGGCGTTAAGTACCTGAGCGACCACTACCCCATCGTGGCCACTTTTACTCCGATGGAGATAAGCAAGGAGGCTTACAAGACCGTTGTTGCTCAAGAGAAATATATCAGTAGGCGTAACAGACAAACTAAAGACTGGGCACGCTTCGGCCACTATGCCAACGACAATGCCGAGCTAAAAGCTCATCAGGCTAAAATCGACGTCGTCTTCTATGGCAACAGCATCACCCGCAACTGGTATAAGCTGCACCCTGACTTCTTTACTTCACACGGCTTCACCGGTCGTGGTATTGGTGGTCAGACCAGCTCTGAACTGCTCGTTCGTATGCGCCAAGACGTTATTGACCTGCACCCCAAGACTGTCGTTATTATGTGCGGCACCAACGATATTGCACGCAATAATGGCTTTATCAGCCTCGAAAACGTAGTGGGGAATATCAAGTCGATGTGCGAACTGGCTAAGGCTAATAAGATTCGTCCCGTACTGTGCTCCGTGCTGCCGGCACGCTCGTTCCGCTGGAACCCGTATATCATAGACGCTCCGGAGCAAATACGTCAACTCAACGCTATGATAGCCGAATACGCTAAGGCTAATAAGATTACCTACGTTGACTACTATAATGCTCTCGTTGACAATCATGGCGGATTAAGGAAAGGTCTCAGCGAAGACAATGTTCATCCGACCAAAGCTGGCTACGACATCATGGAGCCTATCGTACTGAAGGCACTTAACATAAAGTAACGGCTGAAAGCCCTCATCCGTCGCGGTGAGGCTACGCTTGTAACCAATCGAGTAAGGCAGACATGTCATGGAAGACATAGTCTGCTTTTTCGTTCTTAAGGTCTTCGTCAGGTAATGGTCCCGTGTTGATAGCCAGTACCGTTAGTCCGGCAGCCTTGCCGGCACGAACGCCAAGAGGGGCGTTCTCTATGACGAAGCACTGTTCTTTACTTAGTCCACTGCGCTCCCAGGCCTTCAGGTACGGCTCCGGGTCTGGTTTACCGTGTACCACATCATAGGCGGTAATCATCCTCTCACGGCTGAATATCGGACCAAAGGTACTGTTCAGGCGTTCCAGCAGCGACGACTGACCACTACCCGTCACAACCCATATCTGTGCACCCTCGCGCTGCAGCAGTTCCAACACGTCTTTGACGTGCGCTATAGGCTCTACCGGTCCTTTAGAGCGGAAATGCTCTGTCTTCTCGTGATAGATGGCCCAGATCTCCTCCTCAGTAGCCTGACGGCCATGATCACGACGGATGCAATAATCTATCACATCCTGTCCTGTGCGGCCTTCGTTACGAAAGCAGTCGGCTATGGTAAAATTAAGGCCGTGAGCAGTCATCACTTCCTGCCAGGCCTCTGCATGGTGCGGCATGCTGTTAAACAGCACGCCGTCCATGTCAAAGAAGAATGCGCAATTACTGATGTTGTTCACGCAATAGGTCGTTAACGGTCTTAACCGGGTTAAATGTTGAGATAGGCACCTCAACAAAGATAGTATTCCAGCGGCTCATAGCGCCGTTCCACAGACCCGGCAATTCCAGTGCCAACAGTTCCTTACCGTCCTTAGACTTAGACGAGATAAATCCTGTCTGCGGATCTACGTACTTAGGCAGGTCGTAGTGCTTGCCCTCAGCGTCACGCAGCGAGCATACCAGGTCAACTGGGTTGAAGTGTGTTGACTTCGCCATCAGTGACTTATCCTCTATCTGGCTGGACTCAAGAATCTGACGTGAGATAGAGCCGTCGGCTTCACGAACCAGGAACGGACCACCACCGGGTTCACCTGTGTTGAGAACCACACCGCAAACGCGGATAGGACGATTCAGGCGCTGACGCTCTTCATCGCTCAGGTTGGGGTCTTGCAGTTTAGCAAATACGCGCTTCTGCTCTGCTACCAGCACACCTGCCAGCACTTGCTTGAAGCGAACAGTGTCTTTCTTTAGACGGTCAGGAACTACGTTGTCGATATTCTTGATGAATACGATATCGGCATCCTGGTCGTTGAGGTTATGAATCAGTGCTCCATGTCCACCCGGACGGAAGAGCAGCTTACCATCCTTAGTGCGGAACGGTGTGCCGTCAGGATTAGCAGCAAGTGTATCTGTAGCCGGTTGTTGCTCGCTGAATGTTACTTCGTACTTAACGCCGTATTTGTCCTCAAAGCGTTTCAGGTTGTCAGCTATATGCTTGCGGAACAGTGGCAGGTGCTCGTGGCTTACGGTGAAGTGCAGACGAACGATGCCGTCCGATGCAGCATACAATGCTCCTTCTACCAAGTGCTCCAGCGCGGGAGTGCGTGCTCCGTCACGATATTTATGAAACAGCAGCAATCCCTTAGGCAACTTGCCATAGTTCATGTCTTCGAGCAAATAGCGAACAGCCTCTTGACCATCCCTACCCTCCAGTTCAGGAGCAAAAGCAAACTCGGCCTTATGACCCAGGAATTCCTTGATGAAAGCAGTCTCCTCGCCGTTCTCAAGATACTCAAACAGGTTCTTGAACATACGGCTGGCAGCGCCACTGGCAGGAACGAACTTAAGCACTGAATGACCTTCCTTAAGGTATTCTTGCCACAGGGCTATATACTCGTCCTGTTGTGCTTTGGTTAACTTCATGATACCGTCCTTAACGGAAGCGGGACCAACAATGTCCAGAGCGGGAAAACCGTTCTTAAAATCCAGCATTTGCTGCTCTGCCTGAGCCAACGTAATGCCATGAGCTTCGAGTTGCTTAATGTCTTCAGGAGTAAACATGGTAATATCGGTTTTTAGTGGTTAAACATAAAATCTGGTGCAAAGGTACAACTTTTTTTGCATATATCAAAATTTATTTGTACTTTTGCGGGCAAATTAGATTGCATAAGTAGGGACCTATGAAAAATATAGCATTTATCATCAACCCGATATCGGGTACGCAGAACAAGAAAAAACTGCCTAAGTACATTGACCAACTGCTGGACAAGGACCAGTGGCTCGCCAATATAGTGTTCACCGAATATGCAGGTCATGCCAC
>JAGCSQ010000066.1 GCA_017964045.1 Paludibacteraceae bacterium
CAACGTTTATGGACCTACTGAGTGTACCGACGATACCTCCTACTACGCTATCCCAGCCGGACAGCGCATAGAGAATATACCTATCGGTGAATCTGTTGCTAACAACTGGAACTTCATTGTTGACACAGCCGGCCACCTTTTACCGCAAGGTGTGGCAGGTGAATTGTGCTTTGCCGGTATTCAGGTGGGCCGAGGCTATTGGCGTCTGCCGGAACGCACCGCCAAGTCGTTTATGGACTGCCCGTTCGTTAAACAAGACCGCTGGGGACGACCCGTGCGTATGTATCATACCGGCGACCTGTGCCGCTGGAATGAAGACGGACAAATCGAGTACCTCGGACGTATTGACACTCAGGTCAAACTGCGTGGATTCCGTATCGAATTGGGTGAAATAGAGAATAAAGCACTTAATATCGAAGGTATCCGTCAGGCTGCGGCTGAAGTACGTAAGGTGGGCGGAAATGAACACCTCGTTCTATACTACACATTGGACGAAGGTGCCGTCCTCAACGACGATTATATCCACACCGCACTGGCAGGTTCGTCGCTTGCCGAGTATATGGTGCCGGATGTGTATATGCATCTTGACATCATGCCGATGACGCCAAATGGCAAAATCAACCGTAAGACTTTACCGATGCCTGAACTCAAGCGTACATCCGAGTTTGTGGCACCGGAAACAGAGATGGAGACTCTCTTCTGCCGCATCTTCTCGCAAGTGCTTAACATCGAGCAGGTGGGTGCTACGGATGACTTCTTCGAGATAGGTGGAACCAGTATCAATGCTATCAAGGTCATTGTCGAGGCGGGCAAACAAGGTGTTCAGATGGTCTTCAACGACCTCTTTAATAACACCACGCCACGTGCTCTGGCTGCTATTCTTGGTGACGACTCCGACAAAGCGCCTACAGGAGAAGCCGGTCCTACAGCCGCAGGCGGTCCTACAGCTAAGCGGTCTGACAACGTCAGCGATCCATACATGCCTATCCTCGCTGCCAACAACATCTCTAACTTCCGTAAGGGTGAGCGTCAGCAGATTGGTGATGTGTTGCTTACCGGTGCAACAGGTTACCTTGGCATACACGTGCTCAACGAACTGCTTGCATGCTACACAGGCCATATCTATTGCCCCGTACGTGCTAAAAGCAATGAAGAGGCTATGAGCCGACTCAAGACTCTATACTTCTACTACTTTGGACGTACAGAGGCTTTCACTCACTTCGACGAACGTGTTACAACGTTCACAGCTGAGGTAACTGAGCCTACAATTGTCGATGAATTGGTGAAAATCCTGCCTAATCCGAAGGCGCTGACTATCGTCAACTGTGTGGCTAATGTTAAGCACTTCTCTGCCGGCAATGATATCGAGATGGTTAATATCGAGTCTGTACGACACCTTGTCACTTTCTGCACGCGCACGGGTGCCAGGCTCATACACATATCCACTAACTCAATAGCAGGACTCAGCATAGACGGAGTTCCCGGACCTGCTGTCAAACTCACTGAGCAAGCATTTAATCTTGGACAGGATATTAATGACAATAAGTACGTGTACTCCAAGTACAAAGCTGAGGAATTGGTTCTTGAGGCTATTGCTCACCATGGACTCAACGCTAAGATAATGCGTGTCGGCAACCTGTCTGCTCGTCAGAAAGACGGTGAGTTCCAGATTAACTTCAACACCAATAACTTCCTTGCACGTTTGCGCGCATATGTAGTCCTTGGTATGGTTCCGTATGAAGATCTCGACAGATTGTTTGAGTTCTCGCCGATTGATGAGGTGGCACATGCGATTCTTATCTTGGCGCAGACACCTAAAGAGTGCATCGTCTTCCATCCGTCCAATACGCACCGCCAGTTCTTGAGCGACATACTCATAGGATTTGAGCAAGCCGGCATTGAACTTAAGCGTGTTGAATCAGACGAGTTCCGTAAGGCTCTGGAGAATATGATGGAGAACCCAGACCTCGTCGAACTGCTTCGACCTTTGATGGCTTATAACCTCAGCCGTACACATACAGTCAGATGGATTGACTCTACCAACGAATATACGACACAGGTGCTCTACCGACTCGGCTATCAATGGCCTATTACGGCTGCCGACTATGTACACCGATTCGTTGATACTATCGTTGGATTCGATTATTTTAAAGTATAACCTGACAACTGAACAATGCAGAACTCTAAAGAATTTAATAGTTACTATTGGCGTTTTCTCTGGTCGTCCATTCTAATTGCACTATCGGGATGCTTAGGCAATGTAGTGGATGCTATCATCGTTGGTAACCTAATCAACGAGGATGCCGTATCTGCCATCAACCTCAGCAAACCAACCGTTCAGTTTATGTTCACGCTATCCATGCTTCTATCCACGGGAGCCGGTATGTTGGTGGGTAGGGAACTTGGTAAGAAAAACGGCACTAACGCGGCGTATATCTACACTCTGTCAACGCTTGCCTGCATAGCCTTTGGTCTGCTGATGACACTTATTGGTGCCATTATACCTGACACCGTTACGGGTTGGCTTTGTAATAACGAGGTGCTCTTCGAACCTACGCGTGAGTACTTGCGCGTAATGTTACTTGGTGCACCTATGTATATGCTTGCGTGGGGTATGGCTAACATGGTCGGTGTGGATGGCAGTCCCAGGTTGGTATCAATAGCTATCCTCGTTGATAATGCTGTCAACTTGTGCTTGGATATTGTCTTTATCAAGTGGCTTGACCTTGGTATTGCCGGATCGTCGTGGGCAACTGTTGTCGGTCACGTCGTGGGTGTAGCTATGATGTGCTATCACTTCCGCTACCCGGGCAACCACCTCAAGCATATCCTGCATGTCGATGACCTGCCATTCGTTCAGGCTATGAAGGATATCCTCTCGCAGGGAGCACCTCTGGCAATTGCGTCTATCTGCTTGACTATACTCATGTTTAGCTCGAATACCATTGTGCTTTCGACACTTGGACGCGTCGGTATATTCGCCTTTGCTGTATGTATGAACCTGCTACAGATATATAATCTCTTCCTGGCGGGTGTATGTCGTACTATCCAATCGCTCGGTTCCATCGAGGTTGGGCGTGGTGATAACGAGGCCTTTGACCTTGTGCTACGCAAGTCGTTCAACTTCATCACTATAGCCATGGTCATCACTTGTGTCCTTGTATGGATATTCCCGGAGTATATAGTTCGTTTCTTTGGTGCTGATGAACCGGAACTGATTGCCGAGGCTGACAAGGCCATGCGCCTTTACGCCGTTGCTCTCATACCGTTCTGCTATATCTATACCATCATGGTTGTTTATAAATTGTATAACTACCATAAGATGGCTCTATTTATATCGTTTGCTTTGTCACTGACAGTAGTGCCGGTGCTTTGGGTTATTGCGCACTACGCGCCGCAACTGATATGGTATAGCTACCTCATCGCCTATGCCATCGAAACGGTCATTATCTTCATCATTCACAAGGCAGCACACTTGACATTTAAACTACCTAAATAATCACTACTATGCTACACGTTAAAGAAGAAGTGGCGCGTTGCCTACTATGTGCAGACGCTCCCTGTGGACAAAAAGCCGCACGCGCACTACGTGCACTCCGTTTTGACAACCTATGGACTGCCGGTGAGTTGCTCAGCCAACTCAACGATGCAGAGATAGCCGCAGCCGAGGCTGCTTGTATTCACTACGACAAACCAATCCGTATAGCCGAACTGCGTTCGGCAACCGCTGCGCTGAAAGACCGTCCTACGGACTGTAAGACCGCTAATGCTGAAGGACTGCCCTCCCTGGAACTCAACTTCTGCGATATGGTCTGCGAGAACCCGTTCTTCCTCGCATCATCGGCTGTGTGCACCAACTACGACATGGTGGCACGCGCTTTGGAAGCAGGGTGGGCAGGAGTATTCTATAAGACGATCTGCAAGCAGGATATTCGTGAGGTTTCACCACGATTTGATGCAGTCAAGAATGAAGGCTCATCGTTCGTCGGATTCCGTAATATGGAGCAACTCAGCGAAAACCCCTACCAGGAGGATTTTGACATCCTCCGTCGCCTCAAGGTTAATTACCCGACCAAGCGTATTATCGCTTCTATTATGGGCCAGACTGAGGAGGAGTGGATAGAACTGGCCAAGATGGCTGAAGATGCCGGATGTGATGCTGTAGAACTCAACTTCTCTTGTCCGCAGATGCGCCTAACGGGACTCGGCTCCGATATCGGTCAGAATCCAGAGCTGGTATTGGCATATACCGCGTTCGTTGTGTCTGCAGTTAAGATACCTGTTATCCCCAAGATGACGCCTAACGTTCAGTCATTGGACAAAGCTTCAATGGCGTGCTATTTCGGTGGTGCAAAGGGTATCAGCGCCATCAATACCATCAAGTCCATCACTATGAGCCATGACGCTGAGGTCAGCGACAAGAAGACTGTCAGCGGTTATTCAGGCAAGGCAGTTAAGCCCATCGCACTGCGTATGATTCATGAGATGACAGGTAATCCTATTCTGCGTAAAGCAGGTATAGAGAAGCATATGGATATAAGCGGTATCGGCGGAATAGAGACTTGGCGCGATGCACTTGAGTTCATACAACTCGGTTGCCGCAACGTACAGGTCTGCACGGCCGTCATGCAATACGGCTATCGTATCATCGATGACCTCAAGCTCGGTCTGCAGCACTATATGAAGGAGCGTGGTATAGTTGAGCTCAAGAAACTCGTCGGAGAGGAGATTCCTAACATCGTCATGCCGTCTGATCTCGACCGTGAGACCATGATCTTCCCTAAGGTTGATCGTGACAAATGTATCGGCTGCGGACGATGCTATATATCGTGTATGGATGGTGGACACCAGGCTATCACCTTTGGTGAAGACCGCAAACCGCGTATTGTCGGTACTAAATGCGTAGGATGCCATCTTTGCCGACTTGTTTGCCCAACAGGAGCAATAGGACAGGCTAAACGTATGCCCAAACCGCAAAAGTAAATGGCTAAGGTACAAGACTATAATCGTTTGTATGCCTTCCTGCGTCCCTACGTGGACTGGATGTTCCGACGCTCGTATAGGTCGATAAAATATATCGGCCGTGAGAACATCCCCACCGATGGTGCCGTCATCTTTGCACCCAATCACACCAATGCCCTCTGCGACGCCATGGCTATCCTTGGTATAGACGGCGGACGCAAGGTTTTTGTCGCCAGAGCGGATATATTCCGTAAGCCGCGACTTGCCAAGATCCTGCGTTGGCTCAAAATAATGCCTATACGCCGAGTGCGAGACGGACTGGACGAGGTGCGACATAACGACGACACTATCAATAGTGCCGTGGACACCCTGCACGACGGTATTCCTTTCTGCATACTGCCTGAGGGGACACATCGGCCTATGCACTCGCTGTTGCCGCTCAGCAAAGGCATCTTCCGTATAGCCCTGTTGGCAAACGATGCCTTTGGAAAGGACAAACCTATCTACATCGTTCCCGTCGGACTCGAGTACGGCGATTACTTCCATCTCTGGGACAGCTTGGTCATCAATATCGGCAAGCCTATCAACGTCAGTCAGTTTGCTATTGACAATGCCGACCTGGATCGACCGCAACTAATCCTTGCCCTGCGGGACGAACTTACAATACGAATGAGGCAACTCATCCTTTGGGTGCCTGACGACGAACACTACAGCGAAAATATAGCCCGCTTGCTGGCCAACCCACCGGCACCATTCCGGAAGAAAGATTCTTGTCTGCCCAAGTGGCTGCGGCTGTGCTTGCTTGCTGTGCTGTCACCGCTATTTATTGTTTCAGCAGCGCTAACCATTCCCCTTTGGGGCATGTGGCTTATTATTCAGCATAATGTTGAAGACACGGCCTTCCATAACTCCGTTCAATATGTCTGGCAGCTCCTATTCATGCCGCTCACCTTATTCACTCTCATGCCCTTCTGGATGTTCGTGCAAGAATATATGTATCAGCTACGTAATCTCAAATCTCAAATCATAAATGCTTAGAGCTTACATCATCATCGCCCTTTATATCCTCGTCCCCATTCTGATTATCGAATGCTTCAAGCGTTGGACCTGGATGCAGAAAATCGGAACTGTCGTTGCCGCATATGCCGTAGGCATCATCTTTGCCCTGACAGGCTTTGTTCACTTCGAACCCGCCTCTGCTGCAGCAATCACCTTCTCCAAACTCCAATCGACCATCATGTCGGTAGCCGTTCCGTTGGCTATACCGTTGATGCTCTTCAACTGCGACTTCAAGCTCTGGACCAAGGCGCTGCCTAAAACGCTCTGGTCGCTTGTCGGAGGCGTTCTTGCCGTGCTTGTGGCAGTTATCAGCGGATACTTTATCTTCCGCACTCACGACGTGCCTGAGTTCAATAAGGTGGCGGCTATGATGACGGGTATTTATACCGGTGGAACCATGAATTTTAACGCCCTTGGAGCATCTCTTGGTGTTGATAAAACCGTCATGGCCATCGTCCTTGCCTTTGAGATGGTGTTCACCACGCCGTATATATTCTTTATTATAGGTGGAGGATTCAAAATCTTCCGCAAGATTCTGCCTTACGAGGACATCACCCGACGTGGAAGAACCGACGAATCCATCGAGTCTAAAGACATCGAGAACTACCATGGTATGTTCACTCGCACCAACCTCGGCGGCATGCTTATCGGTTTGGCGCTCAGCCTTCTGTTTCTGGCTATCGGAGCGGGGCTGGCACTGCTCATCACCGGCACGCTCAACGAGCTCGTTGTAATACTCACCATCACCACGCTATCCATCATCGCATCTTTCTTCCGCAAGGTGCGTGAGTTGCCCAAGACCTTTGAACTGGGGATGTTCTTCATCCTCATCTTCTCCGTTATCGTGGCATCGCTCTTTGATATTCACAGTGTCAACGGCGGCTCACTTATGATCGGATTCTTTGTTCTGTGGGTTATGCTTGCTGCGGCTCTGCTGCACCTGGGCTTCTGCCGTATTGCACATGTCAGTGGTGACCTTTTCTGCGTCAGCCAGATAGCCCTGCTCTGCTCACCGCCGTTTGTGCCTCCTGTTGTTGGAGCAATGAAGAATAAACGTGTACTTATATCAGGTATAGTCATCGGTCTCATCGGCTATGCCATCGGCACCTACCTCGGTGTAACCATTGCCTTCCTGCTACCCTAAAATGTCAAATTTCAAATGTCAAATCTCAAATGAAGAAATCCCTATTCATACTGCTGATTTTCACTCTTCACTGTTCACTCTTCACTTTGCAGGCTAAGCGTCAGCCTAAGCCGCAAGAGGTGGATTCCCTCGGCCGTAAAATCAAAACAGGTTGGAACTTTGGTATCCTGCCATCTATAGCCTACGATGCCGACTATGGTTTCCAGGGTGGTGTGCTCACTAATGTCTATTACTACGGTGACGGTAGCCAGTATCCCGAGTATATCCACTCGCTCTACTTCGAGGCTGCATATACAACCAAGCACCATGGTATCTTCCGTTTCAACTACGACAGTAAGTACCTCATCCCGGGCTATCGACTGACTCTCGACGCTACTTACCTGCCCGACGCTATGTGCGATTTCTACGGTTTCAACGGATATCAGGCTCGTTATAACTATAAGTGGTGCGATTGGTCGAAGAAGGAATCTAAGATGTCTGTCGAGGACTATCGTTCACGAGTCTTCTATAAGTACAAACGCGACCTTATCCGTGTTGCCGGAGACATCGAGGGCACTATCTATAAGAACTTTATGTGGAATGCCGGACTCGGCGTGCTCGGTTATCTCATCGACGACTGCGATATCAACATGCTCAACGGCAAGAACGAATACGACCCGGCTGAGCGACACCAGAAAGCACTCAATCCTGATGAACCACTGCTCTATAGCAAGTACAAAACCTGGGGACTCGTCGGCGACGATGAGAAACGTGGCGGATGGCATCCTTATGTGCGGGCAGGTCTCACCTACGACACGCGCGATAAGCGACAGGGACCCAACAGCGGATTCTATACAGACCTCTTCTTCACCTACTCAGCTGCCTTCAATGCCGCCTATGGCAACCAGGCTGATGCAGGATACAACCACCTGCAGTTCAACTTCACCTTCCGTCACTATGTGCCTTGCTTTAAGGATAAGAATGGCATCAACCGCATCACCTTTGCTTACCGACTGGGTACGCAAAACCTCATTGCCGGACGATCGCCATTCTATATGAATAACTACCTCAACGCACTCTTTATACAGCGTGTTTACTACGAGGGACTGGGTGGAGGTAACTCCGTACGTGGTATGATGGCCCACCGTGTACTGGCTAATGGCTTTGCATTTGCCAATGTCGAGTTCCGATTCCGTATCGTCAACTTCGACATCGGACGTCAGCACTTCTTCGTCGGTCTCAATCCTTTCTTCGACCTGGGTATCATCACGCAGCCCTACGACCTGGATGAGCTTGTTGAGCGCCATACAGGTGGTCTATACACTAACCTGCGTCGAGCTGTTGAAGCCAATGGCGATAACTATGATGACTATTTCTCTGACAGCCGCAAGGACATCTACCGCCCGCATATGACTGCCGGCATCGGACTCAAGATTGGTATGAACGAGAATTTTGTCCTCTCTGCCGACTGGGGTATGCCCATCGACCGCCAGGACAACAATAAGTACGCCAACTTCTACGTCAAAATGGGCTACCTGTTCTAATATTACTTTATTGACCACATTATTTTATTTTACATATATCGTTTTTTCCAACTGCGTCAAGAATACTCTCCTCCAGCCATCAACCTCTTCTGTCGTCCCATATATACGGTAGTAATCATCAAAGCTTAATTGCTGCTGCCTTCGTTCTTTTGGTGCATTCTCCAATATTGCCATATCGGGATAGTAACTCACAAAGGCCCCCGCTCGAAGTTTGTCACGAATACGGCTATAGATTTCACGCTGTTCATCCAATGTGTAGCCCGACCATATACGTGACGCTTCGTCTATATTACGACGAATAACCCCGTGCGGCAATAATAGCTTTATCAAATAATAAAAACTATCCATAAAAAGTTGTGTGTGTTTCTATGTATGCGCTGTATTCCTAGGTACACACACTTTCTTTTTTAATTTTCTTTTTGGTTCTTTTTCTTTTATCACTTTTCTTTGCGGCTATATGCCACGTTCACAATTGATACGTCTTACTATAGGGTCTAAACTAACACGGTCTGCGTGCTCACAATCGCCTACCTCAGCGTTTTTATTGAGGTACTTGCCGCGTATCGGACAATGAAGACATACTCTATCACCCACAAGGCGCTGTGCTAATGTACTTTTATTCAATGGATGATATACGCTGTGTTTACACTGATAACAATACAAAAA
>JAGCSQ010000067.1 GCA_017964045.1 Paludibacteraceae bacterium
AATCACGGCTGTATTTGGCTTTTACGACAGTATATTTCTGCGGGTTAATATCTATGATAAGGATATTGCGCGTAGGCTTGAGGAAATCGTCAAACTTGTCCATTGCTACGTGCGAGAGAGTGAAGAAACTCTCGACTTGCGGCATCGTCGGCATGTCGGCTTCCATGACGGGCTGAACCAACTCGTATGCGGCATTATTACCAACCACAAGGCACTCGTAAATGGTACCAGTGGCACTTACTCGCGTCGTCTCCCTGTCGTTGCAACCGAACAGGACGATGGCTGTAAAGAATAGAATGATAGCTTTTTTCATGATAAAACACGTTATACGGCTGCAAAGGTACAACTTTTTTTGCATGTATGCAAGCATAAACAATTTTTTGGTAAATTTTCTTGTGTATTCCAAATATTTGTAGTAATTTTGCACGCTATTTTGTAATTATGGGAGTACTAAGCGGAAAAAGAGGATTAATATTCGGCGCAGTAGATGAGCGCTCGTTGGCGTGGCATGTGGCAAAACGGTGTATAGCCGAAGGTGCACATGTGGTGTTGACGAATACGTCAGCGGCTATTCAGTTGGGGACTGTCAGTGAGTTGGCTGCAGCTGAGAACTTGCCGCTTATTGCGTGCGATGCCACCAATGTAGATGAGCTCAGAGAATTGCTGCGCCAAACGCAGGAGCTGCTTGGCGGAAAGATAGACTTTGTGCTGCACGCAGTGGCCCAGAGTATGAACCTGAGACGTCATAAGCCGTATGAGGCTGTCAACTATAAGTACTACGAGCAAACGATAGATACCTCGGCACTTAGTCTGCATAAATTACTGCGTGTGGCAATGGAAGAGGATGCAATAGCAGAGAAGGGTAGCGTGGTGGCACTC
Source organism: Paludibacteraceae bacterium (assembly GCA_017964045.1). Classification (GTDB taxonomy): domain Bacteria; phylum Bacteroidota; class Bacteroidia; order Bacteroidales; family Paludibacteraceae; genus Colicola. The sequence goes on from JAGCSQ010000067.1 coordinate 880, forward strand.
ACTTATATCGCCTCGGAGCGGTACTTCTACGGCTATAACGACATGGCAGACGCCAAGGCTCTGCTGGAGCAGATAGCCCGTCAGTTTGGTGCTATATACGGCAGAGAGAAGGGTGTGAGAGTGAATGTAGTAAGTCAATCGCCTACGCCCACGCGTGCAGGAGGAGCATGGAAAGAGATAGAGTTCTTCTATAAGTACTCGAACCATTTGTCGCCGATTGGAAATGCTGATGCGGATGACTGTGCAGGAGTGTGCGTGGCGCTGTTTAGTGACCTGATGCAGAAAGTAACAATGCAAACAATATATTGTGACGGCGGATTCAGTAAGACCATACTGACGCCTGAATTGGTTGAAGATTATAGAGATAAGTGAAGATAGATTTAGATTTGGTGCATCGCATCTTGTATGAAGGCGGGCACCTGGAATTAGATGAGGCTACTCTGCGTCGTGTTGCAGAGAGTTATGCGTTTCTCGAATCGTTCTCGAGGGACAAGATTATCTATGGCATTAACACCGGTTTTGGTCCGATGGCTCAGTGGCGCGTGAGTGATGATCACCTGCGTGACCTTCAGTATAACATCATTCGTTCTCACTCTACAGGAGCCGGTGAGCCGCTTGACGATTTTTTTGTACGCGCGAGCATGCTTGCACGCATTGGCTCGTTCATTCAGAGCAAGAGTGGTGTGCATGTAGAGATAGTGGAGCTATTGACTGAATTCATCAATCGTGGTATCTATCCGTATATTCCTCGCCACGGTAGTGTTGGTGCCAGTGGTGATTTGGTTCAGCTTGCCCATATAGCACTTTGTCTTATTGGTGAGGGTAAAGTTCATTATAAGGGAGAATGGAGTGAAACGGCGGACGTTATGCGCGAATGCAAACTGAAACCGCTAACGATATATATTCGCGAAGGATTAAGCACGAGTAATGGTACAAGCGTGATGACAGGAATAAGTGCCGTAAATCAACTGGAGGCAGAGAATCTGTTGAGGTTGGCAACGGCAGCTGCAGTGTGGATGAACGAGATAGCAGGTAGCTATGACGACCTGATGGCTGAGCCGCTGAATGAGGCTCGCAGACATGAGGGACAGATTAAGATAGCTGAGCAGATGAGGGAAATAAGCCGTGGCAGTAAGCGGTTGCAGAAGAGAGAAAATGTGCTTTATGACGGTGAGCGGTTAGCAGATAGCGGTGAAGAGGTAAATGGAGTGTTCAAGGACAAAGTGCAAGCATATTATTCGCTGCGTTGTGCTCCGCAGATACTGGGCCCGATATACGACACCTTGCAATACAGCCGTCGTGTGATAGAAGAAGAACTGAATGCGGCCAGTGATAATCCGATTGTGGATAAAGAGACGCAGAATGTATATCATGGCGGAAACTTCCATGGCGACTATATATCGCTGGAGGAAGATAAGGTTAAGATAGCGATGGTCAGACTGGCAATGGTTAGTGAGCGACAACTTAACTATCTGTGTCATGATAGGATTAACGGAATCTTGCCGCCGTTCCTGAATATGGGAACGCTGGGACTGAACTATGGTATTCAGGCTTGTCAGTTTACGGCAACAAGCACTACGGCAGAGTGTCAGACACTGGCAATGCCTAATTATGTACACTCGATACCCAATAACAACGACAATCAGGATATCGTGTCCATGGGCACGAATAGCGCTGAGCTGTGTGCTCAGGTGATAGAGAATGTCTATCAGGTGATGTCGGTGCTTATGATAGCAATGGCTCAGGCCGTAGATTGCCTGAAGATAAAAGACGAGTTGTCACCTGCGACACGTAAGATGTACGACGGTGTACGCAAGTTGACGCCGACAATAATAGATGATACTCCTTTCTACGAGGACTTAATTCGCATTGAGCAATGGCTAAAGAATATGCATTAATAACAGGTGGTAGTCGCGGAATAGGTCGTGCTATCGCCGAGCGTTTGGCAAAAGATGGCTACTCGGTGATAATAAACTATCACAGCAATACGGCTGCCGCTGAAGAGGTAAAAGCCGCTATTGAAGCCATAGGCGGTGAGGCAGAACTGCTGCCATTTGATGTGGCAGATGGCGTGGCAATAGAAACAGCACTGAATGACTGGGAAAAACGTCATGAGGGCGAACATATAAGCGTGGTTGTTCATAATGCCGGAATACGCCGTGACGGATTGATGGTATTCATGGATGAAGAGGATTGGCACAGGGTGCTGCAGACAAGTACGGAGGCGTTCTATTATATCACACACCATGTGCTGAGCGGTATGCTTCGTGCACGCAAGGGACGCATAGTGACGGTGGCTTCTATATCCGGGGTAAGCGGTTTGCCGGGGCAGGCTAATTATTCGGCAGCCAAGGCTGCCATGATAGGTGCTACGAAGGCGCTTAGTAAGGAGGTTGCAGCTCGTAAGGTAACGGTTAATGCCGTTGCACCGGGATTTATTGCAACTGATATGACGGCAGACCTGGATGAGGCAGAACTGAAGAAGACTATTCCTGCAGGTCGATTCGGTAAACCTGAGGAAGTGGCAGCATTGGTTAGTTTCCTGTGCTCAGACGAGGCCGGATACATAACAGGACAAGTGATTAATATTGCCGGAGGTATGGGATGAAAAGAGTTGTAGTTACAGGAATAGGTATTTGGTCGTGTATAGGCCATGATGTGGCCGAAGTGAGTCAGTCTCTCCGTTCCGGCAAGAGCGGTATCGGTTATGATGAGGCCCGTAAGGAATACGGTTTTCGTAGTCCGTTGACGGGTATAGTGGATACACCTGATCTGAAGACTCTGTTGCACAGGCGCTTACGCACAGGCATGTCACAGGAGGCTATGTATGCATATATGGCTGCACGTGAAGCATTTGGTCAGGCAGGAATAGATGAAGATTATCTGCTGAACAACGAGGTGGGGGTGCTCTTCGGTAACGATAGCACGGCTATGCCGACGGTGGAGATGCACGAACAGATGATGGAGAAACATGATACGGCGCTGTTGGGTAGCGGGTTGATATTGCAGTCGATGAACTCGACGGTTAATATGAACCTGAGTACTATATTCCATCTGCGTGGCATCAACTTCTCTGTGAGTGCGGCTTGCGCGAGTGGCAGTCACTCGATAGGTTTGGGTGCAATGTTTATCCGTCAGGGACTGCAGGATATGATATTGGTAGGTGGTGCGCAGGAGGTTAATCCATACGCTATGGCCGCTTTTGATGCTTTGGGAACATTCTCCGCTCGCGTTGATGACCCGATTCATGCCAGTCGTCCGTTTGACTGTGATAGAGACGGTCTTGTTCCAAGTGGCGGAGCGGCAGCGTTGGTGTTAGAAGATTACGACCATGCCGTTAAGCGTGGTGCTACGATATTGGCTGAAGTGTGTGGATATGGTTTCTCCAGCAACGGAGGCGGTATATCGCAACCCAGTAGTGAAGGTTCGTATGTAGCCATGCAACGTGCCCTCAATGACGCAGGGATGAGTGCAGATGATATAGACTACGTCAATGCCCACGCAACCTCAACCCAACAAGGGGATGAGCAGGAAGCAATAGCGCTGACGCAACTGTTTGCGGGCAAGCGTGCATGGATAAGCAGCACTAAGTCGATGACAGGACATGAATGCTGGATGGCAGGGGCCAGTGAGGCTGTATATAGCATCATCATGATGCGAGAGGGCTTTGTAGCACCGAACATTAACCTGGAGAATATAGACCTGGCAGCAGCGGAACTAAGATTGGCTAAAGAAACGATAGAAATGCCCGTCAAGACGGTATTGAGCAATAGCTTTGGTTTTGGCGGGACGAATAGTGCAATTGTACTAAAGACGATTTAAGATTTATGCATCTGTTTGAGAACTTAAAGAAGGTGTTTACCAAAGAGCCGTACAGTGCTCGCGAGGCGCAAGAGATTGCGCACATATACTCGTGGGGACCTGTATTGTTTCAGGTATGCCGTCTGATGATCAAGTACGGTATCTTACAGATGTTGCATGATAATAGGGATGGATTGACTCAAGAGGAAATCTCATCGCGTACGGGTCTGAGCGCTTATGCAGTCAAGTGCCTTATGGAAGCTTCGCTGACAGCGCATATAGTATTGATAGAGACCGATAACGATAAGTATAGACTCGGTAAGGTAGGATGGTTTTTGCTCAACGATGCAATGATACGAGCCGATATAGACTTCAACCACGATGTCAACTACGAGGGTTGGTTTGTGTTGGATAAGGCATTGGAAGAAGGTCGTCCTGCGGGACTCAAGCACTTCGGTGATTGGACTACATTATATGAAGCATTGAGTAGTCTTCCTGAGGAAGTGCAAAAGTCGTGGTTCGGCTTTGACCATTATTATTCTGATCATTCGTTTGACGAAGCGCTTGCTCTAATCAGCGCCAATAAAACACGTAATCTACTGGATGTAGGCGGTAATACCGGTCGTTTTGCGATGAGGTGCGTAGAGGCTAATCCTGAAATAGAAGTAACTATCTGCGACCTGCCACAACAGATTAAACTGATGCGTCAGGCAATGGCAGGAAAAGCTGGATCCGATAGGGTGCATGCTGTGGAGATGAATCTGTTAGACGAAAAGACTGCTTTCCCAACGGATAGGCGATATGATGCAATATGGATGTCACAGTTCTTAGATTGCTTTAGTGAACAGCAGATAGTGTCTATTCTGCGTCGTGCATCGGCAATATTGGATGATGATAACCGCTTCTATATAATGGAAACCTTGTGGGATAGGCAGGATTATGTACCGGCAGCTATGAGCCTGACAATGACAAGTCTGTATTTTACAGCAATAGCCAACGGAAACAGCAAGATGTATAATACAGATGACTTGAGCAGACTGATACATGAAGCCGGATTGAAGATAGAAACGATTCATGACCGTATCGGTAATGGCGGACACTCAATCATCGTCGTGAAACGATGATATTGAAGATTTAAGGTTGAAAATTGAATACTATAAGATATGACAAAAGAACAAATTATTGAAAAAGTAAACGCACTACTTGTTGAGGAGTTTGAGATTGATGCTCAACTGCTTGAGCCTTCAGCATCTCTCAAGCAAGACCTTGAGATAGACTCTTTGGACTTTGTGGACATAGTGGTGCTGATTGACCGTGAGTTTGGCTTCAAACCAAAGGCAGAGGAACTGAAAGCAGTTAAGACGCTGCAGGATTTCTATAACTACATTGAAGCTCATTTGGCATAATGGCTCAACAGTGGTCAGGTAAGACGGGTGGAACTCACTGGATGCAGCGTGCACTGGTGGGAATGTACAAGTACGTGGACAGCAGTTTCGTGTACGGGATAATGCACTTTTGGCTATTATGGTACATTATCGTCAGGCGTTCTGTTGCTCGCGGAGCGTATGTATTTCACCGTCGTCGTGGCCGCTCACGCTTTAATGCTGCAATAGATGTATATCGCAGTTTCTATCACTTTGGTCAGGCTGTGGTTGACAGGTTTGCTGTGTATGCCGGAGTTAAGTTTGATATCCGTGTGGATAACAGCGAACGGTATTATGATAACGTCAAGCGTAAAGACGGTTTTATCCTACTATTCTCACATGTCGGAAACAGTGAGATGGCAGCTTACACGATGGCAACACCTGATAAGAAGATGAATATTGTTGCTTATGGAGGTGAATCTCCTGTTGTTATGGAGAACAGGGCTAAAGTGTTGGCAGAGAATAATATAGGAATGATAGTTGTTCAGCCGGATTCGATGGATCACATCTTTCGTATTAATGACGCGTTGCAGCGTGGAGAGGTGTTGGCTATAGCCGGTGACCGTAAGATGGGAGATAACACTATTAACTGTCATGTGCTTGGGGCAGACGCTAAGTTACCTGCCGGTCCGTTTGAACTGTGTGCGGCATTGCATTGTCCGGTGGTGCTGACATTCGTTATTAAAGAGAGCAAAAAGACCTATCACACATATACAGAGCTATTGCAGGTTGATTATTCATTGCCACGTCATGAGCGTGCTCAGCATTTGGCACAACAGTATGCTACGCGCATAGAGCAGATGGCATTGGAGCATCCGTATCAATGGTTTAACTTCTTTGATTTTTGGGCATGACGGAATTAACGCACATAGAGGATTGGATACCGCAGCGACCACCGTTTGTCTTTATTGACGTAGTGGATGAGGTGAGTGAAACATATGCCCGAAC
>JAGCSQ010000068.1 GCA_017964045.1 Paludibacteraceae bacterium
AAGCACATACACCTTGAAGGTGAAGTCTTTGATTTCCGGCACATTGCCGTCCTTGCCGTTGCAGGCAGCAAATGCTATCACAAGTGCTGCCAGGAGAAATAGTTTGTGTTGCATATTGGTTTGGTCTAAGATTTCACGCTGCAAAGTTACAACAAAAAAATGACACTCGCAAATGGAATGTCAAATTTGGTTGTTTTTATTGTTTATATATCAGCATTTGGCAGTTGTGGCAGTCGAAGTGGAGACGGACGACGGTGCCGTTGGGCATACGCAGGTAGCGGGGCTCCTTGCCCTTGGGGTAAGGATTAGCTTTACGGCAGTGGCCCAGCTCGAACAGAAGACAATACCTGCATTCCATGAGGTGACCACTTCGTTGTACGACCACTTCGTTGTAAGACCGGTGCGGAGCACCTGTAGGACCGCCATTTGCTGTAGGAGTTTCTTTTTGTGGCAGGGCAAGGACATCGCGACGCCACTGGTTTAGTTGGCTGATAGGTATGAAATAAGGTTTGGTGAGGCGTAAGGTGAGGTTGCGGACGGTGTAGATAGTGTCACCGAGTTTGCTCAGCTGACGACGGATAGTGTCCATAGCACGGTCAGCATTATCGGCCAGCTGCTTGTCAGCAGTGAACTCAGCACTGCGGTCACCAATAGTAAGACGGAAACCCGTAGGCGTGTCCTCAAGGACGATATCGACAGGGATACGACGCTCGCTGTGCAAGGACTTGAGGAACTCAACGTCCTGATTACGGTACAAAGGTACGTGTAAACACGTGACCGGCCGTTGGCCTGTAAGACCGCTAGCGCTGTAGGACCGGTGCGATGCACCTGTAAGACCGCCTGCGGCTGTAGGAACGCCTGCGGCTGTAAGACCGGCTTCGGCTGTAAGAGTAAGGTCTTTGTTGATTTTGATCCAGGAGCCATCGATGCCATTGACGCTGAAGCCCTCGCCGGCAATGGTCAGACCGTCACCGTTATGGAGCACCACGCCCGGCAGCAGGCGTACACGAAGCATATTACCACGCACCTCCAGGAGTTCACCTATATGCTCACCTGTAGATTTAGGTGTATCGAAATTAGCCATGTGCGGCGTACGACCATGCAGGAAGTAGTCGATGGAGCCGCGGTGGAATGTTTTCGCAGGAGACGGTACAAAAGTTCTTTTGTACACGTGACCGCAAGCAGAGCTTGCTGTAAGATTATCTATTGCATCGCGGTAGAAGGCTGTGACGTTGGTGACGTAGTCGGCATCCTTGAGGCGGCCTTCGATCTTGAAGGTAGTGACGCCTGCGTCGATGAGTTCGCCGAGGTACATAGAGCGGTCCATATCCTGGAGCGAGAGCAGGTAACGCTGCTCGATGGGCTGACCATGGTCGTCGAGGACGAGGTCGCTGTTTTCATCCAGCAGGTCGTAACGCAGTCGGCATAGCTGAGCACAGCAGCCGCGGTTGGCACTGCGTCCCAGCAGGTCCTCACTCATATAGCATCGTCCGGAATAGCTGACGCAGAGAGCTCCATGCACGAAGGCTTCCAGTTCGATATCAGGTACGGCAGCATGTATAGCGCGTATCTCGTCGATAGAGAGTTCGCGTGCCAGCACGACGCACTTGAATCCCAGGTCACGCAAGTGCGCCACCTGCTCAGGTGTGCGGTTATCGCATTGAGTAGAGGCATGCAGGCGTATAGGAGGCAGGTTCTCGTTGAGGAGAGTAAGGTCCTGGATGATGAGAGCATAGACTCCGGCTTCGTAGAGTTGCCACGCCATAGCCACCGCCTCGGGTCGCTCTTCATCAGTGAGCAGGGTATTGAGCGTGACGAGGACCTTAACGCCATAGGGGTTGGCATATCGCACGAGTTCGGCTATATCGTCGAGGCTATTGCCTGCAGCATGCCGTGCACCAAAACGCGCAGCGCCGATGTATATTGCATCGGCGCCGGCTTGGATAGCTGCCTTAGCCGTCGCGATGTCGCGAGCCGGACTAAGCAGGGTTAGAGGATAGACGTTATTACATATCGTCGTGAGCATGCAATTGTTGAACGTAAATTGCGTGTTGTTTTTGAATACGTTTAACCTCGCTTGGTTTGTCGAATTGTTGACGACGGCGCAGTTCTTTGATGACGCCTGTTTTGTCGAATTTGCGTTTGAATTTCTTAATCGCGCGCTCGATGTTCTCACCTTCTTTTACCGGTACTACGATCATTGCATACACCTCCTTTCGTTCGTCGCAACTCGCTTGTGACGAGGTTTGTCGCTACACGACAAAGGGTCACCGCGGTTGCTCCTCTATCCTCGGATTTTCGCTACGCTGTAATCCTCGGATGGGACTTTTAGTTACATTTAGTTTTTAATTATTAATATTAGTTTTTTGTGTACCCAGAGCCGGGGTCGAACCGGCACGGATTGCTCCACTGGTGTTTGAGACCAGCGCGTCTACCGATTCCGCCATCTGGGCCATCGCGTTCGGCAACCTCGAACGCGGACTGTCGCTCTGCGACATTAAAGTTCTCGGTGCCTCCGCTCTATCCTCGGATTTTCGCTGCGCTGTAATCCTCGGATGATTCTTTAGATTTTCGCTTCGCTGTAATCCTCGGATGGAAGAACACAGTAAACAAAAAACCGAAAGTGGGTGCAAAAGTACTGCTAATTTTTTATATACGCAAATAAATCTGTACTTTTTGCGATTTTTTACATTCTTTGCGGTACTTCAATACCCAAGAGATACATTGCTCGCTCTATGACCTTAGCCACAGAAGCCGAAAGCATTAGACGCATTGAGCGCACAGCTGCATCCGATTCATTGAGGATAGAATAGTCGTGGTAGAACGAGTTGAAATCACACGCCAGGGCATAAGCGTAGTTGGCTATCACTGCCGGCGAGAACTCATCACCTGCCTGACGTACCACTGACGGGAATTCCGCCAAGCGGCGGATAAGCGCCGTTTCCTTTGGAAACAGGACCACTTCGGCTGTAAGACCGCTTTTTGAGGGGGCCCCATTTGCTGTAGGAGACGCCTTACGCAATACGGATTGGATGCGGGCGTAGGTGTATTGGATAAAGGGTCCGGTGTTGCCGTTGAAGTCGATAGACTCCTCAGGATTGAAGAGCATATTCTTGCGCGGGTCAACCTTAAGGATAAAGTACTTGAGTGCGCCTAAGCCCACTATTCGAGCGATTTCGTCGCTCGAATGACCGCTGTCGCGTTCGGCAACAGGGTTGCACGGACTTTCGACCCCGTCGAAATTAAAGCAACCTGTGCCTCCGCTCTCCCCACAAAAACCGTTACCACGGCCGCTTTTTGAGGGGGCCCCATTTGCTGTAGGGGTACCGGATTTCTCGAGGTATAGTGTTTTGGCGTCAGCTATCATCTGAGCCATCAGGTCGTCAGCATCAACGACGGTGCCTTCGCGGCTCTTCATCTTGCCGTTAGGCAGCTCAACCATACCGTAGCTGAAGTGCACCAGTTCCTTGCCGAAGGGGAAGCCCAGACGGTCAAGGAGGATGCTGAGTACCTTGAAGTGGTACTCCTGCTCGTTACCGACGACATAGACCATCTTATCTATCGGATAGTCCTGATAACGGAGTTTGGCTGTTCCGATATCCTGAGTCATATAAACCGACGTACCGTCGCTACGCAGCAGCAGTTTCTCGTCCAGTCCGTCAGCGGTGAGGTCAGCCCATACGGAGCCATCCTCACGGCGGTAGAACTTACCGGCAGCCAGTCCCTTCTCTACCTCAGCTTTACCCTCGAGGTAAGTATTGGACTCGTAATAAATCTTATCGAAGCTGACGCCCATCATCTTGTAGGTCTCGTCAAAGCCGGCATAGACCCAACTATTCATCATTGCCCAGAGTTCGCGTACCTCTTTATCTCCCTGTTCCCACTTGAGGAGCATCGATTGTGCTTCTTTCATCAACGGAGCCTCACGCTTAGCGGTCTCCTCGTCCATACCTCCGGCAACGAGTTCGGCTACCTGCTTGCGGTACTCTTTATCAAAGCGTACGTAGTAATCACCAATGAGGTGGTCACCCTTCTTGCCCGACGACTCAGGTGTTTCGCCATTGCCGAACTTGAGCCAAGCCAGCATCGACTTGCAGATATGTATGCCTCGGTCGTTGACGATGTTGGTCTTGATGACCTTCCATCCATTAGCCTCCTGGATACGCGCGATAGACGAACCCAGCAGGTTATTACGCACATGACCAAGGTGAAGCGGTTTGTTGGTATTGGGTGAGGAGTACTCGACCATCATGAGCGGCTGCTCCTCATTCCGCACGTCCCCGAAGTGCTCGTCGGCATAGATAGCCTGCAGTTCGCTCAGCCAGTAAGCCGATGAAATGCTCAGGTTAAGGAATCCCTGTACGGCATTGAACTTGGCAATCAGGCCCTCACCATTAGCTATGAGCCAATTACCTATCTCCTCTCCGACAGCCTGCGGTGCCTTGCGGGCAGCCTTGACAAAAGGAAAGACAACAAGCGTTATATCACCCTCGAACTCAGCGCGGGTTTTCTGCAGCTGCAGCATACGTTCATCAGCCTCGATACCATAAAGGGTCTTAACTGCGGCTGCTGACAACTGACTGATTTTACTCTCTAAACTCATTTGACTAAACTCTAATCTCTCTACTCTATACTTTCTTCTGCGGATACTTACGGAAGAATGACGACCACTTAAGACGAATCACTCCCAGCAGTGCCTCGCTGAATATACCTCCTGACATCTTGCTGGTGCCGAGCACACGGTTGACAAAGATGATAGGCACCTCCTGCAGGCGGAAACCGCACTTGTAGGCAGTGAACTTCATCTCGATCTGGAAAGCATACCCCTTGAAGCGAATCTTATCGAGTTCGATAGTCTCCAGCACCTGACGACGGTAGCATTTGAACCCGGCAGTAGTATCGCATACGGGCAATCCGAGCACGAAGCGTACGTACTTGCTTGCAAAATACGACATGAGCACACGTCCCATCGGCCAGTTGACGACATTAACGCCACTGACATAACGGCTACCGATAGCCACGTCAGCCCCCTCGTTAGCACAAACGTCGTAGAGTTTGAGCAGGTCCTGAGGATTATGACTGAAGTCGGCATCCATCTCAAAGATATACTCATACCGGTGCTCAATAGCCCAACGGAAACCGCATATATATGCCGTACCCAGTCCCTGCTTGCCGGCACGCTCGATAAGGAACAATCGGTCGTTGTATTCGTTCCGCATCATAGCTTTTACCAGGTCGGCAGTGCCATCAGGCGAACCGTCGTCGATGATAAGGACATGAAAGTCGATAGGCAAGGTCATCACTGCCTTAACGATAGCCTCGATATTCTCGCTCTCGTTGTAAGTAGGGATAATAACTAATCTTTCCATATATCGTCATTGAGTGTATAGACAGGACTGGGCGACGTACGCTCCAGCGCCTTAAGGAATATATCTTCTCCGGGATGGACATCTATCTCGAGCAGCGCTTCCGCTACCGTCTGATAAGCCAAGTCGGGGTCGTTGTTTTCTTGTGAGAGGTGGCAGAGCCATATATTTCGCATTCCGGCATGCCAGTTACGCTGAATAAGCTCAGCACAGGTGACGTTGCTCTGGTGCCCACGTGGCGACAGGATACGCTCCTTGAGGTAAGTGGGATACGGACCATTAAGCAGCATGTGCTCGTCATGATTGGCCTCTATGACGATATGGTTGGCCGTCTGCAGTGCAGCCTCCATATCCTTATTGGGTTCACCACAATCGGTAGCGATCATGAATCGCTGGCCATAGAGGTCAATGATATATCCCAGGCAGTCTGTGGAGTCGTGATTGATGCCGAAGGTGGTTATCTGCATGTCGCCGATGCTGAAGGGCTCACCCTTCTGGAAGTAACGTCGCGATGTGCGCAGTTTCTCACGCACACCGTAGTTGCGGTCTATACCTTCGTGGATTTCAGCAGTGGTGTATATGGGCAGATGAACGCGTTCGCCGAGCGTACCTACGGCACGAATATGGTCGGCATGGTCGTGGGTGATGAGTACACCGCGTATATTATGGAAGTCAAGCTCCATATCACGCAGATGCTTTTGTATGGTGCGTGCAGAAATGCCGGCATCAATCAGGACTCCGCCCTGACGAGTTCCGAGGTAGTAACAGTTACCGCTACTACCACTCGCAAACGACCTGAATATAACCACATTCTGCTCCATATTACAATTCAGCCTGCAAAATTACAACAAAAAAATTAAATACACAAATAAATTTGCATGCATGCAAAATAATCAGTAATTTTGCAGCGAAATGAAGAAACGAGTATTGCAGATATTGTTATTCATTTTACCGATGGCATTTTCACTGCCGGTGAGTGCTACAGATAATCTCTGCATGGACGGAACGTTGCTCTTCCGCGAAGATTTTGGAGGCAATGACCCGGAAGATCCGCGAGTAAGCACAACTCCCGTTCCCGGCATGACATACACACAGCTATTGACAGACAACTTCGGAGTGATGGGGTCCGGTAAATACCTTGTAACAAAAATGGGGTATTGCAACGGTGACACATCTGTTAACAATCCAGGATTTAGGGCATCTCAGTGGTATATACAAGACGACCACACGTACCCAGGAGATTACAACCGCGGCTACTTTATGGAAGTGGACGGCAGGGCTGATAATAAAGTATTCTATACAAAAACCATTAGCGACCTTGTTGTTGGCCAGGAATTGACCTTCCTCGCATATATTGCTAATGTTGAGATGGCGAATTATTACATCATCAATCCATGGAAATATGTTTATCCCAGACTGAAATTCACACTTATCAATCCTACAACAAATGAAGAATTAGCAAGTTATGAAACGGGAGACATACCCTACGACACCACGTACACGTCAAATGCCGATTGGATACACTCATCAAAATGGAGACTTGTAGGAATGAACTTCACCGTTCCTGCAGGAGTTCCATCAATCACTCTTCAGATTTCCAATAACGCGCAAACAAATAAAGCCGGTAATGATTTTGCCATTGATGATATTGAGATACGTTTATGTAAAGACCAACTAACGTCTGACCTATGCATGGACGGAACATTGCTCTTTCGCGAGGATTTGGGAGGTAATGACCCGGAAGATCCGGTTGCGGGTATAGATCCGGCACCGGGTATGACGAGCAGTTACATGCAGATCTTTGATACTGCCACCTGTAATGGCAGACCCAACTGCCAAGGCATGGGCAGCGGGCGATACTTGCTGACGAAAGTAGGCTACCGCAATTCAGAAGGGTATAACTATTCACACTGGTTCATTATGGACGACCACACGTACCCGAATGACTATACCCGCGGTTATCTGCTGGAGATAGACGGACGAACAGATAATGCCACACTATTTGAGACTGCCATTGACGACCTGTGTGAAGGTGCAAAACTGACTTTTTCAGCGTATGTGACCAATATCACAACATATCACTCATACTATTACGACCACAATAACGGTGACCCGCAACTTAGTTTTGTGCTGGTTGACCCTATGACCGGTGAAGAGTTAATAACTTACCAGACGGGGCCTATTCCCGTGGACAAAAGTTATAAAGATATGCCGGAGCCATGGCGGCATTCAGCGCACTGGAATCTTGTGGGTATGAACTTTACCGTACCACCAGGAAGAACAGCCATCAAACTGATAATCAAGAATGCTTGTATATCCTCTCGCGGCAATGATTTCGCAATTGATGACATCGAGATACGTCTATGTGCCCCCAGGCCGGAGATAATATCACCAGATACAGCATGCAAAGATCTACCTCATCGCTTTGATATTAATTTTGATGATGACGGCACACTCCCCCACCCGCTGGAATATAAATGGTGGTTCTCGTCGGATAGCACGACGTGGGAAGCGATTAGCGGAGCCGACTCGTCAGCATTAGTGATAGAGGAGATAAGTGCAGCCAACACCGGTTGGTACAAGATGGCCATCTCCGGCAGCGGTGGCATAGACAAACAAAACTGCCGCACCGTTAGTGAACCTTTCCACCTTAAGGCGGTACGCTGTCAAGAGTCCCTGCCTGATGAATTATGTATGGATGGATTGCTTCTATTCAAAGAGGACTTTGGCGGCAATGAGGTTAGCGACAGACGCGTCAGGATGGCATCAGTAGCAGGTATGGAGTATAGTCAACTGCTAACCGACTCGCGCGGTATAATGGTTAACGGAAGGTATATAGTTACCAAGTCCGGTTACTGCCTTGGTGACACGTCACAGACAGCTATAGAGCGTGGGTCGAGATGGTTTATACAAGACGACCACACCTATCCTAATGACTATGGCAGAGGCTACTTTATGGAAGTAAACGGCAGGTGCGACAAGGCATCATTATACACAGCAACGATAAACGGACTAACTGACAACGCTATTGTTTCGTTTAGCGCGTACGTGGCTAATGTGCAATTGCCATATAACTATGTAAATAATACGGGCATAAGTGTGTATCCAAGGCTTAAGTTTACGCTCACGAATCCTGCTGACGGGCAACTGCTGAAACGCTATGATACGGGCGTTATTCCGTACGACTCGACTTATATGAGCAAAGACGATTGGCCTAACTCATCGCAGTGGCGGTTGGTGGGATTTAATTACCGTGTGCCGGCAGGCGTTAACAGCATCAACCTGCAGGTATTCAATAATGCGGCCGATGGTGAGGGAGATGATTTCGCTATAGACGATATAGAAGTGCGTTGGTGCGATAGTATTCCTCCTGTGGTTCCGATAGACACGACGGCAACAGATACCGTACCGACAACACCTATAGATACGCCAATAGTTATACCACCACAACCGATTGATACTTGTCCGGGATACATCATTATGCATCACGACACAACAGTCTGTGACACAGCAATGCCATATAGGTGGCATGGAGTGCAGTTTAACTTTGGTGCCGAAAAACGCGTAATTACAGAAGGCGCAAGCGGTTGCGATAGTGTACTGAATATCTACAACCTAAGAACGACTCATTGTGAGCGGACGGAAGTACCTGAAGAAGTACCAGTAACTCCTGTAGATAGCGTACCTACGGATACTATACCGACAACACCACCATCACCACAGACCCCATCGGAGACACCAGACAATCCTGATACGCCAACTCCTCCTGACACGCCCAACCCGCCTGATAATCCGGATAATCCCGACACTCCGGAGACACCAACGCCTCCGGCATCCAATCCACCTACTCCGTCCACTCCACCAACACCGGCAACTCCATCGTCACAGACATTATATCCGATAATAGTCAATAAATACGACTATGTGCTACTCGTAGATAATAACCGTGTTGCAGAGTTGTTCCCCAATAATAGGCCCGTAAGTTATCAGTGGTATAAAGACGAAGTTCCAATTGCAGGAGCGACAGAAGATGACTATTCGGAACAAGGACGACTGGTAGGCACATTCCAGATGTATATTACAATGGATAATGAAAGCGTTATACAATCGAATATTATAACCATCAAGCCCCTAAATGAGCAACGAATATATCGCAAATTATATGCCATCACTCCGCACATATACGCAGTATATATAGAGGATGAAGACGGAAGCAGAATAGAAAAAGTGCTGATACCATGAGACGAGCGTTGACGATATTATTGTGTATGATAGCAAGCCAAGCGTTTGCCGAACATATCATTGAGATTGGTGCTCGTGGTGGTATTGCCAATTGGTCAGGGCACCATACTTACGTATCCGGTCGCGTTGGCGGGCAAGGGGCAATAGACGTAAACTACATATACCACTCACCTTTTATCATCGGTGTCAAAATGGGTTTGTCCGTACAAATGCACAGAGCGGGATATGGAAGAACGGATTATGAGGACAGGTACTACTTCAACGACCTTTATGGCGACGATTTGTTAGTTCGGTACAAGATAGGTAACCTAAGCGAGATGTACACCCGCTGGTCGGTCTCCATACCACTACAGTTGGCGATACAAAAGAACGGCGTAAACTTCTATATCGGTCCACGTATAGTCTTTCCGTTCGCCGGTTCGTGGACAGAGGTGGCAGAAAATGCCTCGCTATCAATCTATTACCCCCGAGAAGACAACACCGTCTATGAGTCTGTGCCGTTGGCAGCGTCACGGTCGTTTAGTGAGCGCAATAGCGGGACAAGTAAAAAGATGAAACCACAAATTTGGGGAAGCACGGAACTGAGCTATGATATATTACTGAAAGAAGGCAGGAATAAAAGGTCATATCTTTCTGTAGGCATTTATGCGGATATATCGTTTAAACGTGAATCTATAGACTCCGGAACAAGAGAGAGCATACTAATGCTAAGCGATATGACTAAGGGTTTTCCACTACATAGAGAGTTGACACCAATTGTTGGCGGCAACAGACAAGGTCAGGAACTGGTGCAAAACCAGTTGCTCTATGATGTGGGAATAAAAATAGCGTACAGATTTGCTATAACTCTTGACCAAGGGCGTTGTAAAGTCTGCCGGCACGAAGAATAAGCAGGTGGCCGTCGATAAGCAGTTTACGGCTTGATGATTTACCGTCTTGTGCTTTAATCTCCTCAATGCCAGTGGCACGGATGATGACGAGTTTGTAGTCTATCGATCGTGCAGCGTTGTATCTGTTGTCACCCGACTGAGCCGCCGTGATGGTGATGACGCCTGTGCGGATGAACGATAGAGTGTTACCGTCAATAAATGCTATCGCGTCGTTAGAGACGCTATACTCTACCGGCAATCCCGATGAAGCCTCAGCATCCAGCGTCAGCACCTCGCTCACACTGACAGTGTCATACAGAAATTCCCAGCTAAGCGACTGAGCAGCCTTATTGACCGTGAGGGTCAGGTGAGATATGCTATCGCAGCCAAGCGTAGTAGCCGCTGTATCGTGCAGGGTGTAATATCCGGGCAGAGGCTCAGGGATTATAGAGTCCGCCCAGGCGACATCCGTACCAAAGACGACAGTCTTATTATAACTGCGGTTATATGTCGGCGCTACAAACAGGTCAATAGTTATGACTGAGTCACCACCAAGGTGGTTGTCGATAGTCTTGGTGTAACGACCGGTCTTGACGTAGTCGTCACCAAGGTAGGAAAGCGTATCTCCGGAACAGATAGTATCCAACTTAAGAGCTGTCGTTCGCGGCAGTACGGTCAAGTGCATAATCTCCAGGCTATCACAGCCGTAGCTGTCACGTAGGAAGGTGCCTGAGGTAAGTGTATATTCGCCCGGCTGCAAATTAGATAAGTGATGTATGTACCATGTCTTTTGATGTCCCTGACGCCATACGAGGTTAAACTCGTGCGTAGAAACATGAACGGGGCAGTCCTCTACAAACAGGTGCAAGACGATAGTGCTGTCAGCGCCATAGATAGAGTATTGGTAGTCATAAACATCAACCGTACCGGGCACAGAGGTATCCGCGATCTTATCGTGCCAGACGTGCACGGAGTCGCGAGGAACGGTATCAAACTCCTCGACAAGGTAAGTTCTGGGATTGACCTTATTAACCACATAACGAACAATGCTGTCGCACTGGTGAGCGACGGTCTGTAGAGTATCACGCAGATCGTAACGCTTGCCAACCTCAAAGATGACATCCTGCCCCTTAATATGCAGTGTATCACCCTGTGTGGGCACGGGATAGAACGTCTGCTTGTACGTCGGATAATGTGCTATAGTCAAGTAGAGAGTACTATCCTCGTTATTGACTGTCTTGAGGCTGAACTGATAAGTTCCCTCTGCCGAGACATCAACACCAAGGAACATATATGTGTCGCCCTTACAGATATAGTGTGTAGCATATCCGACACGTCCTGCAGCTGACAAAGTCAGGCTACAGAAGAGGCATAGAGTGCCGATGATATATTTAGCGAATGCGTTGTCCATTCAGGTCGTAGATTGCATTATTACGCAGAATATAGATGACGCCGTTATGCATAAGTTTGCGTGCCTGCATGTCGTTGATAATCAGGTCCTCCAGAGCCGTTACTTCGTCGATGACGAGTGATACTGATATAGGCTCTGCCGGCAAGTAGTTTTCGTTACCCGGCTGTGAAGCAGTAACGGTGATTGTACCTGCAGCAATAGCCAGCACTTCCGTGCCGTTCCACTCTGCAAAGGCTTCGCCGCTGACGTGGTAGCTAATCTCCAATCCTACAGATGACTCGGCAGGTGCCAGAGGAGCGGTCTCGCCAACCATCAGAGTATCCGGCAAGGTATTCTCCCAGATGATAGTCTGCGGAGCTTTATTAACCGTTAGATGGAAGGTGCAGATACTATCGCAACCATTGACGGTAGGCAGTGTATCTATATAGGTGTAGTTGCCTGCATTCAGGTTCTCGATTGTCTGCTCGTGCCAAACGATAGCAGGGTCACCAAAGGTGATAGTCTGGTTCTGTTCAACCGAATAAGCCTGATAATGTTTGAGCGTAAAGGTTACTATACTATCGCCACCAAAGCCATTTACGAGTGTAAAGCGGTACTTACGTGCCTCTGTGAGCGTTGAATCTTGATAAACGAACTTCTCTCCCGGGCAGATGGTAGCACCGTCGCTGCCGTAGGTTGTAGGCAGCTCGTTAACCCAAAGCTCAAGCGAAACAACAGAGTCGCAACCATTAACGGTGGGCAAAGTATCAAGGATAGAGTAAACACCTACTTCGTAAACGCTCAAATCATGACCGTTCCATGTCTCGTTAGCATGCTCGAATATCTCCAGAATCTCAGGATTAGCCTCGTAGGTCGGATAGAGAGAAACGGTAAGCGTTACTGTTGAGTCACCACCTAAGACGTTGGTGTAGTGGAGAGCGTGTACACCTGCACCAAATCTATTGCCATCAAATTCGATAGTCTCACCAGGGCAGACCTTAGCGCTTACAGCACTCTCTGACGTAGGCAGTGCTTCGATAGTAAGCGTCAGGCGATATACAGAGTCGCAACCGTAAACCTCAGTCTTGAGTGAGTCATAAACGAAGTGTTCACCTACGCCATATACCGACAGGTCCTTACCACGCCAGTCACCGGCTTTACCAACGTACTGAGTGCGAGTGTCGGTGAAGAAGTACGTTTGCGTCTCGCTGACGATGAGGTTGATGACGCTGTCACCACCGTAGATATTCTGATAACGCAATTCGTGCTCACCAACCTTATAGAACTTACCGTCATGCTCGATAGAGTCACCCGGGCAAACGATAGCCTCAAGCTCCTCAGATGATGTAGGCAGGACATTAACCGTAAGCGTCAGCACGTAAACGGAGTCACAACCATAAACTTCAGTCTTGAGCGAGTCATAGATTGTGTGTACACCCACGCCATAAACGGACAGGTCCTTGCCATGCCATGTATCAGCCTTACCGACATACATAGTATGTGTCTCCGGGAAGATATACTTATCTGCCACATTCAAATCCAATACAACTACGCTATCGCAGCCGTCAACAGACTTAAGGGAGTCAACGTATGTTCCCTTTTCTGTGAGTTGTTTGCCGGCAAACGGATATTCTTCTCCGGCGCATATAACAGCCGAAATAGGAGTGTTGAATACAGGATTAACAGCCACCGTCAAATCGATGATGGAATCACCACCTAAAACGTTGAGAATGGTTATCTGTGTAGAAACGGCCTGCTTGTACCAAACACCGTGATACTCAATGCTATCTCCGGCACAAATGGTCAGCAGTTGTTCACCATAGGTGATAGCAGGGCGAACGGTCAGTACTATTTGCGTTGTGTCCGCATCAAAGAGAGCCGGCTGAGCTGCGTCAAAGATGACGTTAAGCGCATGCTCTCCGACAGGAAGAATGGTCTCAGGAGCCAGTTCCCAACGGAATGATCCTTGCACATTAGCTTCACCGCCTGTCAGAATAGCCAAAGAGAGCGCTTCGCCATAGTTGATAGTGTTAGCCGTCGGTGCGGTAGTGATAGTTGCGTCAGCATAATTGATGGTAACCGTCTTCTGCACTTCAGGAGCAGGGTCAAACTTATCGTTACCAGGTTGTGAAGCCGTGATAACAGCTGTACCGGGAGCGACAGCAATAAGAGTGCCGTTCTCTATACGAGCAACATCTGTATTTGAACTTGAGTACTCAACAGCCAAACCGGAAGTAGCAACTGCATTGAGAGCGATAGGATTATCAAAGCCTGTAAACTCAGCATCCAGCGTCCAGTCTTGAATAAGCTGACGCAGACCGGTAGCCGTGATAGTGATAGGAATCTCTATAGTGTGACCGTTAGTGGTCTTGCCGTCAGTAATGGTAAGTGTACCTGTGTAGGTTGTTTTCTCTGTCGGCATGAAGGAGAATGTCAACTCGTCATTAGCTATATCCGAGCAGCCGCTACCGATAAGAGTCTTATCCAGCGTAAACGGACCGGTAACGGTAGCACGTAGTTTGTCTATGCTCTGATGGCGAATGGTTATAGTCTTGGAATAGAGAGTGTTGCACTCTACCTCTTCGTTAATCTCCGTGACAGAAGCCGTCAAGATAGGTTTACGAATGACATAGATATTGCTTATGTGCGTTGTAGCAGTCTCACCTGTACGGAAACGTATCTTAGTAGCGTTCTCAGTGAGAGGTATCTGTCCGTTCTGACCGTAAGCCTGCGATGACTCAGCAACAACCTCATTAAAGACTGTGTACCACTCAGTTACGCCATTACGCGTAGCATACTCCTCTACGATTAGTGCCGCATACGATACTTGTCCCCAACTACCGGACTTCGTGTCGTGATAAGCGTGGAAGCGGACTACGGAAGGAGCACCTGCTAAAGTAAACTCTCGGCTACTAGAAGAAAGATCAAAGCCGCTATTATTAAGAGCATATTCGGTACATCCGTTAGCCGGATTGATGACCACAACTACTTTAGTAACAGAAATAGGAGCGTATGTTTCACCACCTATTACTCCACCCTCTTGGGTTGCAGTAATGACAGTTTCGCCCTCACCGACTATAGTCAGTACTCCGTCAGAAACGGATACGACAGAGTTGTCATCAACACTATATGTGATAGGACCGTTGCTGCTTGCAAAAGCAGACAGATAGAACGGCTCGCCACCTACTTGCATGCTTAGCAGGTCATCATTCCAAGTGATACTCTGCTTGGTAGCGGATGTGACCGTAAATGTTTGCGTAGCCGACACAGGTGCATAGTGGTCGTCACCGGCTTGATACGCAGTAATTTCAGCTGTTCCATTACCAACGGCCGTCAATTGTGTACCATCAGTAGAAACAGAAATAATCGAAGCGTTAGAAGTCGTGTAAGTGACCTGTCCGCCGTTAGTTGCCGTTGCAATAACAGCGACATCAGCGTTAGGCAACGCCTCACCTGCTGTCAGGACAAAGCCTGTAGAAGAAAGAGCTTCGTTCCACAGGATTTGTTGCGGACGACGGTCGGTTGCACCAACGATATATACGTATTTAGTGTATTCTCCGTTTGTGATAGTTAAGGTATCTCTATGCTCACCAAGAACATCATGACCGTATTGAACCTCGATGTTAGCGGTACCAAAGGTAGCTTGTGCGCCAAAGGAAGTAGGTGATACGGTAAAGAACTCCGGGTGAAGCTGTGTGATAGTGAACTGCGGCAGGTTGCACCACTCTATAGATACAGATTCGGTCTGCGTATCAGCACCAAGAGCTTTTGTTCCGAAGTCAATATGATCGCTACTCGGGTCGTAAATATACTTCTGGTCAGTAACTAGAACTGCAGAGAATGTACCCGAATAGTTACCCGAGTAGAAGAACTTCAAATAACGAGTAGATTTTTTGAGGCTTGCGGTATATGTACTACTTTCTTCTTCACTGCAGTAGTTGGCAGAGAATGCCTCTGTCCAATTAGAGTTATCAGGACTCTCGAACACCTTATAGTCTGTTTTTGTAGCAGTTGAGACATTAGTCAGGTCGGGCCATTGACCGTGCAACTTAAAACTCAACTGATAGGGTACAGAGTTTGTTGCCAATGCTACAACCACAGATTTCTCGTCCCAGTTACCAGGCATCTGAACTCCAAACGTCCTTTGGAATCCCAGACGAATACCGCCTTCCCAATCAACAGCACCAACAGCGTTGCTCTTGGAGTTGTTGAAAACAGTTTCAGTAAGAGTCGTGTTATAACTAAGCGCTGCAAAGCTGATTAGGGAGAAGAGCAGAGCGCAGAGAGTTACGTATAGCTTTTTCATTATTTCCTTATTTAAAATAGACAATACCAATTTTTACCGACTGCAAAATTACAACAAAAAACGCAAGTGGCAAAATTACACCTGCGTTTTCACAATAGATGGACACTCTTTCTTAATAAAACGTATGTTTTATGCGTAAAAATATTGCCAAATATTACTATCAGTCTTAAAAATCGGCTATTCAGCTATGCCTGCATCGAGCCATGAATGGGCAGTAGTCTTAGCATCTGCAAGAGCTTGCTCTTGAGAAACTTCGTACTCCTCGCAGAGGAGATCAGCCAAAGCCTGAGCGTCAAAATCACGTCCATCCGCCACCTTCTGCCAAAGATAAGCAGCCGACTCGTTCATCGTAATCATCTTATTGAAGTTGATTTGCTCAATGCTTTCACCAATCAAAATATACTCATCGCCCAGCGGGCGCAACTTAAATCCTTGTTTTGCTTTCATTTCAGTGTAATATCTTATAAATCAATTCCTTCCACAGGTCTCCGTCTTTAGCCGAAGGGTTATTGATGCCCTTGAGCCGGGCATCTGTATCGCGGAAGTAGCCTATAATCTTAAACGTCTTGCCGGCCGAATAACGACGCGCAGCCGCAGCGTAGTCACGTACGAAGTACGGCGATATACCCAGAGCCGGTGCTACGGCACGCTCTGACTTATCAGGCAGGTAGTGGTATATCATCAGGTTGGCAAAGAAATTATACAGGATGCCCAGTTCCTTGACCATCGGGTGGTCCTTAGATGACGCAAAGTATTGAGTGATACGATTAGCCTTGAGAGCATCACCCTTGATGAGAGCGTCCTGCAGTTCAAAGACATTATAGTCTTTGCTTATACCCACATTACGCTCAACCATACCGGCATCAATAATTGTTGCTCCTTCCGGTAGTCCGGTAATGAGTTTATCCACTGCTGAGACGATAGCACTAAGGTCTGTGCCGAGGTGCGCTGCCAGCAGAGCCGGCACATTAGGCGACACGGTCAGTTCCGGTCCCGGGTGCTTAGGTAGTTCAGCTTTGAGGTAATCGTTTATCCAGCGCTCTACCTGGTTGTCACGCAGTTTATCCGATTGCATCATCACGCCGCCACGCTTCTCGAAGGTCTTCCACAGGTTAAGTCGCTTATCCGGATTGCCGTACTTATAGCATATGACCAAAACGGTATCGGGTTGCGGGTTGTCCATATACAAGTTGAGGGCATCCCACTTCTTTATTGACTGCGCTTCTTTGACGATGACGACCTTGCGTCCGCCCATCATGGCAAAACCACGTGCCAAGCCGATGGCAGGAGTGATATCAGCACCCTGCAGATCTTTACCGTAGAGGATGGTCTGGTCAAACTCACGTGCCATCTCGTCAAGTGCGTTTGCAGCGATGAAGTCTGAGACAACGTCTATATAATACGGTTCCTCGCCACACAGCATATACACCGGAGCATATTCGCCACGACGCAGGGATATCATTATTTGGTCGAAGGTAGTCATAACTTATTTATCAAACAATCCTCTCAGGTATGGTTTATCGCCTTTATGATTGAGCACTCCGTCAAGCGAGAATCGGGCTATAATCTGTTGCTGGTGCTGCAGCATATGTCCGTCGTAGTGCATATTCCACGAGAAGTAGAAGTTAACGAACGACGAGCGGTAGAGATACAGGAATATATCTGTACGGTTATACAGCGGCGACTGATAGAACGGGTCGCCCTGGCACATTGTTGCACCGATACGATGACGCAGCGGTTGCAGGTTATTGCCGTAGTAGAATGTGTTCTTGAGTCCGATGAACCACCAATTAGCATATAACTCTATCAGCAATCCGTGTACGTGACGAGTATCGCTGACGCGGCGCTCGCGGGCAAAGCCGTAGATATATCCGGCTCGTATGGAAAGCGAGTCCAACGGAGTGTATTTTGTCAGGTCAGCACCAAGGTTAACATTAACGTTTATATCATCAAAGAGCGACTCTTCAGGTCCATTCTCGTCCGTACAGGCAGTGTGATTAAGGTGAGCCAGTCCACCGACGAGAAGCCACTTATGGCGGTACTCACCATCAGCAATGATACGGAACATCTCACGGCGTGACCAAGTGCGTGCGCCACGCCAGTCGCACATAAGAGATACGTAGCCGCGATGGTCTGAATATTGGAAGAGAGCACCTTGTATATTCGGGTGCCAGTAGGCAATCGAGTCGTAGAGCAGCCAATCAGGCAGAGCACGCAGTCGTTGCTCGTAAGGAATAGCACCCAGAGCCAAGTCAAAGCCTCTGAACTGATAGCGATAGAAGGCTGTCGGGTCAAACTGAACATCTTTCCAGTCACCACCAAGACGCTGTGTGTAACGAACACCAGCCATGAGTGTGTGCTTGCCGCCACTATAGTCGCGGATGCGAACACCTACCGACGGCGACAGACGCGTGTTAAATATTGTCTGCGGCATCTGGTAACGTGTGTCGTATTCGCGGTTATCAAAGTAAGCGTCGAAGTCAACATCATAGACAAAGCGCACACGCTTGGCTTCCAGTCGCATCTGACGCGCTTCATAAGCCGTGTCACGAGCTACCATACGAGGGCGCTTGCTGTAGCGAAGCCAGAATCCCTCAGCAGGAACACTGTCAACCTGAGCGACGATAGGCAAAGCCATCAGCAACAAGATAAGCGATATTTTATATCTGATACTTTTCATCGGTTATCGTTTATTAAGAGCTATACGAGCCTCCAGTTCCCACGTACGCAGGCGGTCCTTGTACCAGTTGTTGCGGTTCATGGCAATGATATCGCAGTTAGCGTCGCTGTTATCGTCCCAACGACGGCAGTTGTACATAACCTCGTATATACGACCTATCTGGTACTCGCGGCTGACACGCAGTCCAACGGCATAGTCCTCGCCGTACTTGGTTGTCGGGAAGTTGAGCTCACGAAGCAGCGGAGTATAGAAACCACGTGGGGCACCCAGTCCGTTGATACGCAGAGCGTTATTGCGTCCGTTATCAGGAGTCCACTCACGGTGGTCGATCACGCCGGGAGGCAGCGGATTACCGTCTATATCGGTCATTCGGTAAGTACCCACAACCATTGCGCAGTTCTGCTCGTGGAAAGCATCTATAAAGCGCTGAACGGTATGTTCGTCAGAGTAAGTGTCGTCGCTATCAAGTTGCAGAGCAAAGCGTCCGCACTTAGGATGGTGCAGAGCGGCGTTCCAGTTGCCACCGATAGCATGCCAAGTCGGGTCTTGGGCGATATAGATAATCTGGTCGCCAAAGCTCTTGATAATATCTACTGTGCCGTCAACGGAGTTGTCGTCAACAACGATGACGTTATATTTATATGGTGCTCTGACCTTCTGATTGATGGCACTACTGATAGCGTCACCGATAGTGCGCACACGATTGCGGCATGGGATAACCACTGATGCCTCATATTCAAAATCACCGGCCTTGAGGTCCACGTCTTTGAATCGCGGTGCAAGGAATCCGCCGATAGCCTTGAGGTGAGCCGTAACGCACTGCTCCATCTCAACCTGTACGGCACGGTTCTTCGGGTCAACGTAGTCGAAGAGCTTCTCTCCCGACTTGCGCAGGTCGGTTTCTACTTCGTAATAGAGGAACTCCGGTATATGCACAAGAGCGCCATGACGGCTGACACGCAGACGCAGGTCGTATAGTCCGGCATATTGGTAGTCAACATCCATCTCGGCTACAGCCTGACGAAGAGTAGCGACGCGCCAGAGCATCACTGAGCCGAAGTCAAAGTCATCACGCAATGCCCCCGACTGATAGTCTATGACCGGTGCCGGCTCAGGATTGAAACGGTCTGAGTAAGCCATTGCAGCGTTGGTGTCGTCAGCGACCTGAACCATTCGCTCAAGGCCGTAATGAACCCACTTGATATTGTCACGAAGACATATCAGCACGTACTTTTCATCGCCGCACTCAGCAGCTATCTTACGTATGTCGGCGGTACCACATACCCGCCCCGGTAAATTGAATATTCGCATAACGGCTGCAAATTTACTACAATTATTTGGAACACACAAGGATTTGACGATAAAAATCAAATTTATTTGAATTTTTTAGTGTAAAAAACCTTGTTGTTCGCTCAAGCGAGCGAACGTAAATTCGGCGGGAACCCGCTTGCTGAAAGTAAGTGGGAGGGCCGAAGGTACAACAAATAATTGAGGACCGAACGTAACACCACTCCTCTCATTCTTGTAGTCTCCTCATAGCCTCTGTGACCTCTGATTTACCTTTGGGTTACATCTGCGTCACATTTGGTTGACCTTTGGGCGACCTTTGGGCGACCTTTGG
>JAGCSQ010000069.1 GCA_017964045.1 Paludibacteraceae bacterium
AGCATTGGAAAAACTATAAATAACACAATATCATGAAAACAATCGAATTGAAGAGTAAAATGCTAAAATGCAGCTATGACGAATTGACAGCAGATCAGCGTGCATTAGTGGACATTGCCAAGGAGCAGACGAACAATTCGTACAGTCCGTATTCGAACTTCCGCGTAGGTGCGGCCTTGCGACTGAGCGACGGAACGATAGTCCGCGGCAGCAATCAGGAGAACGCTGCTTATCCGAGCGGCCTATGTGCTGAGCGCACGGCATTATTTGCAGCGGGAGCTGTTTATCCGGACCTGCCGGTAGTGTCACTGGCGATAGCATGCAATGCAAATGGACAGTTCACTAAGGTACCGGGTTCGCCCTGCGGTGCGTGCCGTCAGGTAATGACAGAGACGGAACACAGGTATGGCGGCAAGATGGAAGTGATACTGTACGGCGAAGATGAGATTTACGTATTTGAGAGCGCCAAAGATTTGTTGCCGCTAATCTTTGTAAGTGAGAATTTGGAAGGTTGAAAATAATTAAGAAAATAGACTGGTACTTGCTGCAGAACTTCTTTACGCTTCTGCTGGCGACGCTGTTTATCTGCATCTTTATACTGCTGATGCAGTTTGTATGGATGCATGTGCAGGATCTGGTGGGCAAGGGCGTTGAGATGAAGGTGCTGGCAGAGTTCTTTATATACGCTGTGGCATCGGTGATACCACTGGCCTTGCCGCTATCGATACTGCTGGCCTCGCTGATAAGCTTTGGAAACCTGGGTGAGCAGTTTGAGCTGACAGCCATGAAGGCAGCGGGAATATCGCTATTCAGGATTATGCGGCCGTTGACGGTTGGCGTGAGCGTGATAGCGATATGTGCAGTGCTATTTTCGAACTACGTACTTCCTGTGACACAGGTAAAACTATGGGCGCTGATATTCTCGCTGAGGCAGAAGTCACCGGAGCTGGATATACCGGCAGGTGAGTTTTATGACGGACTGAGCGGATACAATATATACGTTAGGAAGAAGAATGTGAGGACGGGTATGCTCACGGACCTGATGATATACGACTATACGAAGGGATTCCGTGATGCGACGGTGATGGTGGCCGATTCGGGAAAGGTGTATTTCACGGCAGACAAGCAGTACCTGCTGCTATGCCTATACAGCGGCGAGAGTTTTGAGAACCTGAATGAACAGCAGCAGCGTGCGACCAGGTCGATGCAGAACATACCATACAGACGTGAGTCGTTTGCAGAGAAGAAGATACTGATAGACTTCTCGACGGAGTTGGCACGATTTAATGACGACGCGCTGAAAGACCAGCATGTGGCAAAGGATATAGCAAAGCTATATAGCTCGATAGACTCGACAAAGAACGTGATGCGTGAGCGTGGCAGAGAGCAGAGTACGGCATTGGTGGAGCGCAATTACTTCATGCGCGAGCATCGCAGCATAGAAGAGCCCCTGCCGGAGCTGACGCGTGAGGAGCGTAAGGCACATGATATAGACAGCCTGTATGCGGCGTTGACGGCAGAAGAGAAGTACAGGGCAATGAAGGCTGCGCTGGACTTTGCAAGGAACAAAAAGGACCAAGTGGACTATAACTCGATAGTGCTGCATGACCATCAGACGTATATACGCAAGCATGAGATAGAGCTGCACAGGAAGTTTACGTTGGCATTTGCGTGCGTGATATTCTTCTTTATCGGTGCTCCGCTTGGTGCCATCATCAGGAAGGGCGGACTGGGCGCACCGGTGGTGATATCGGTGGTGCTATTCATCATATACTACATCATAGACAATGTGGGTTACCGCATGGCTAAGGAGGCACTGTGGCCATGCTGGCAAGGCATGTGGCTGAGCAGTTTTGTGCTGCTGCCGATAGGCATATTCCTGACATATAAGGCAGCGACAGACTCAGGATTATTCAATCCGGAGGTATGGATTAAGATATACGAGAAAACAAAAGAATATATATGGACAAAATTCAAGAGGCAATAGAAGATATCCGTGCAGGTAAGTTCGTAATTGTTGTGGATGATGAGGAGAGGGAGAATGAAGGCGACTTTGTGATAGCAGCTGAGAAGATCAATGCGGAGAAAGTAAACTTCATGCTTCAGCATGGCAGGGGTGTGCTATGTGCACCGCTGACAGAGGAGAGGTGCGCTGAGTTGGGCTTGATACATCAGGTGGCACAGAACACGTCGATGCTGGGAACACCGTTCACGGTGACGGTAGATAAACTGGAAGGATGCACTACGGGAGTGAGTGCTGCGGACAGGGCTGCAACGATATTGGCATTGTCGGACCCCAAGTCTAAGCCGGAGACGTTTGGTAGGCCCGGACATATCAATCCGCTATATGCCAAACCGGGTGGTGTGCTGCAACGTGCAGGACATACCGAGGCAGCTGTTGACTTGGCTCGCATGGCAGGACTGAGACCTGCAGCAGCGTTGATAGAGATAATGAACGAAGACGGCACGATGGCAAGGCTACCGCAACTGGAAGAAGTGGCAAAGGAATACGGGCTGAAGCTGATAAGCATAAAGGACCTGATAGCGTATAGGCTGGAGAAGGGGGAGAAGCCTACCTCCGACTCCTCCCTAAAAGGAGGAGAGGAAGGACACAGCCTGGTAGAAAGGGGAGAGACAGTGATGCTGCCGACGGAATATGGCGAGTTTATGCTGACACCGTTCAGGGACCTGAGCACCGGATTGGAGCATATAGCGCTGACTAAGGGCGAGTGGACGGAGAAGGACAGCGTGCTATGCCGTGTACACAGCAGCTGCATGACCGGTGATATATTCGGCAGCAAGCGCTGCGAGTGCGGAGAGCAACTGCATAAGGCCATGCAGATGATAGAGCAGGAGGGCAAAGGCATAGTGGTGTACATGAGTCAGGAAGGACGCGGCATAGGACTGATGAATAAGATCAGAGCATATAAACTGCAGGAGCAAGGCGATGACACGGTGGAAGCCAATGTGCACCTGGGATTCCGTCCGGATGAGAGGGATTATGGCGTAGGAGCTCAGATACTGCGCGAGATGAAAGCATGCAAGCTCAGGCTGATGACCAATAATCCTGTTAAACGCGTTGGACTGGAGAGTTACGGCATAGAGATAGTGGAAAATATACCCATAGAGATAAAGCCTAATCCGTATAATGAGCGCTATATGCGCACTAAGAAAGAAAAGATGCACCACGAGCTTAAAATGGTGTGATGAGCGAGTTTGGCACGGCTTTTGCAAAAGCATAAGTGAGTATTAACCCGTAAAAAGTTAGAATTATGAAACGAGTTTACCTATTGATGATGCTTGCACTGACGATGTCGGTGGCATCAGTGAGAGCCGATGAAGAAATAACAGTATCGGCAACGAGCAAGAGCATTGCAGAGAATCTGGACTTGAAGGTAGTGGCTAAACTGTTCTCAGAAGCAAAGGACCTGGAGGAGTTCGAGTCGATGCTCAACAACCCAGACTCGTCGTTCTGTAACCTCGACTTGAACGGTGACGGGAATATCGATTACCTGAGGGTTATAGAGACGGGTGAAGGCAACAAGAGGCTGATAGTATTGCAAGCAGTGCTGGCAAAGGATATCTATCAGGATGTTGCATCAATATATGTTGAGAAAGATGATGACGGCAACGTAACTGTACAAGTTATCGGCGATGAGAAA
Organism: Paludibacteraceae bacterium; assembly: GCA_017964045.1. Lineage (GTDB taxonomy): Bacteria > Bacteroidota > Bacteroidia > Bacteroidales > Paludibacteraceae > Colicola. The sequence goes on from JAGCSQ010000069.1 coordinate 3,663, forward strand.
GTATATGGTACAGAGATAATCATCGAGCCGGTATATGTATATCGTCCTTATATATACGATTGGTTCTGGAGTCCCTACTGGACTGCCTGGTACTCGCCTTATTACTGGGGTTACTGGCCCGGCTGGTGGTATCACAGGCCGCTGATGGATTGGCATTATTATCATCACCACTGCCATGCATACTGCCACAGAGACTTTCGTTGCACGTATGCCAGCACAAGACATATCCGTCCTGCAGCCAGAGAGATGAGCGAACGCGCTCGCAGCACTCACGCTAATGCAACCCGCGTAAACACCAATGAATACAGGGCAGCGAGCAGGAATGCCAGTTCAACCAGAACAGCTACTGCCACACGAGGTGCAGGTGCTACGCGCTCAGCAGGAGAGGTTCGCGGAGGAGGAGAGCACCGTTCGGCAAGCGCTACCCGTTCAGCCAGTGCAGCGAACAGGACGTTTGGAAGCTCGAATACAGCAGTGAGCAGAACAGCGCACACCAGCAATGCTACCCGCAGTGCGAACACGACGGCAACACGTAGTGCAAACGCAACAGCAACGCGTAGCAGCGCAAGTTCGACCCGCAGCGCCAATACGGCATCACGCAGCAGTTACAACGCAGGAGCTACCCGCAGCGCTTCATCAACAAGTAGCCGCAGTGCAGCATCGTATAACTCAGGTGCATCACGCAGCAACTATAGCGGTGGACACAGCTCGAGCAGCTATAGCGGAGGAAGTAGCTACAGCGGAGGCAGCCACAGCAGTTACAGCGGTGGTGGAGCCAGCAGAAGTGCAAGCTATGGCGGTGGAGGCGGCGGCAGCAGAGCCATGGGTGGCGGCAGTAGCGGATCCACACGAGGATGAGGAGGACGCCGTTAATGAACGACTAAGAGACTCTTGACAAAGCTCTCGCGGTTGAATACCTGAAGGTCTTCCATCTTTTCGCCAAGACCTATGTATCGAACCGGAATATGAAATTGGTCGGAAATGCCAACAACGACTCCTCCTTTGGCAGTTCCGTCCAATTTTGTTATAGCCAGTGAAGTAACCTGGGTGGCACGTGTGAACTGCTTGGCTTGCTCGAAGGCATTTTGGCCTGTGGAGCCATCAAGAACGAGCATGACATCATGTGGTGCAGAAGGAACAACCTTTTGCATCACTGTTTTTATCTTAGTGAGTTCGTTCATGAGGTTGACTTTATTATGAAGTCGTCCGGCCGTGTCTATGATAACAACATCAGCTCCGTTGGCTTTAGCCGATTGAAGAGTGTCGAAGGCGACAGATGCAGGATCGGAGCCCTGTTGCTGCTTGATGACTGGCACTCCGACGCGTTCGCCCCAGATACAGAGTTGCTCTACAGCAGCGGCACGGAAGGTGTCGGCAGCGCCGAGATAGACTTTCTTACCGGCAGCTTTGAACTGGTAGGCGAGTTTGCCAATGGTGGTAGTTTTGCCGACACCATTAACGCCAACAACCATGATAACATATGGATCGGAGTCGGACTTAACGACTTCGTCGATAGGTTCGTTCTCAGCCAGCAGGGCGCATGTCTCCTCAATGAGGATACGATTGAGTTCGTCCGTGCCGAGATACTTATCACGAGCTACACGTTGCTGGATACGCTCGATGATGCGTAGGGTGGTTTCGACGCCTACGTCAGAGGTGATGAGCGCTTCCTCAAGGTTATCAAGGACATCGTCGTCAACGGTGGATTTACCGGCAATGGCGCGGCTAATCTTATCGAGGACGGAAGTCTTGGACTTCTCGAGTCCCCGGTCAAGGGTTTGTTGCTGTTGAGCCTCTTGCTCAGCGGGTTTATTACGCTTTAGAAAATCAAAAAATGCCATAATCTACAATTTGTTGAAGTGTTAACCAAATACCTTTTTCTTCGTAGTGGGTCTTCTGCCCCATGCGAAGCATGAATTGCCAAAGTCTATTATTGCGCTTTTGGCAGATGCGCATAACGGGATAATATACAAATGTGGCGAGGATGCCGAGAGCAACAACGATATAGAATTGCAGGTTGATGCTTGCTCCGCATTTATAGCTAAGCCACCAGATGAGCACGATAAGCATGTTAGTGCCGATGATGGACATGGACGTACCGACATGTGAGAAGTGCATATCGATATAGAGGTGATGCAGGTGCGTTTTGTCGGGAGTGAAGGGTGATATGCCGTGCAGCATACGATTGAACATCACTCGCAGTGTGTCGAAGACAGGAATACATAGGATAGCCAATGCCATAGCCACTACGCCTACGCCATGTTCACAGATCACTTGGCCCGAGTGAGAGTAGGTGGAGAAGAGAGCAAAGACATTGCATACCAAGATGAAACCGATGAGCAGCGAGCCTCCGTCGCCAATGAACATCTTGCTTTTCTTACCAAAGACATTGTGCAGCAGGAAGGGCAAGAGAGATGCCACGCATATAGCCGAGAAGAGTCCGCGAGTGGTGTCACCAACCATAAAGAATATAACGGCAAACAAGAGGTTGGCAAAGATACCGTAGCCGGATGAATAGCCGTCAACACCATCGATGAGGTTGATGGCATTGATGATGCCCACACCAGCGATTAGCGAAAGAGGCAGGGATACGTACATGGACAGGTCCTTCATATCCCAGAGACCCTGGAAGTCGTTGAGCAGCAGCTGGGTGTTCCATACGAAGAACCACATGAAGATGAGTTCGACCATGAAACGAAACCATGCCGGAAGACCATAGATATCGTCGGTGATGCCGATGAATAGGAGCATGACCATGATGACGAGTTCGATAATGAGCATAGGCACGTGGAAGACAACGGCAGCAATGATTAGCGGGATAAAGATGCCGATTGCCACTGCTGCTCCACCGAGAACGGGGATAGGTTCTTTTTGCAACTTGCGTGCATCGGGATTGTCAACAATATTGTATCGCTTAGCAATCCACACGGTGAAGGGAAAGACACACCATGTGAGAAGGCACGCGATGAGGGGAAGTAATATTAAAGCTTTATATGCCATGAGATTGGATTAGTCGAGTTGTTCGTAAATAGAGTTTTTGCTTTTGTATTCAGGTACGATGCGTTTCATCTGAGCGACGGTAGCCATATCACGCCCTTCGGAAGCAATGTTAATAAGGTCGTTGACCATCTTGTTGACGACATCGTAATCCTGTTCGCGCACCTGAGCAATCATGATTTTCTCGTTGGTGGTGGGCAGTGAGGTTTCGCGAGCATTGAGCACCTCTTCGTAGAGTTTCTCACCAGGACGGAGACCTGTGAATGTGATCATTATGTCCACACCGGGACGGAATCCAGCCAGGCGAATCATGTTCTTAGCCAGATCAAGGATCTTAACCGGTTGGCCCATGTCGAAGACAAATATCTCGCCTCCGTCACCCAGCGTAGCCGCCTCAAGCACCAGAGTACATGCCTCAGGAATGGTCATGAAGTAGCGAATGATATCAGGGTGGGTAACCGTAACCGGTCCTCCGGCAGCAATCTGCTTCTTGAAATACGGAATGACGCTACCGTTAGAGCCAAGGACGTTACCAAAGCGGGTAGTGATGAACTTAGGATGGTCGCCTCCATCGGCTTTGAGTTTACGATAGAGCGACTGGACATACATCTCAGCGATACGCTTGCTGCATCCCATGACATTGGTGGGGTTGACGGCCTTGTCGGTTGAGATCATGACGAACCGCTTGACATCGTATTTGATGCTCAGATCTGCTATGTTTTTAGTGCCAAGGACATTAGCTCTGACAGCTTCGTTAGGGAATTCTTCCATGAGAGGCACATGCTTGTATGCTGCCGCATGGAAGACTACCTCGGGATGATATTCGGCAAAGACATGCTCCATCTGTGCCTGATTGCGCACATCGCCGATAATAGGAATGATAGCCTCGTCCGGGAACTGTTCACGCAGTTCAAGTCGGAAATCATGCAGAGGCGATTCTGCTTGCTCGACCAGGATGGTTGCTCTGGGATGGAAGGAGAGCACCTGACGAACAATCTCCTGACCTATACTACCGGCAGCACCGGTGACCATGACGATATGGTCGCAAAGGATTGATGCGACATTGTCGGTATTGATTTGAATAGTAGGTCGCTCCAGCAGGTCCTCAACGTGAATAGCCTCGATATTACCGATAGTAGGCAGTTCGTCTTCGGATGCCTGTTCCCACTCGCTCAAGGATGGAGTGGTGAGGATGTGGATATCGTTCTTGAGGAATATAGCCAGGTCGGTAGCCGGATGGATTTGCTTCATCTTAGTAGGTGAGACAATGACGTCGTGGACGTCTTTTTCCTTCATGATGGCAATCAGCCTATCGTTGAGCGGATAGACAGTCAGTCCCTGGAGACTATATTCTTTCTTGTCGTTTTTATCATTTTTATCGGTGATGAAGCCGATAGGAATATATTGCGACTCGGCTCCTGCGCTATTGAGCATCTTAGCAATGGCGAGTCCTGCAGACTGAGTGCCATAGATGAAGACACGCTTGTGCGTACCGATGCTGTGCATGAGGCTGTCGTAGATGGTCTTGACTCCCACACGGAAGCAGAAGAGAAGCACCGAAGCCACGAAGAAGTAAATCACCAGCACGGTAGTGAAGAAGGGCTTTTCGTACGCAGCAGCCACATAGAGATAGTTTACGGCTATCAGAATAATAGAGGTGGTTGAGACGGACTTGAGGACATTAAGGACGTCAGTGAATGTGGAGTAGCGGATTATACCTGAGTAGGTGCGGAAGATGGCAAAGCAGATGGTCTGCACAGCCAATACGATAAGCACCTGTGACCACACGGGCAAAGGCAGTTCGGCGTATCCGTACTCAAATATCTTGCTGCCAAGAGCAAAGCTGAGGATGAGTGATATAAAGCATAGCACAAGATCCAGCAGAAGGACGCCCCAACGAGGCAGGTATTTCAAATCCAGCAGATAAAGGGTTAAAGCCGCAGGACTGTCAAATCGTTTTTTCATTGTATATTTTGTTTAATTGTTTCGATAATATATTTTGCGTCATCATCACTAACCATGGGTCCGGATGGTAGGCATAGTCCACGACGGAAGAGGCTCTCGGCAATGCCGTTAGTGTAAGCATGGCAATGGCTGAATACCGGCTGCAGGTGCATAGGCTTCCATAACGGTCGGCTCTCTATTCCTGCAGCATCAAGGCATATACGCAAGGCCTCGACATTACGATTAGGTTCGCAGTCGGTGTGGATAGAACCTGAGGCATGTACCACTCCTGCAGCTCCACCGACAGCACCTGTAATAGCGGCTGAGTAGGCTTGCTGCTCACCGCGAATATGCAGACCCTCGTCCAGAACGATGGTGCTGAGCCAGAAGTTAGAATCGTCTGCTGCGGATGGATTGGTATGGAATGTGATACCGTCGATATCAGCAAAGGCCTTACGATAAAGTTCGGCGATATGCTTATGATGAGCAATATGCTCGTTGGCGACAGTCATTTGTCCGCAACCAATACCGGCACAGATATTTGAGAGCCGGTAGTTATAACCAATGGCTTCGTGTTGGTAATATGGATATGACTCGCGAGCTTGTGTTGCCAACCACATGATGTGTTGTTTGGCAGCTTCATCCTTGCAGATAAGTGCTCCACCACCGCTGGTGGTAATCATCTTATTACCATTGAACGAGAGGACACCGTATTCACCGAATGTACCGAGAACCTGTCCGTTACGGCGGCTGCCGAATCCCTCGGCAGCATCTTCGATGACAGGAATACCGTATTTATCCGCAATAGCCATAATATCCTCGATGCAATATGGCATACCGTATAGTGCAACAGGAATGATGGCCTTGGGGTATTTGCCTGTAATGGCCTTTCTGTCCAAGATGGCCTTTTCGAGCAAAACAGGGTCCATATTCCATGAATCGGCTTCGGAATCAACGAATATAGGAGTTGCACCGAGGTAGGTGATAGGATTGGCAGAAGCGCAGAAGGTAAAACTCTGGCATATCACTTCGTCTCCGGCCTGTACGCCGCAAGCGATGAGAGCCAGGTGAACAGCTGCCGTTCCGGAAGAAAGGGCAACGACCTGTTTGTGCTGACCAACAAAGTCTTGCAGATCAGCCTCAAAGCCATTGACATTAGGTCCAAGGGGAAC
>JAGCSQ010000070.1 GCA_017964045.1 Paludibacteraceae bacterium
CCTTCATGTTCTTCCATGCATCTGCCATAGATACATTCATGTCCTTGTCGTAGGTTGACATCTGAGCCATACCAAGGCTGATACCACCACCGATGATGTAGTGGAGAGTTGCACCACTCAGATCGGCGATCTGGCGCTGGTAACCAAGGTTAGGGTTAATCTCGGCAGTCCAGTAAACGAACTTAACATCGCTGTTGTTGTTCTCGCCGTAGTCCTTGCCAATAGTCTTCTGGCAGTAGTCCTCAACATCCTTGTTAGTGTACTCGCTGACGGTGTAAACACCCTTAGAAGCAGAGAGCTTTGCGTTGAAGTCAACAACAACAATCATTTGATCCATATCACCTACATATCCTTTGTAGGAGAAACCGTTAGCACCACCGAGGTTGATACCTACTGAGTGCTTGTAGGGACGTGCACTGATGGTCAGTGCTGAAAGCAGTAATACTGCAATAAATAATGATTTTTTCATAACGTTAAATGTTTTTTATTTAACTTGTTGTCCAATAATGTTATATGTTTTATTGTTTTTCAAAATGAATATTTGGCCGTTTTTAAGCGTTTTGCCGTCGTTAAAACTCTTGGCTGCGGAATTGTTCTCAACCTCTTCGAGGTCTGTAGGAGCAAAGAATCTGCCCCAATACGGGTCGGCAGCATACGTTGCACGTACGTCGTCGTCAACGAGTACGGTCATCGAGTTGGCTACGCCATAGAAGGTCTTGTCCTTGATTCGCGGCATCAGACGCGGAGCATGCACAACACCTGTGTTGAGATTACGGCAACCCGAGAATACAAAGTTACCAATGAGCTTAGGCGTGCCGGCAAAGGTGATATCGCTCAGCACGGTGCAGTCCTCAAAAGCATAGTTGCCAATCGTCTGCAGCGATGCAGGCAAGATAACTCCGTCGAGGTTGGTGCAGCGGCTGAAGGCATAGCCATCAATAGCCGTAAGCGTCACAGGCAGGTCGATATTAAGCAGGTGGTCGCACTCTTGGAAGGCCGACGGACCAACGGTGGTCAAAGCATTCGGCAGAGTGATGCTCTCCAGCGCCTTGCAGCCCTTGAACGACTGATAACTGAGCGTCTTGATGCTATTGGGCAGGACGATATCATGGAGCTGTTCGCAACCCATAAACATATACGACGGCAGCACCTCAATCTGCGATTGGATATTAACAGACTGCAGCGTGTCGCAGTCAGCAAACAAAGCTATTCCCAGGCTTGTGATATGTGACGGAATGGTCATCTCAAGCATAGCACCGCAACTACGGAAAGCCTGGTCACCGATAGAGCGCAGTGCCAAAGCACCGCTCAAGTCGATAGTCTCTACGCCCCAGATACTGTCCTCAACAACGAAGTCAGCCTCACGATAAGTCTCCTTATATCGCGTATAGTCAGCCTTATAAACCATAGCGTACATACCATAGAACATGAAGGCGGGTATATGCTCTACCTTCGGACCGATATTGATCTTGCGTAAGCCATACTCCTGGTACTCATAGTCCGGGAAATAGTCGTCGGTGTCCTTTTTCTCCTCATGGTGCCAGTACATGGTGTTGGCAGCAAACGGAGCATACTCCTGCATGCTCAGGTCGTTGGCATGGATGGCGTTGTAGTTGACCTCCTCCAGCTTATAGCACTCCTTGAAGGCCTTGTCGCCGATGTAAAGGATAGACTCGGGAATCGTAACCGACTTCAGGTTATGGCATATCGAGAAAGCCTGCTCACCGATACCGATGACCTTATAGGTCTTGCCCTCGTGAGTAACGGTGCTCGGGATTACGATGGTGTCGCTATAGTTGTTCTCGTATGCTCCATACCAGGTGCCGCGATAGGTTACCTCGATATTCTCCTCGGCACCCGCAGCTCCCTTGTAGTAGATAGTCTTGCCGTCAGCGTTAACCACCTCAAAGTCATGAGCGGCCAGCGTCAGTGACGTCAGAGCAACTAATGATAATATATAAACTCTTTTCATATCAGTAGATAGTGTGAAATCGGTTATTGTTTCAAAATAAATGTCTTAGCAGCATCGTCGTTCTTGAGGCGAATACCCTTCTTAGGTGCAAAACCATGCAGCATCTCGATGTCGAACGAACCCATAAAGCTCTCCAGCAGAGCCTGAACATTGTTCTTGCCCTCAGTGGTCTTAGCCTTCTTGTAGAAGTCCATATTCTTCATCTTGGTTGTAGCCTGAGCATGAGCAGAGATGGTAACCTTGTTGCCGTCATTGCTATATACATACTCGTATGTATCGGTCATTGGATTTACCTTACCGTTCTGAGTGAGTGACCACTTGATGGTCAGGATCAGGCCGTTAGAACCGTTGCCCGCAAAGATAAGCTCGTCAACCGTGGCAGCACTATACCTGGTGTCAGAAACAATGCCCTCGATAATCTTTTGGATATTGGTCTTGCGCGTGTCAGAGAAAGCATCTATATCAGCCTTCCAAGCACGCTTGGCAGACAGGCTGGAAAGGAATGCATCAACACCGTCCATAGTGATGTACATGTTCGGATTAGACTCTGCAACCAGTTTGTCTCCGGCCTCGTTGAGAACGAACTCGGTGTGACCGATCTGGTGCTCCAGAATCTCGTCGTCGTGGATACGAATACCACGCGGCGTAACAAGGAATCCATAGTACATTCCTCCACCCAGAGTATCATCCAGATGACGGAAAGCACGGAACTCGTGTGTGGGCGCATTAAAGAGCGTCAGACGGTCCTCGTTGATATAGAAGTCAAGCGGAGTGTTATTATCCAGTCCACTGAGCAGCGTCGAGTCCATTTTATGGAGTTTGTTGAAATAACCAGGCCATGACTCATCAGCAGCCAGAGCGTACATATAGTTATATGTACCGCGCTTCTTACCCTTGACGGTCAGGCGCCCCTTAGTAGTAGCATAATCCAGAATCAGGAACTCGTAGTCTCCACCAAAGCCTTCACCATCTGCTCCCCACAGACCCAGGTCCGGGTCAGGGTTGGAGAAGTAGTGGAAGATATGGTTGAAAGTGTTGAACGTGAGCACTGTACTATTATCAGAGATAACGTCCCAGATGCTGCTCTCGGTCTTGAACATTCCATCTACCGGAGCGCCGACGATTACTGAACCGTCCTCGCTGAAGTCCATGAGGAAAGTATAACCCATGTGCTTGGCACTATCCGATGACGATGCACCGGTCTGCGGGAAGTATTGCAGAACCCAGCCGTTGGGTTTGCTGATAAGCAACTCTCTATTAGTTTGAGTAGCCCTGTCCAGACGCTCAATAGCGCTGTTCTCAAAGATGTTATCTACCCTTGGCGAACAACTCGCAAAGGCTGCGATAACGGCTATAAATGATATATATATCTTTGTCTTCATATTCAATTAATTAGGGGCTTCAATCATTAATACTTGGTTACGCAATGAATCTATATTCATATGAGCTTGACGCTCTTGCACTTCTTCTCTGAGAGCATCCAGGTCGATACCCCATTCTTCGCGAAGCCATGTGCGGCAGATGGTCAGTTTCTGCTCGATAGTAGCCACACCGTCTACACCGTCTTCGTCTTGCTTAAGCTGGTGAATAGTACCGTCATCATCCTGTTTCCATCCCTTAGAGGCATCACTCATCATCGTCTGCCACTCGTCCGGAGTCTTAACGATGTAGTTAGCGATAATCTCGACGAAGTCCTCACGTTCCTGGCTGGAACCGTAGTTACCTGTGAAACCAAGGCTTCGAGCCTCTTGGTCGCTACGCTCCTCCCAGCCATTAGGTTTATAGTAACCGGCTGAGATAGTACGGAACTCGGCAGGGTAGGTCTTGGTTTGGTGCAGAATGTGCGAGAACTCGTGGTGCATAGTCTTGAAGTAGTACTCGTTGAGCGTTGACACGTTCGACGGGTCGATGTAGTTGACCGCATGCAAAGTCACCTTAAGACCACCCTGAGCCACACCCAGCGTTACCGAACCGGTCGCGTTATGGCCGGCAGCACCAATCATGCACAAAATACGTGGACCGTAGGTCTTGAGGAACTCCTCACTACCGGTCTGTGCTTTATATACATCCCACCACAGGTACTTGGTGAGCACTGCCATAGTGATGCAGTTGTCGTACTCAGCAGGCACCAGGTTGAAGTTCATATCTGAGCTGATATCCTGCATGCGATAGCGGAACTCAACGTTATAGACATTCAGGAACTCGCGCTTAACGAACGAATCCAACTGATAGGAGTATGAACTCGGGTCTAAGGTCTCGTCCACGTAGGGGAAGATAGACTTTGAGTTTAGTTCCTCCTTGCACGACGACATAATAAGTGCCGTCAGCGCTAATATACTAAATAATACCTTTTTCATTCTTCGTTCTCCTTTCCGGCAATTATGCAACTGCCCTTATAAACCTGTATCGGTCCTGATGGCGAATCATCCAGACGCGGGTTCTTCTGCATACCTGCAGAGATAACGGTAGCAGGTATCTGAATAGCACGTCTCAGGTCGTTCCACTTGAGTGAATCAGGAGCGTTAAGTCCCTGAGTGTGAGCAATCTCGATACCATAGCGCTTGATATCCTGCCAGCGCAGACCCTCGTGTATGGTCTCGATACGACGCAGGTGCAACACGCAGTTAAGCCACAGGTTTTGCTTGGTCGTTTGTATTGTCCATGACGGGTCGATGAGGTCGCAGTTAAGCCTGCTGATACGTCCGATAGGCGTTCCGTTCATCACACCGTCGCTGTTATAGAAGGTCTCAATCAGGTTAGGTGTCAGGTCAGGCAGGTTCTCTGTTGTGCCTACCTTACGGCTATCGTCCCAAACCTTTAGGTCAGCCAGGGCACTGTTATAATCCTGCTTCCAGATATAAGCCTCGGCACGGCAGAGCAACGTCTCCTCACCCGTGAAGACGGGGTTAACATTATGCACGTAACCGATACCGGCAATCTTATCTGTGTACTCGAAGTACTCGCCTGTGTGCAGGAAGAACAGTCCATAGTCTTGATTACCACGCAGATACAATCCGTTAACCTTCATGTAGCAGGGGTGGTAACTATAGTTCTGCCACGTAGGACCGGGACCATAGATAGAAGCACGTGATGCCTGACGGTTGCAAGCGTAACGGCCACCAAGGGTACGCATAAACGTTGAGTTGGTGGTCATGAGAAGGAAGTTATTCGGTGAGGTTGTCTTGCTGTAAGCAGCCAGCAACGACTCACTTGTTGAATAAGCCTTTGACCAGAAGTCGGTACGCATGTATGTCATCGGGTTGCTACCCAAAGCCAAAGTGGCGTATTTGATAACGTTATCGTAGTCGCGTTTATAGAGGTAGAAACGTGTTGCAAAGGCGTATGCAGCCTGTTTGTTGAAGTGGTAACGAGGTTGATAGTAGCCGTCAGTTACATTCTCCAAACCTGCTTTCAGGTCCTTCTCTATATTAGCATATAATTGCTCCAGAGTACCACGGGCAGCGTTTGAATAAACAACCGTTTCGGGTTCGGTCATATACGGCACACCCAGGTATTGGTTGTTCTTTGCTGCATCGCAATACGGCATACAGAAAACATTAGCCAGCACAAAGTGGTGGAAGGCACGAATTAGATATGCCTCTGCCTTTGCCGGGGCAAAGTTCTCTGTGCTTCCTTCGCTCTCCAGCTTAGCAATAGCTGCCAAAGCATGGTTGGCGGTAGCGATAGCCATATATGAATTAGACCAGATGCTGATAGGAGCATCGCCGTCACCGCTGGTCTCACTGAGAGCCGGTTGCCAAGCAAAGACTTCGTTCTCTATCTCACCTTTATATACATCCAGTTTAAAACGTGTCCAGCTACCGTCAGCAGAGTTGTTATCCACAACGTTATCACTACTGAACTCACCGATGAAGGCGATGTCAGCAGATGAGTAAGCTGTTGCCAATAGTTTATTAACTTGCTCCAAACTGGTTATAGAAGCACGTTGTTCAGGCTCTTGATCCAAGAATTTGCAGCTGCTTACTACGCACGCGCAAATCAATAATATATATATGTATGTTCTTTTCATCTCTGTAATCTCCTTTCAATTATTGAAAACCTAAACGAACTGTAAACGTAAACTGCTTTGCAAGCGGGGTTGCAACACCACCACTATTGAGGAACTCAGGATCTTGTCCGTTCAGCTTCTTATCTGAGTAGATAAGGAACGGGTTAGTAACCTGGAACTTGAAGCTTACCTTCTTGAGCGGCACATTAGCCAGCACCTTCTGCGGCAACTCATATGCCAAGCTTATCTCCTTCATACGGATGAAATCACCCTTAGCGATACGCTCGGTAGAGTAGTTATAAGCATTGTAAGCCGTCGAGAGCGCGTACGAGCCATAGGTATATGCTTGACGCGTAGAAGCAATTACGGGAATGTTGGTGCGCTTCTCATCGCCCGGCAAAGCCCAGCGGTTGTTGAAGTCACGCGGCAGAGCCGTCATATCGTCGTATGAACTTGCAAAGACAGGGTCAAGACGAACAACATTACCGAAGCTATAGGTCATGAAGATATTAAGGGTGAATCCCCAGTAAGAGAAGGTGTTACCGAAACCACCGGTGATTGGCGGGTCAGTAGGACCTTCGTACTTGAGGAAGTCTGTCTTGTTAATCTCCTGGAAGTTGATGTCGCTGACGGTTACTTTTCCATTCTCGTTGATAACCATTGGCAGACCTTCGTCATTGAGGCCTACAAACGGAATACTAAACAATGCACGTACAGGATAACCCTCACGAGCATAACCGAGACCTGATACCAGGGTCAGGACATTAGTACGTGAGTCGAGTTTAGTAATCTTGTTGTCGGTGTGCGAGAAGGTGAAGTCAGTGGTCCACTTGAAGCCCTTAACTTCCTTGTCGCTAATATTAACTGTTGACAGCGTCAACTCGACACCACTTGATTTCATCGTTGCGCAGTTAGCGTACTTAACACTCATACCGCCGATACCGGTTGTGTAGGTCGGACCAATCAGGTCGAAGTTATTACGCCAATAAGCGTCCACATCCAAGTTAATACGGTTGTCGATGAAACCGAGACTGGCACCTACGTTGAGCTCGTATTTCTTCTCGTAGGTCAGCTCGCTATTACCAAGCATCGCCAAATCGATACCAACCTCTTGAGCGGCTGCGCTCGGACGCCAGATAGTAGAGGAAGTGAAGACCGGCTCGGCATATGAATAACCTGTCGGACAACGGTCTGCTGTCAACGAGTAGCTGATCTTAGCCGTTGCGTTGGTCCACCAGCGGTCAAATGTCGGATACCACCAGTTCTCCTCGTGTGCGTTCCAACTGAAACCTACGTTCCATGTCGGCAACCAACGAGCTTTCTGGCTCTTACCAAGTCCGTTGCTACCTTCGTAACGACCGGTCAGGTTGAAGTTATAACGACCAAGGTACGAGTATGTTGCAGTAGCAAAGAATGCCATACTACGTGAGTATTGCCATGAGTTAGCGTAGTAGGTAGAACCTTCCTCAACCTGTTGTTTGAACTTATGATAGTCTGTGAAAGGTGTACCACCATCGTTATAGCAGAAGCCGTAACCCTCAAAGGCAATGGCATTACGGTCGGTCTTATTGAGCTCCATACCGGCAAAGACGTTCAGGATATGAGCCTCCTTGATAGCCGTGTTATACGACACAGATGCACGGAAATCAAACTGCGACATCTTGTATTGGTTCAGGAAGTAGATACCACCCTTAGGCATTACTGTCTCCGGCAGAGCGTTTTCGTCATCCGGGTCGGTGTAAAGGAAAGGGTTACTGCTACGTATCGTCTCGTCCTCAGGGTCAACACCGGCACGATAAGCACGTGCTTGGTTGGAGTTGTCCTTAACGTGGTGCTCGTTGACTGAGTTTTGATACCTGTATGCAGCCAAAGCCTTGATGCTCAGACCCTTGATAGGCTTGTACTCCAACTCGCCCTGGAACTTAACGTCTGTTACGCCAAGGTCGATATAGTTGTTGTCCAGCTCGTCAAAGATATTGAATGAGCAGTAGTTACGTGTGTACTTCTCATCCGGGTCCAGAGCACGTGATGCGTTCAGAGCATAGCTGAACGGGTTGATATCAAAGTCACGTTTAACCGTACCGGTTACCACATCCGGGTCACGACTCAGCGTACCGGGAGCTTTCTGCTTACGATACGAGTCTGCGGTGAGAAGCGTCAAGGTCAGCTTCTTGGTAATATCGAAGCTTGCGTTGGCGTTTACGGTGTAACGTTGTACATCGCTGGACAGCGTCCATCCCGGATCGTACATAACGGACATAGAGGTGTAGAAACGTGCTTTCTCAGTACCACCGCTGATACTGATAGAGTGGTTCTGCACAATCGTGTTGCGGAACAACAGGTCAAACCAGTCGGTGTTACGATATTCTGCCTTACGCAGATAGTCGTACTTAGCCGACTCGGTATTAGCCAGTCCGAACTCACCGTTCTTGTAGGTGTTGATGAGTTGGTACATCTTACCGTAGATACCTGATGAGCTGGCCTTGGTCAGGTTAGCAAACTCCAGCCAACCCTTCTTCTCCATCTCACGGTAGATACTCATCTGCTCCTGCGAGTTACTGATATTGAACTCGTTATACGACGGTTTCAGACGAACGGAGAACTCTCCGGTATAGTTAATCTGACTGTGTCCAGCTTTACCTTTCTTGGTCGTAACAACGATCACACCGGCCATAGCGCGAGCACCGTAGATACTGGTAGCAGCACCATCCTTGAGGATCTGGAAGCTCTCGATATCATCGGCGTTCAATCCTGCGATAGCTGATGAAATCAGCGTCACAGCATCACCTGACGACAATGCTTCGGCATCCACCTCAACGGCATCTTCCATAACGACTCCGTCCACAACCCACAGCGGCTTGCTTGCACCATAGATACTGGTTGCACCACGCATACGAATCTTAGGAGCCGTACCGAATGTACCGCTCACGTTTTGCACGCTCACACCGGCAGCACGACCTTCAAGGCTGCGGCTTATATCTGCCACACCATCCAGTTTAGCCTTCTCGGCATCAACCTTAGTCGTCGAACCGGTCGTCAAACGCTTATCAATAACCTGATAACCGGTCACAACCACTTCCTCAATCTGCTGAGCGTCGCTGACAAGTTTAACTTTGATTACGGGCTTTACAGGCACCTTCTCGGTCCGGTAGCCCATGTACGAAATGATGAGGTTCTTAACACCTGCAGGTACGGTAATCTCAAACTTACCGTCAAAATCCGTCACGGTTCCCACAGTAGTTCCTTCCGCCACTACGTTAGCTCCGATGGCGGTCTCACCACTTTCCTCAAGCACGGTTCCCGTCACATGTGTCTGTGCTTCCGCCACAAAGGCCAATAGCAAGAAACCGGCTAAAATGAGACAAATTTTCTTCATATTTATAATATTAATTTACGTGTTAGGCGCGCTTAGGCGCAAAATAGGCCGCAAAATTACAACAAATATTTGACATGACCAAACATTTTGACACAAAAAGTGCACTTTTTCTTACTTTTTGCATGTTTTAGGGCATTTATTCGTACAAAAGTGTATTATTTTTGGTGGTTTCAATTATTTGTTGTACCTTTGCGCCCGCTTTTCGGCAAAAGACCAATATTTTTTTGTCAGGATTGCATGCGGCATTGGCGGAATTGGTAGACGCGCCAGACTTAGGATCTGGTTCTTCGCAGAGTGAAGGTTCGAGTCCTTTATGCCGCACTTCATGAAAAGGGTTTTATCCATCTTGGTATTTGGCGGCGTGCTGCTGTTGGCAGCGTGCTCGTCAAAGGGTGTGGAAGAGGCTAAACCGGGTTTCGCCTTCTCGCATATAGTGGTTAATCCCTTCTCTCAAGGCAAAATTGATACCGTCACCTTCAAGCTTAACGACAAGAATATCTATGTTCTCGACTCGGTCAATCAGTTTGACTCTGTGGCCTTCACGATGGCTCTGCTGGGATACTCAGATAATCTGACTCATTTCTCGCTTACACGCGACTGGGCAGAGTTTCAATTGGCATTAGCGGATACGCTGAGTTTGAAGAAGTATCTTATTGATTCTCAGTCTAATGTCCGTCAGGGTGAACTCTACTTTATCACCGGCTATACGGCTATCACGTTGCCTTTCTTTGGTGTTCCGCAGACAACAGGACATACAGACTTCAGTTTTACGCTGGAGTCTGAATCACCACTATCACCAAATCAGATTACTCTTCGCCTTCCCGTTCGTTGAGTTTGGCTTCCTGCCACAGCGCTTCCATCTCTGCCAGAGTCATCTCTTGCAGGCGTTTGCCTTGTTCCGTGGCACGGGCTTCAACATAGTTGAAACGGCGTATAAACTTAAGATTAGTCTTTTCCAGCGCGTTATCCGGACGCAACTTATATAGTCTTGCAGCGTTGATGAGTGCAAATAGCACATCTCCCAATTCGTCTTCTGACGGAGCCTCTTCAAACTCTGCAATCTCCTCTTTGACCTTATCCCACACGTCCTCACGCTTTTCCCAGTCAAAGCCTACATTAGCCACTTTATCCTGTATACGATAAGCTTTTACGAGCGTAGGCAAGGCCTCGGGAATACCGCTCAGCACAGTTTTATTACCGCCTTTTTCTTTGAGCTTAACCTGTTCCCACAGATGGCTCACTTCTTCTGCGTTCTTGGCTGCGGCTTCGCCATAGACATGCGGATGCCTGAACACCAACTTGTCGCACAAGCGATTGCAAACATCGGCTATATCAAAGTCGCCTGTCTCGCTGGCCATCTTAGCGTAGAAGATAACATGCAACAGCACATCTCCCAGCTCTTTGGAGATGTCGTTCATATCGTGTTTGATGATGGCTGAAGCCAGTTCGTAGGTTTCTTCTATCGTGTTTTGCCTGAGGCTCTCAAAGGTCTGCTTGCGGTCCCACGGACACTTTTCGCGCAGTTCATCCATGATATCCAGCAACCTGCCGAATGCCGCTAATTGTTCTTCTCTGCTGTGCATAACTCTAAGTTTCCTTTTTCGTCCATCTTGGCATATGTCCATTGCTTGAAGAAATCGCCCAGGATAATTACCCGCGAGTCCTTCTTAATCTGCAAATCAAGTGCTATGTGCCTGTGGCCGTAAATATAGAAGTCATGGTGTGGACCCCTGTTCTCCAGCTCTTTGCTGTACATCACCAACTCTTCGTTTTCTTCTCCCTTGTACGGACAGGGATGATCCAACTCTTTCTGTCTGCTGCGACGCGACCACTCATATCCGATGGCATTACCCACGCACGGCGGCAGTAGCCTATAGAAGAACTGCGTTACCGGATGATGGAAGAATGCTCTCAGCCGCATAAAACTGCGTATCCGACGTTGCATTTTAGCGTCCAGACGATTAGCGTAATCAGATGGCACTAAACCGTCGCCGTGAGCCATATAAATGGTTTTACCATTTACCAGCGTCGTGTATGGTTTATGATGAATCTTCATTCCTGTCATCTCATGTAGTCCGCCAAAGGTCCACAGGTCGTGATTGCCGATGAAGAAATGAACGTGAATGCCACGCCTAACCAGGTGATTGAGCGTACGTATCAAGGCGTTGTACATCTTCTTTGATTTATCGCGCCAGAAGTACTCAAACCAGAAGTCAAAGATATCCCCCAGCAGGTAGATATGTGTTGCATCGTGCTTAATTTCATTAAGCAGAGCTATCAACCTACGCTCGTTCTCATAGGGGTTCTTAAACACCCTACTGCCCAAATGTGAATCACTAATAAAATATACCATCTTAACAGTTTAACGTGGCAACGCCACCATTTTAACAATTTAACGCTCGGTTACATGAAGCCGAGTTCAAGCTTAGCCTCTTCAGACATCATATCTTTGGTCCATTCCGGCTCAAAGACGATTTTTACATCCACGCGTTCGATGCCATCCACGGAGCCTACTTTCTGACGTATATCCTCTACCAGAAAGTCTGCCGCAGGGCAGTTTGGAGCTGTTAGCGTCATCTCAATGGCACATACCCCACCGTCCTGGAAATCAATCTTATAGATCAATCCCAAGTCGTATATATTTACCGGTATCTCAGGGTCAAAAACCGTCTTCAGCATCCTCAGTACCGCTTCCTCTTTCTCCAAAAATTCATTCATCTTTTTTCTTTCAGCCTGCAAAGGTACTACAAATTTTTCAAGTGTACAAGATTTTCAGCAAAAAAGTGGTCTAAGCTCGCTTAAGTATGTTTTTTTTTGCCCTCTGCCAATTTGGCAGTCCTGCCCCTTTGGCATGGTATTTGAAAAATACTACAACGATTATAACAACTCGAATAACTAAAAATCAAATATATTATGTCAAAAGGTAACATTGGGGTAACATCAGACAATATATTCCCCGTAATCAAAAAGTTTCTATATTCCGACCATGAGATATTCCTTCGCGAACTAATCTCCAACGCTGTTGACGCAACGCAGAAGCTAAAAACACTTGCTTCCGTAGGCGAAGCCAAGGGCGACCTCGGCGACTTGCGCGTACGCGTAACTATAGATAAGGTAAAGAAGACGCTTACCGTCTCCGACCATGGTATCGGAATGACTGCCGACGAGGTGGATCGCTACATCAACCAGATTGCTTTCTCCGGTGCAGAGGAGTTTGTTAATAAGTACAAGGATAAGACCGAAGCTATCATCGGACACTTTGGACTCGGATTCTATTCCGCCTTCATGGTTTCAGATAAGGTAGAGATCTTCTCGCAGAGCTATCTGCCTGATGCTAAGGCTGTTCACTGGTCTTGTGCCGGTGACCCGGAATATAATATGGAGGACACTATTAAGGCCGACCGTGGTACCGATATCGTCCTTCATATCAACGACGAGTTCACACAGTACCTCGAGGATGCTACCATCGAATCTCTGCTCAAGAAATACTGTAAGTTCCTGCCCGTAGAGATTGCTTTCGGCAAGAAACGCGAGTGGAAAGATGGCAAGGAAGTCGAACTCGACGAAGAGAATATCATCAATAATGTTAATCCTGCTTGGACTCGCAAACCGGCGGACCTTAAGGAAGAGGACTATAAGTCTTTCTACCACGAACTTTATCCCACTCAGTTTGACGAACCGCTATTCCACATCCACCTGAATGTCGATTATCCGTTCCACCTCACGGGAATACTCTATTTCCCGCGTATCAAGAACAACCTCGACATCCATCGCAACAAGATTCAACTCTATTGCAATCAGGTCTTCGTTACCGACGAAGTTGAGAATATTGTGCCGGAGTACCTGACGCTCCTTCATGGTGTCATCGACTCACCCGATATCCCGCTCAACGTCAGCCGTTCGTACTTGCAATCCGACAATAATGTCAAGAAGATCTCGGCCCATATCACCAAGAAGGTGGCTGACAAATTGGCAGAGATGTACAAGGCCGACCGTGACGACTTCTGCAAGAAGTGGGATGATATCAAGCTCTTCATCCAATACGGTATGCTTTCCGACGAGAAGTTCTACGAGCGAGCTATTGGTTTTGCCCTCTTCAAGAACCTTGACGGCGAGTACTTTACACTCGATGACTACAAGGCTAAAGTTCGTGATGCTCAGACCGATAAGGACGGCAACCTCATCATCCTCTATGCTCAGGACCCGGATGCTTCATACACTTATATCGAGCGTGCTAAAGCCAAGGGTTACGACGTTCTGCTCATGAACGGCGAACTCGACGTACATGCAATGTCTCAACTCGAGCAGAAGAACGAGAAACTTCGTTTCGTACGTGTTGACAGCGATATTATCGAGAATATCATCCGCAAGGAGGATGCCGCTAAGGACAACTACTCCGACGAGCAGAAAGAGGGCATCCGCAAAGCTTTTGAAGCTCTTCTGCCAAAGGCAGACAAACTCAATTACTACGTCTCCTTCGAGGCTGCAGCTGCTGATGCTCTGCCTGTCTTCCTGACCCAGAACGAGTTCATGCGTCGTATGAAGGAGATGTCGGCTCACCAGCAAGGAATGTCGTTCTACGGACAGATGCCCGACCAGTATAACCTCGTCATCAACACATCTCACCCGCTCATCCAAGACCTCTTTGCTAAACTGACTGAATCGCAGGAGCAACCTACAGCCGAAGGCGATCCTACAACCGAAGGTGGTCCTACAGGCGAAGCCGATCCTACAGCGAAAGCGGTCACAAAGTTCACTTTGTCAGAAAACGACGAACGAATCAAGCAATTAATCGACTTGGCTTTGCTGGCTTCCGGCAAACTTTCAGGTGAACCTCTTGCTAAGTTTGTCAACCGTAGTGTCGAACTCCTCAGTTGATGCCTTTCGGTGTGCCACCTCAGTGCCGCCTTAAACATAACATCAACATAACATCAAGCCACTCTAACGGTACCCTTGCGGTATCCTAACGATAACAAAAAAACGTCCTCCAAAGGCGTTTTTTTGTGTTTTATTTGCATACATGCAAAAAAAGCCGTAACTTTGCAGCCGAAAGTTGCAAAAAGATTACAAGATACGTTTCTTGATCAACTTATAAACAGACAAAATGAGTAAAACTATTTTTATTACCGGCGGAGCAAGCGGCATAGGGGCCGCCAC
>JAGCSQ010000004.1 GCA_017964045.1 Paludibacteraceae bacterium
ACGCAATTATATCGGCATAGACATCAAAGGCGCACGTATCTGGCACGGAGCCAAGGAAGCACACCTCAATGGCATGACCAATGTTGCTTTCTTACGTACCAATATCGAGATGCTGCCGTTCTTCTTTGCAGAGAACGAGGTGGATGAAATATGGATAACCTTCCCAGACCCGCAAATGAAGAAAGCCACCAAACGATTGACATCGTCCTTCTTTATGGAGCGCTATTGCAAGCTACTCAAACCAAATGGCATCATACACCTGAAAACAGACAGCCCATTCCTATATATTTATACGCGCGCGATGGTTAATGAGAATAAATTTGATGTCATAGCAGACGCCGAAGATTTATATTCTCCCGATTTCATCGGTAAATATGAGGCTGCTCAAGCTCTGCAAACCCATTATGAACGGCAGTGGCTTGACAGAGGACTGACCATTAAGTACCTAGCTTGGCATTTGCCGCAAGAGCAACCATTCATTGAACCTGACATTGAAATAGAAAAAGACACTTATCGATCATACGGAAGAAACTATGTATCCCCAACAAATAATTGATGCCCTACGTCATGTCCGCTACCCGGGAACGGGCAAGGACCTGATTGAAAGCGGTATGCTGGAAGATGATATCCGCATATCCGGATTGGAAGTATCCTTCTCACTTATCTTTGACAAGGACAATGATCCTTTCATGAAGTCAGTCGTCAAAGCAAGCAAGGTGGCAGTACAGACATACGTAGATTCAAATGCTGCAGTGCATATACACACTAAGTTCCGCAAGCAAAACAGCACTGCTACTGACAAGGAAGAGTCTCCAATACACGCCAAGAATATCATCGCTATCCATAGTGGCAAGGGCGGTGTCGGCAAGTCAACTGTAGCAGCCAACATAGCAGTAGCGTTAGCAAAAAAAGGACATGCAGTAGGTCTGTTGGACGCTGATATTCATGGGCCGAGTATGCCAAAGATGTATCATACCGAAGACTGCCGTCCTGTGGCAACAACCGTTGATGGACGCGATCTGATAGAGCCTATAGAACAGTACGGCGTTAAGATGTTATCAATAGGATTCTTCGTTGATCCGGCTAATGCCGTTATATGGCGTGGAGGTATGGCATCCAACGCCATCAAGCAACTTATCAATGATGCCAATTGGGGAGAATTGGATTACTTCCTGATAGATCTGCCCCCGGGCACCAGTGACATACACCTTACCCTTATCCAATCATTGCATCTAACAGGCGCAATTGTGGTTACAACACCCCAACCGGTGGCTCTTATAGATGCACGTAAAGGAGTGGATATGTTCCGTAACGATAAAGTGAATGTTCCGGTTCTGGGTATAGTAGAGAATATGGCTTGGTTTACACCTGCAGAGTTGCCGGAGAACAAATACTATATCTTCGGCAAAGACGGAGGCAAAAACCTTGCTGCAGAACTGAATGTTCCATTGCTTGCTCAAGTACCTCTGGTTCAATCTATCCGTGAAGCCGGGGATGATGGAATACCAATAGCTCTGCGCGAAGGACATCCTGCAGCAAATATCTTCGATGAAATCGCAGAAAAGTTATGATTAGAGCTGCCGAATTGGGACGCGAACCGGTGCGTAAACTTCTTACCAAGTACGCACTGCCGGGCATCATTGCGATGACCGTATCTTCGCTCTACAATATCGTTGACTCTATCTTTATCGGTCACGGCTGCGGTGCGCTAGCACTAAGCGGACTAACCGTAGCCAAACCATTCATGGACCTTTGTGCAGCATTCGGTTCTTTTGTTGGAGTGGGTGCCAGCACATTGCTCGCCATCAAGTTGGGTGAAAAAGACTATGAGGCAGCTGGCAAAACTCTTGGCAATGTGGTTGTACTCAACCTGATTCTCGGTGTTTTAGTGATGGTTATTGGACTAACCTTCCTCGACCCGATCCTCTATGCCTTTGGAGCAAGCGACAATACACTCGCATATGCACATGAATATATGGAGATTATTCTATATGGAAATGTGCTCACTCACCTGTATTTCGGCCTCAATAATATGCTCCGTTCGATGGGGCATCCCAGGACGTCGATGACTGCAACCATAGTGGCCGTTACTGTCAATGTAATCCTTGACCCCATATTTATCTTTGGTATGGATATGGGTGTGCGCGGTGCAGCATTGGCAACTGTCATCAGTCAACTTATTGCCGTCCTATTGGAATTGGCTATTTTCATGAATCCCAACGAGGTTGTTCACTTCCATCGTGGCATATGGCAAGTGCGTTGGGATATTACGCGTCGCTCAATGGCTATAGGCATGTCGCCTTTTCTGATGAATCTGGCTCATTGCGTAGTGGTTATCATTGTAAACAACGAGCTTAAGTTCTTTGGCGGTGATATGGCACTGGCGGAATACGGTGTGGTAAACAGGCTGGTCTTTGTGTTTGCCATGATTGTTATGGGACTCAACCAAGGTATGCAACCTATTGTCGGATACAACTATGGAGCCAAGCAATATCACCGTATGCTGGAGGCATTCAAGTTGACAGCCATCTATGCCACAGCCGTCATGAGTACCGTTTTTCTGCTTGGTGAATGTGTACCGGGACTGATGACCAGGATGTTCACCCACGACCCTATCTTGGTTCATTCCACAATACGGCCCATGCGTATTATTGTCAGCTCAATGTGGCTTGTCGGATTCCAGATGGTAACGGGCAATTTCTTCACCTCAATAGGTATGGCCGGCAAGTCCATCTTCCTTAGTTTGACACGTCAAGTCATCTACCTTATCCCGCTGACTTTATTCATGCCTATGCTTTTTAGTAACACTCCAATCTTGGGCGTATGGTGGGCTATTCCTATCAGCGACACTCTGTCTGCTCTGACAGCCTTAGCGATGCTATTGATTGAGATCCGTAAGTTCAGGCAACTGATGGCAGAACAAGAAGCATGGCGTATGTCCACGCCTCCGGGATTCTGATGAATACGGTATATACAAGACATAAAAAAGAGCGCCAATACGGCGTTCTTTCTTGTTGCGGAGGATGGGATCGAACCACCGACCTTCAGGTTATGAGCCTGACGAGCTACCACTGCTCTACTCCGCGATATATCTCTCCATTTTTTCGGAAAGCGGGTGCAAAAGTACTGCTTTTTTTTCATATACGCAAATAAATATGCAGTTTTTAGGCATTTTTTGGTTATTTTTGTAAAAAAAATTGTGTGTTTCAAAAAAAAAGTGTACCTTTGCGCGCTATTTTTGCGAACAAGCATTAGTAAATAGGAAAAAATATAAAAACAAATAATTATGCAAAACAAAGGACTTGTTAGATTATTGGCTGTGTGCCTTGCGTTGGTATGCGCCTTTTACCTGTCATTTTCTTTTGTAACTTCTCACTATGACAAGAAGGCAAAAGAGTACGCTGCGGGTGATGCTGCTAAGGAGTATTTTTATCTTGACTCCATTGCTGCAAACAAAGTGTGGTTCGGCTACACACTCAAACAATGCCGTGAGAAAGAAATCAACCTGGGTCTTGACCTCAAGGGTGGTATGAACGTTACGATGGAGGTATCTGTTCCTGATATTCTCCGTGCGCTCAGCGGCTACAACACCACCGAGAATTTCAACGCCGCAATGGCTGCTGCTCAAGAGAAGCAGAAAAGCAGTGGTGCTGATTTCGTAACCCTGTTTATTGAATCGTACAAAGAGATTGACCCTGAGGCTCAACTGGCTTCGGTATTCTCTACATTCGAGCTCAAAGACAAGGTCAGCCTCAACTCCACTAACGATGAAGTAGAAAAGGTTATCCGCGAGGAAGTGGACGGTGCCATCAACAACTCGTTTATGGTGCTCCGTACACGTATCGACCGTTTCGGCGTTGTTCAACCTAATATCCAGAAATTGGCACAAGCAGGTCGTATCCTGATTGAGCTTCCTGGTATCAAAGAGCCTGAGCGCGTACGTAAACTCCTGCAAGGTAGTGCTAACCTGGAGTTCTGGGAGACCTACGACTTCAGCGAACTGCTGCCGCAATTTGCTCAGATCAACAACGAGTATGCCAAGATGGCTAACGCTAACGAGGCTGCTGAGGCTGAGCAGGTAGAATCTAAGGAGGTTAAGGATGAAGTTAAGGCCGATGACGACCTGGCAGCTCTTGTTGATGCTGCTGCAGGTGACAGTGCTGCTGCCGCTGAGGCAGAGCAGACGGCTGCTGTTGAGAACTACAAGAAGAACAACCCGCTCTTCGCTATCCTCAACCCGAGCATTAACCAAGCAGGTCAGGCTTATCGTGGACCGGTGGTTGGTACTGTTCATTACACCGACACCGCTCGCGTTAACGCTATGCTCAATTCTCCGATTGCCAAGCAGGTTCTGCCGCGTGACCTTCGTCTCTACTGGACCGTTAAGGCTCTGGACGAAGCAGGTAGCCTCTATCAACTCGTAGCTCTGAAAGCACAACGTGATGGTCGTGCCAGCCTGGAGGGTGATGTCATCACCGACGCACGTGCAGACTTCAGCCAACTGAGTGCATACGCCAATGTATCTATGTCCATGAACGCTGAGGGCGCTAAGGCTTGGCAGCGTATCACTAAAGACAATATCGGCAAATCAATAGCTATCGTGCTGGATGGATTTGTATATTCATTCCCGACAGTACAGAATGAGATTGCAGGTGGTAACAGCCAAATCACCGGTAACTTCACCGTTGAAGAGGCTAAGGACCTTGCTAACACCCTCAAGTCTGGTAAGATGCCGGCTCCGGCTCGCATTATCCAAGAGGATGTTGTTGGTCCTTCACTGGGTGCCGAGTCTATCCGTGCAGGTATGTGGAGCTTCGTAATCGGTTTCATACTGATTCTCGTTTACATGATCTTCTACTACGGCTGGATTCCGGGACTTATTGCGGATGCAACCCTGCTGTGCAATGTCTTCCTGCTGATTGGTATTCTGGCATCATTCAGTGCCGTACTGACTCTTCCGGGTATTGCCGGTATCGTGCTTACAATGGGTATGGCTGTGGATGCTAACGTGCTTATCTACGAGCGTATTCGTGAGGAGCTTAAGGGTGGCAAGAACCTCAAGAAAGCTATCACCGACGGTTTCAGCGGCGCTATCTCAGCTATCGTTGATGCCAACGTGACCAGCTTCCTGACAGGTGCTATCCTGGCTATCTTCGGTACAGGTCCTATCAAGGGCTTCGCCGTAACATACATGATTGGTATCGTTTCATCCTTCTTAACAGCAGTCTTCCTGACACGTCTGTGGCTGGAGGCTTATGCAAGTCGTGAGGATGCTAAGGAACTGACCTTCACCACTCGTCTAATGAAGAACTTCCTGCAAGGAACACATGCTGACTTCGTTGGCAAGCGCAAACTCTTCTACATCATCAGTGGTGTACTCGTTTGCATCGGTATCCTTGGTCTGGAACCGCATATGTTCGGTAAACTGAATCTGGGTATTGACTTCTCAGGTGGTCGCAACTATGTTGTTCGTTTTGCACAACCGGTTAACACTGCTGATGTAGAGAAATCTCTTGAAGGCGTATTTGAGGCTAATAACCCTGCCGGTGAGAACCTCTCACTGCGCGTTATCACCATCGGTGACCAGAACCAAGTACGCGTTTCTACCAACTTCCGTATCCACGACAACTCAGAGACTCTGGATGACGAGATCGAAGCACTGCTCTACGAGGGTTGCAAACCGTTCTTGCCTGAGGAGTTGACATTTGCTGACTTCCAGTCAACTCAACTCAATCCTGAGATTGGTATCATGCAATCGCAGAAGGTTGGTCCGGCTATTGCTGACGACATCACCTCTGCTGCATTCATCGCTGTCATCTGCGCGCTAATCGGTATATTCCTTTATATCCTTCTGCGCTTCCGCAACTTCGCTTACTCAGTAGGTGCTGTTACGGCTCTTGCACACGATGCTATCCTCGTTCTGGGTGCATATGCTCTTCTGTGGAAGGTTATGCCTTTCTCCATGGAGATTGACCAGAGCTTTATTGCTGCCATCCTGACCGTTATCGGTTACTCTATCAACGATACAGTGGTCATCTTCGACCGCGTTCGTGAGCACAATAAACTCTATCCGAAGCGTGACCGTGGCATCAATATCAACGACGCTATCAACAACACATTGAGCCGTACATTCTCGACATCAATGTCAACGCTCGTTGTATTGCTGGCTATCTTCTTCTTCGGAGGTGAGAGTATTCGTGGATTCGTATTTGCATTGCTCATTGGTGTTATCGTAGGTACATATTCAAGTATGTGCGTAGCACCGCATATAGCATACGAGATTCAACGTGCACAGGACAAACGTCGTGAGCGTAAGTGATTTAACCCGGCGCTTGCAGCCACTTTATGAGGCTGACGAAGCACGCGAGATAGCTTACCGGGTTATCGAATATCTGAGCGGACAATCCCGCTCAGATATTTTATGTCATCAGGTGGAGGTCCCGGATGACGAACGCCTGAATGACATTATCACTCGCCTTCACGCGCACGAACCTATACAATATATAATA
This sequence comes from Paludibacteraceae bacterium, assembly GCA_017964045.1. GTDB lineage: Bacteria > Bacteroidota > Bacteroidia > Bacteroidales > Paludibacteraceae > Colicola. The sequence goes on from JAGCSQ010000004.1 coordinate 6,510, forward strand.
GGTAGTGTTGACTGGATGGGATTGACTCTGCGTGTTACTCCTGACACACTTATTCCGCGTCCGGAAACGGCAGAACTGGTGGACCTTGTTTACCGAGAGCTAAGCGAGACCTTACCGAGAGGCTGCAGACTGCTGGACATAGGTACCGGAAGCGGATGTATAGCTATCGCCCTCAAGCAGCGTTGCCCTGGCCTGAGTGTCTCAGCGATGGACATATCCGCTGCTGCACTGCAGGTGGCAAGAGAGAATGCCATAGCCAACGCCGTGCAGATAGATTTCACCGAGCAGGATATACTCAGTGATTTCAGCTTTAAGCAATACGATATCGTAGTCAGCAATCCGCCTTATGTACGTCCGTCTGACGAGACCGGCGAGAACGTCAAGCGCTATGAACCGGCTACGGCTGTGTTTGTGCCGGAATCTGACCCGTTGCTGTTCTATCGTCGTATAGCCTGGTTGCATATCGGCAGGCAGCTGTTCTTTGAGGTTAATGAGTTGCTGGCAAAGGATGTGGTATCGGTAATGGAGAAGAACGGTTATACATATATAAATATATATAAGGATATATATGGCAAAGAACGATTCGTTACAGGACGCCTTTCTGAGTAAGACAGAGCGTTATTGTGCTTCGGCTGAGCGTTGTGCTTCGCAGGTGCGGGTTAAGTTGCAGCAGTGGAACTGTCCTGAAGAAGAGCACAGCGCTATCATCGGTGCTCTATATAAGAACGGTTATCTCAATGACCGACGTTTTGCTTGTGCCTACGCCCACGACAAGCTGCTTTATCAGGGTTGGGGACGCAAGAAGATAGAGGTTATGCTTGCCGGACTACGCTTGCCGGATGAGGATATAGCCGCAGCGCTGAGTGAGATTGACGAGTCGGATTATCGTCGCACGCTCAAGAAGGTGGCAACGCAGAAACGCGGCGCAAGCAGAGAACAACAGATTCGTTTTCTCATGCAGCGAGGGTTCTTGTACGGAGAGATAAAAGAGGTATTGGGGTTATAACAGCCCCTTTTCTTTTGCCAGTTTCAGCAGGTACTCTTTAGCCGGTTCGTATTCATTAGGTATGATGCCATCCAGAATAGCATCTTTGACGGCTGTTTTCAGTTCACCTACTATTGCACATGGTTCCAGGTGCAGCAGTTGCATTATCTCTTCACCCTTAACCGGTGGCTGGAAATTACGTATGCGATCACGTTCCTCCAGTTCGCGCATCTTACGGCTGACGAGTTCAAAGTTACGATGGAATCGCTCTACTTTCTGCTGATTGCGCGAGGTGATATCGGCGTGGCACAGTTGCATCAGGTCGTCTATATCATCGCCGGCTTCAAACAGTAGGCGCCGTACTGCCGAGTCGGTGACGGTATCTTCGATGAGGTTGATAGGACGCATGTGCAGGTCAACGAGTTTGATTACATAGTCCATCTTCTCGTTCTGCGGCAACTTCATAGCCTTGAATATACGCGGTATCATCTTAGCGCCTATATAGTTATGGTTGCGGAATGTCCATCCGGCCTCGTTATCCCAGGCTTTTGACTTCGGTTTACCTATATCGTGCAGCAGTGCAGCCCAGCGCAGCCATAGTTTATCCGATACCTCTGCTACGTTATCCAGCACCTGCAGCGTATGCCTGAATACATCTTTATGCCCGCGTCCCTCGACGGTTTCAATGCCTTTCAGGGCTGCAAATTCAGGAAATATAAGCGGTAAAAGCCCGGTTTCATCGAGAAGATACCATCCTATCGACGGCTTGGGCGACAGCATTATCTTATTCAGCTCATCGGCTATACGCTCTTTGGTGATGATGTTAATGCGCTCGGCATTGCGGCGTATGGCATCCAGCGTATCGGGATGGATATCAAATCCGAGTTGCGTAGCAAATCTGATAGCCCTCATCATACGCAACGGGTCGTCGCTGAAGGTTATATCCGGATCAAGGGGTGTACGGATAATCTTATCTGCCATGTCCTGAATACCGCCAAAGGGGTCTAATAGTTCGCCGTAGCGGTCGCTGTTGAGACATATAGCCAGCGCGTTGATGGTGAAGTCGCGACGGTTTTGGTCCTCCTCCAGTGTACCGTCTTCTACGATAGGATTACGGCTGTCATGTCGATAGCTCTCGCGGCGGGCACCGACGAATTCAAGTTCAATATCTCGCGTCTTAACCTGTGCCGTGCCGTATGTCTTGAATACGCTGAGATGAGCACCACGCAGTTGACCGGCTACCGCTTCTGCCAGGGATATTCCCGAACCTACTACAACGATGTCGATGTCCTCGCTATGCCGTCCAAGCAGCAGGTCGCGCACCCAACCGCCGATGACGTAGCATTCCAAGTTCATCTTATCAGCCTGAGCACCGACGAGACGAAGAGCAGGATTTTGTATTTTCGGGTCAACCAATTTCATCGCGAAGCGTAAATTTCAGGCTGCAAAGGTAGTCAAAAAAAATCATATACACAATATCTTTCACCCCATATATTGCATTTTCACCCCAAGAAAAGCGCTGCTGTCCCTTTTAGGGACAAAGATTTGGTCGTTTAATTAAAAAAGTGTACTTTTGCAGCCGGTAAAACTAAAATAATATAGATTGTGGAAACAAAACATTATTTTACTCGCCTTCGCGAGAGTATGATCAAGTATTGGGACAAGGCTGCTATCAGTGATTTTGAGGGAGAGATTTCTTATAGTTTTGGTGAGTTGGCAGCTCGTATTGCCAAGATGGAGATATTGTTTGAGCAGTTGGGCCTCAAGCCGGGAGATAAGATAGCTATCTGTGGCCGCAACTCGTCCAATTGGGCAGCATCGTTTTTGTCGATAATGTCGTTCCGTGGTGTAGCCGTATGTATATTGCCGGAGTTCACGAGCGAGAGCATATATGAACTGGTAGCTCACTCAGAGGCCAAGGTGCTGTTTGTAGGTCCGTGGGTACGTGGCAGAATCGACCTGAGCCTGATGCCGTCGATAGACACCTTTATCGCCATACAGGATTTGAGCATCATGCAGAGCAAAACTGCCGTTGAAACCGAAACAATTGACAAGATTTTTGCTGAGCGCTATCCTAACGGATTCCGCAAGGAGGACATACATTTTCCGGAAGATAATTGGGAAGATCTGGCTATCATCAACTACACATCCGGTTCCACGGGTTCACCCAAGGGCGTGATGCTGACGCATAGCAACCTGAGTCATAACGTACGTGAGGGTCAGCAGTTCTATCCTATTGACGGCAGCAAGCGTATAGTGTCTATCCTGCCGTTGGCTCACATGTTCGGCCTTATGTTTGAGCTTATGTTTGAGCTATGTGGCGGAGCGCATATAACCTTTATCACCCGCAGTCTGACTCCGGCCTTGCTCATGAAGGCTTTCCATGACGTTAAGCCTCATATTATGGCAACTGTTCCGTTGCTGCTGGAGAAGATTGTCAAGAAGAGCATTTTCCCTGTCATACAGAAGCCTATCGTTAAGGTGCTGTGGTACACGCCCGGTATCAATATCCTGCTGCGTCGCAAGGTTAAGAAGAACCTGATGAAGGCTCTTGGCGGCGAACTGGATGTGATAGCTGTCGGTGGAGCGGCTCTCAGTCCGGATGTGGAGAAGTGCCTGAGGCAGATTAAGTTGCCCTATACCTGCGTATATGGAATGACGGAGTGCGCTCCGGGTATTGCAGCCGTTCCGCCTAAGGAGTTCAAGTACCGATCTTGCGGTAAGATTGTTGAGGGCATGGAGCTTAAGGTTGACTCCGAGAACCCGCGTAAGGTGCCGGGAGAGATTCTTATCCGTGGCGTCAATGTGATGCGTGGATACTATAAAAACATGCAGGCTACAGACAATGTCTTCACCGAGGACGGCTGGTTGCGTACGGGTGATATTGGTGTTGTTGACCGCAAGGGATACCTCTATCTGCGTGGACGAAGCAAGAATATGATTCTCAGCGCCAGTGGCCAGAATATCTACCCTGAGGAGATTGAGGACCAGTTGAACTCCATGGACGGTGTAGCCGAGTCGGTTGTTGTTGAGCGTGATGGTAAACTGGTAGCACTTGTCTTCCCCGAGTTGGCAGAGTATGCCGATTGGGACTGGGAGCGTGTTAAGGCCGAGATAGCTGCACGTATGGCTGAAAACCTGCAGAAACTCAATAAGCAACTGCCTAATTACTCTAAGTTGAGTGATATCGAATTGCAGGAGAAGGAGTTTGAGAAAACACCTAAAAAGTCGATTAAGCGCTTCCTTTATAAGTGATAAAAGGCAACAATAACTGCAAAAATACGCTTTTTTAGAAAAAATATTTGCGTATGTCAAAATAAAGCAGTACTTTTGCAGCCGCTTTTGGAAAAACTATCCAAGCGATGGCGGGGTAGCTCAGCTGGTTAGAGCGCATGATTCATAATCATGAGGTCCCCGGTTCAATCCCGGGCCCCGCTACTTCAAGATGAAGAAATATACTTCTCATTTTATCGGTGCATTTTTTGTGCTTACAGTGATTGTTGTGTGGGCTATTATAGCCAACACTATTAAGCCGTGCACCATTGACTACAGCGATGCACAATACTAACAGATGAAGCGGATTTGTGATTTCATAGCCAAGTGGATGGGCGTGATAGTGCTGATGGTAGCAGCATTGAGCCTCTTTGTGCCTGCATCGCTCACATGGCTTGGCACCTGGATCATCAATCCGATGCTGGGTATTATCATGTTCGGCATGGGACTAACACTCTCACCGCAGGACTTCCGGATTGTACTTAGTCGTCCAAAAGATATTCTCATCGGTTGTCTCACGCAGTTTACCGTCATGCCGCTGTTGGCTTGGGGACTGACCAAGGCTTTCGCGCTGCCTCAGGAACTGGCAATAGGAGTCATTCTCGTTGGTTGCTGCCCTGGCGGAACGGCATCGAATGTCATCACCTATCTGGCCAAAGGCGACCTGGCTCTGTCGGTAGGAATGACTGCAGCATCTACTCTGCTTGCTCCGCTACTTACACCGCTTCTTATATGGCTGTTGGCTGGCACGATGGTGGATGTGCATACATCAGCAATGCTGATGAGCATCGTCTATATCGTTATTCTTCCTATTGTCTGCGGACTGCTCTGTCAACGCTTCATCCCAAGGCTGACAGAGAGCATCACTCCTTACCTACCTGCCTTCTCGTCTATTGCCGTAGCGCTTACTGTAGGCATTGTGGTGGCTCATAATGCCGATAGACTGATGACCGCAGGTCTGCTGGTTGTGCTCATCGTGATGATTCACAACCTGCTCGGGCTTGGCATCGGCTATCTGGTCGGGCGTCTATTGCGCCTGCAGCAACCCAAGTGCGTGGCGCTCAGCATTGAAGTAGGTATGCAGAACTCGGGGCTGGCCACGTCGCTGGCGGTGATGCATTTTGCCGCTTTCCCGTTGGCTACCATCCCGGGGGCCGTATTCAGCGTATGGCATAACATCAGTGGAGCGATTGTCGCGCGCATCTATACTACCTTTGCCGTCTCTTTTCAGAGCCACCATAAACATAACATCAACATAACATCAACATAACATCAAGCCACCAAAACTATATCCTTACTATAGTTTGTCAATTACAAAAAAAAATGTCCTTTTGGGCGTTTTTTTTTATTTTATTTGCTTATATGCTAAAAAAGTACTAACTTTGCGCCAAATTGGCGCAGAAACAAAAAAACCTATATAATTATGACAACAAACAACACTTCCAAACAGAGCCGGCTGCTGACGATAGCAGCGATGATGCTGTGTGCTATTTTAGTATCCAACCATGCGTATGCCTATGGTAATGATTTCCTGGAGAAGCAGGACAACTACCGTGCGTATGCCAACGGTCAGAACCGTGTTCACTTCCAGTTCCCGGTCTATTCGCGCGGAACGAACGACTACTATGTCGGTACGGAGTCGAGCGACAGTTATGCGTACTACATGCTTAAAGGCTCGTCCTCAAAAGTGAAGGTCTTCTACTACGGAGGCCAGCAGGACAAGAACGGCCCGAGTGCAGACGACGACTACAGCTACGGTCGCGCGTATATCAGGGCGGCGAACGTAGGTGTTATCGAAGTGACGAACACTACCTCCGGTCAGCGCCGCGTGATCACGCCGGGTTCATGGGTACTCTTGGACGTAAAGAAAAAGAAAGAAACAACGAACGACGATGACTATGTAACGTGGCTCGAGGTGGACTGGTATCCGTACGAGGCGTTGGAAGACACCACCTTCCGCGTAGGTACAGCAGTGGATATCCGCAGGCGCTATACGGGTAATACCAATTACTCAAAGGACTGGATTTTGGAGGAAGGCCTGCGAGGCGTCAACAATACCATCAAGCCGCAACTGTATGACCCGTATTTCTATGCGGTGAACGAGACCGGCAATGCGGGATACGGTTATGCCGCGGTGCCGTACATGGTGTTTGACGAGCCGATCAGTTATACCACTTCGCTAAGTTCCAAGTCCTTAATTACGACGGATCGTGCAGGTACTATCTTCGTGCCCACGACCGATACGATACAGGAAGGGTTCTATGCTACCTTTACAACGTGGTACGACAAGGCGCATGGAGTTAAGCGTGCTCCGCAGCAGACTACTAAAGTGAATATCCCTGCTTACCACCGTATCTACGATTTCTTCGTGAAGGAAGAAAAGGATGAGTTGGAGACCTTCACGGGTAACAACGTGCTGACTTGGAGCGTGAAAAACCCGCATTTGCCGGATTTGGTGAGCGGCGATTTCTTTGAGATTCAGCGTGCATTAAAGAGCGACTTCAGCGATGCCCGGACAATAGACATCGTAGCGATGCAGCGCGGCTTGGATAAGAGCACCTATACCTATGTGGACAAGAGTCGTGAAAGTTGGACAGGCAATAACACCAATGTCCAATATACCGATACGCTTCGCCATGATTATTGGACCAGATTAAATTACACGTTATACGATGCGAACGGCAAACCAATGTGCGAGTTGAAGTTCAGCGCATCTGCTAAAACGGCTTTTCTGCCCGCTGTGCCGGTGTACTACCGTATCCGCCGTGCATCCTCTTCGGTATGGGGCTGGAAAGGACATGAGTTCGTATGCGACACCATATGTATGAAGCATAATTTCCTTGCGCCTCTGGCCGAGGAGCAACCTGCTTATACGCTCGATGCTGAGTCGCGGAAAGTGGATATGCACATACGTTTAAAGAATGCGGACGTGGCGGCAATATCGATTCCTACGGAAGAAGTGGAACTGTATAACATCAACGTATTGAGTCATAACCCTGAGAGTGACACGGTGCTGATCGGCATCAAGTGCGTACGCGCCCTGTCCGGTTGGGCGAGAGCTATCCTTCGTGACGAAACCGATACGGAGATCTTGCAGCAGTTCGATATCACTCCGGGCGAAAGCAGCCTGCATAAGATGCCGAAAAACAGCGTCCTGCAGATTCTTGGCGGACGCGGAAGTTCAGCAACAACGAGTATGAAGTACACCTTGGATCATGACCTTACGGTATTGGTGGAGAACTATACGAACGGCATGATCAATTTTCCGCGAAGCTGTGTGTATAACAATATTTATGAGGATATGGCTCAAGCGCTAACACAGGATGAGCAGGCACGCTTAAACGAGGTCATGCCGCAACTGAAGCAGGAGATAGGTGTCCGGATGGCGCAGGATCTTAACGATAATATCGGCAAATGCATGTGGGACAGATCGGCAAATCTGGTGCTCATCAAGACCATAGACAGTGTCAAGCAGGAACTCATTATCCCGCAGGACAGTATCCGTCGTCTGGAGAACGGCGATTGGGAAGCGCACTTTGTCGATTTGGCGAACCAAGCTTGCACCGACTACAGTTATGCCGTGCGTATTGACCAGAGCAATTCCGACCTGCATGTGAGCGACAGCGCGTTCTTGATCCCCAAAGTGCTAACCGGTCCGAACCTCTATTTTGAGGAAGGCGCATCAATCAAGGAGTTTAACGCTACGCAAGGCGATACCAACTCAGACCGCAAACGCGGAGTATATCTCAACTGGCAACCATCTACTATGGCGGTGGATGAATATATCCTGACCCGTGTGAAGGAGAACAGCAGCGAGGTTGCTGACACACTCTATACCGGTTTGGAGAACAGTTTCTTCGATATCACCGC
>JAGCSQ010000071.1 GCA_017964045.1 Paludibacteraceae bacterium
CTCACATTTGGGCTTGCGAGCCTGGCACACATAGCGTCCATGGAGCAGTAGCCAATGGTGGGCTTTGGGGATGATCGCCTCTGGAATGTACTTGACGAGTTGTCTTTCTGTCTGCAGCGGGTTCTTGCTATTGGTGGTTAGTCCCAGCCGTTCCGAGACGCGGAAGATATGTGTATCCACAGCCATTGTCGGCTGCTGCCATATTACAGCGCATACAACATTTGCCGTCTTGCGTCCCACACCGGGTAGGGTCTGCAAGTCCTCAATATTATCCGGCACCTCACCGCCATATGCCTCCGTCAGCCTCTGAGCCATACCCACGAGGTGCTCGGCTTTGCTGTTAGGGTAGGATACGGACGAGATGTATTTGAGAACTTCTTCTTTAGTGGCTTTAGCCATGGTTTCTGCAGTCGGGTAGGCTGCAAACAAAGCCGGCGTGACCATATTGACTCGTTTGTCGGTGCACTGCGCGGACAGCATGACTGCCACCAGCAACTGAAACGGATTTTCGAAGTGTAGTTCTGACTCAGCTACAGGCATGTTTACCTCAAACCAACTGAGTATATTTTCAAACCTCTGCTTGGTCGTCATAGTAGGTCTTGCTTAGGAATCTGAGTAATTGCGTTGCGTCCTTAACTGTTACTTCCGTCTCCGGCGTCAACTCGCGTTTCTGCAATCTGAGCATCATAACTTGATATAGCAACGTCAAGCAGGCTTCTATGTCAGACATGGTCGGACGGTCGGTCTTGGACTTCAGGATGTTAAGTGCAGGCTGAATGTGCATAATTACAGCGCGATACGGAGCCTCGGTGTCCAGCAGTTCGCTGTGCAGGTCCTCCAGTTCGCTCAGTGCGTTCTTGGCAATTTGCAGGTGTCCGCTTTCCCAAACCCCTTCGTTATGCATCATGTCGCTCAGGTCCTGCAGTTCCTGATTGCTTTCTGCCTGCTCTGGAAAAGCACGCAGGTAATCCTCTATCTGCCAAAGGTACAAGATGTACTCTGCTATATTCTCTTTCTTGGATTTCATATGCTGCTGATGAATTGTTCTATTTCGCGTCTGTCCTTTTTGGTAGGTCGTCCTGTTCCACGGTCGCGGCCGCTATGACCGGCTATTTTTGCCAGCTCAAGTATCTCCAGTTGCTCGGGTGCGGTTATGTCCCTAAGGTACTCCGGCACCAGCTTGGCCCCCAGTCTGTTCTCGCTGAGTTGCAGCACTTCGTAACTATACGTGATAGGTCCTTTTCTGACTGAGAACTTATCGCCGACCTGAAATGTACGTGAAGGTTTTATCTCTGCGCCGTTCATAGTCACGCGGCCTTTCTTGCATTCTTCGGTGGCGATGGAGCGGGTCTTGTAAATCCGCATGGCAAACAGGTATTTATCAACGCGCACTTCCATCTTATTGGACGGTTAAATGGTTCTCTATCATGCGGCTTATATACTGCTGGATATATGCTTTCAGGTATGTTAGCATATCCTTTACTTCTTTGCGTTCCGACCACTCGTCTTTGCGGTTGGCTTTAAGCAGCGGGTCTTCCTGATAATCGTAAATGCCCACTATTTGTTCACCGTCGAATATCATCACCAGATGGTCAGACATAATCTGATATACATTGGTGTTATAGCATACTGCATACGGATGCTTCTTATCCTTAGTGAGTGCGTTCTCGCCAAAGGCAAAGTAGGGTTCGTCATAGCCTAAGTATTCCAGAATGGATGGCATAATATCTGTCTGACTGACAGGCACATCCTTTACCTTGCCCTTATTGACCTGCGGGTCAAAGAATATTATCGGCACTTCATACACTCCCTTAGCCGTTTGCGACTCGGGTCGTGTCAGTTGGTTGGTATGGTCTGCCGTTAGCACGAACAGCGTGTTCTCATACCACGGTTGTTTTTGGGCGTAGTTGAAGAACTCGCGTAGTGCGTTGTCGGAGTAGCCTATACACTGGTGAATCGGCACTTCTCCCTTTGGGAACCGACCCTCATAACGCTCAGGGATACGGAAGGGGTGATGACTGGATGCCGTGAATACTGCTGTGCAGAATGGCTCTGCCATCGTGCTCATTGTGCGACCATAGTATTGCAGAAACTCTTCATCCCATATAGCCCAGGTGCCATCAAATGCCTCCGGACCATCATACTCATCCATGCCGTAGTACTTTGCAAAACCGGCACTGCGGGCGTAGGCCTGAAAGCCCATACTGCCATTGGGCGCTCCATGGAAGAATGCCGTCGTATAACCCTTGCGCTTGAGGCAATCTGCCACCGACGAAACAGCGTTGGTAGAGTACGCCGTCACTATATACGGCTCTATCAACATCGGTATGGAAGAAAGCACACTCGGCATGGCATCTATCGATTTGCGACCGGATGCGAATGAGTATTCATAGCTCACCGATACGCGGCTCAGTGAGTCCAGGAACGGCGTGTAACTACCCATATACTCTTTAGAGAAACTCTCAAGAATAAAGATTACCACATTCCGCTTTTGCATTAGTTTATGGCTTGCCGGCTCATTGTGCACCGGACTCATTATCTGGTCCAGTTCATCATCGGGGTAGTAGTGGGGATTAACGTACGCCTTGCCCTCTGTTGACCGCATCAACGTAAATGGTGTGTTCAGCACGATAGCGCTCTCACGCGGGGTGTTGGTATATTGCAGGGCGTTGCTCATTGTAATCGGACGCGTGTAGGCACCAAAGCCGCCACGGATACCTATCACCACAAAGTAAGCACTCACCGCCAACAGCACTGTCTCAACAATA
>JAGCSQ010000072.1 GCA_017964045.1 Paludibacteraceae bacterium
GTAGTCTCATTTTTCTCGTCAACCGCAGTATAGACGCGGAAGAAATCCGCACATGGCAGCGAAACGGTATTCCCCTCCGCGTCTATAGCCCACGATATATCAAAACTTGTGCCCGTAATATCACTATTAGGCTTGTTGTCCGCATAGCCCCAATCCAATATACGTTGCACATATTGTCCGCTTATCTGTTCAGTCAACTCCGGCAGCACACTACCCGTAAACGTCATTTCATCAGCCTCTATCCACTGCGGGTAATAAGGATGGTTATGGAATAAGGTATGGTCTGTATCATCCACTCTACGATAAGTCTTGCTCACATGATGACTTGTGCCGGCATCATCATACATACATCCCTTCAGTTCATACCATGTATCATCAGGCACTCCATTGCCGTTCTCATCACGGCTGACCATCACAATACCCGGCTCACTGCTTCCATAGCTGGGATTACCATTCATCAGGAAGGCGTTACCCAATATACGTATATCATAACCCTCTCCGTTCTCTACACTATGGTCAAAGCCAAACGTCACATATCCTCCCCAGCCGCCAAGTGATATCAAGCCACCGGCATTTTTGGCGATTGCTTGCTCACACTTGCGACACATATCATTAGCGTCATCGCCGTCGGTGTACTTGGGCAGTTCATTAACAAACTGACCTATGGCCGGAACAAACTCATATACACGACTGATATATGCCTCCATTCCAGTCGGTTCAGGCTCATCGCCACCATATAAATCATACGCATACGCGATACGGCACAGATGCCCCGGTATATCTCCCGTATAGCACTGCCAACGATGCGTTCCGCTGCTGTTATAGCTATGCAGCACACCTGATGAGACGTAGTTCTTAGCATCAGTGATATAAATCGCATCTGTCGTTACCAACAGTCCGTACGGATGCTCATAACTGCTTAGGTCTATGCTCTTGCTCTGCTCGCTGTAATCAACCGTCGAGAAGCGTCTAAGCCGCTTACTCTCCGTATCCATAATGTACGCTGTCTCACCCGATATATCTATATTGCTGCACGACATATCTATACGCTTTACCACCTGTTCACTCTCCACAATACAAACCTGCGGTTTGCGGCTTCCGTAATTACCCTGACAGCATACCCACAATCTGCCCATTCTGTCAACCCTGACTCTATTAGGGTTAAGACCAACATTTATCTTCCTCAACTCAGTCATCGACGAACGGTCTATAACCGACAAGGTCGAGTCGTAACGATTAGTAAGGTAACCACCTGAATTGCAGACATATATCTTATCTCCCAGCACACAGAGTTCATCCGGCTGATGCCCCACTTTTACTTCACGCAGTACTTGCAGCGTCATAGTGTCCACCTCATAAACCGAACCCTTCATACCTGCATCCACAACACTACCAACGTACGCACTCACATACATCTTACCATCAGCGAAGGCTACGTAACGGCAGTTAGGCAAGTTAACCTGCCCTATATACCGTCCTCGCATATCCATTACCTCCACCTTGTGCGAGCAGTTAATAACGGCATACATGCGGCTACCGTATTGTTTAATATCATTACCCACATCACCCAGTTCCTTAACCTGCTTGGGGTTCTGTGCTCCGTACCAGTTGCTGTAATAAGTGCCGCTCTGCATATTCATATAATCAAGGCGTGCCTTATTACTACCCATATTACCTTCGCACAGCACGTACAACCCTCCGTCACGCACCTCGTCCGTAACGTGCTTGCCTATAGTCGGATAGACGACATCATCTTTGCGACATGCAGTGCACAGCAGTGCCATCATCAATATCATCAATATCTTACGCTGGCTGTACATCTGACATTTTGTTTAGGCATCGGGTAGTTTTGAATAACTTCATAGTCCTGCCCGAGCAGGTTATTTACTTCTATCATCACCTTAAGCCAGTGGTTTCTAACACCCCACTCGCCATATATCGACAAGTCGTGCGTGTACCACGGCTGAACATAGTTATACACGGTGTTCTCCTGTTGACTATAGCGCTCGCCTACATATATAAAGGAGTAATTCACACCATAGTGGTTTCCACGTTGGCTCTTCCAATCCAGTCCACCTACTGCACTACCGCTATGCCATGGAATATAGGGTATTTGGTCGCCATAGTAGCTATCACGCGTATCCGTAACGTCGATGGCTGTTTGATAGGTGTAATTGAGTCGTGTGCGTAGCGTAAAGCCACATGGCAGAAGCAGCGATATATCTGCCTTAGCATCCACACCGTTAATCTTAACCTCTCCCAGATTAAGCATCGTCCAGCGGAACTGCTGACCCTTTGGATAAGCAATAATCTTATCCGTGACACGATTGTAGTAGTACGATGCTGAAAAATTGAGGTCATAGCCCACCTTACTCTTCACACTTAACTGTTCACTATTCACTCTATACGATACTTCTACACTATGCTGCCTTGCCAATTCAGGGCGCAATGCAGCATTACCTAAGTCGGTGTAATATAGGTCATTAAAGGTAGGATAACGATAGCTCTGTTTATAAAAGGCATTAAGGCTAAGGTCTATCTTTGGATATGGTCTAAGCGACAGGAATACACCCGGTGTAACGCGTGGCTTATTATCATCAACAGCTGTCATCAGCACACTACCCTGCAGTCGCAGGTATTCCTTTATATTAAACGCCATAGCACCACTCAACCAATGGCTGTGCCTTATAAAGTGCTCTTCCAGGTCTATGAGCCTATTTTCACGATCCAGTGTATTGTACTGATAATCATAGGCCACCGAGGCATCCCACCAGCGGAATATCTCCACCTTATTGGCCAGCGACACATAAACCTCCTGTTGCAGATACTCGTTATCGCTTGGCAGAATCATCTTATCGTAGTTGAGGTAATGAGTATAGTCGTTGGCATACTTCATCAGCACTCGTGTTGTCCAGCGTCCGAACCACTCATCCTGCCACTGTCCCTGTACAAAACTATTCCTGTCTGTCAATCTTTCGCCATTGCGCCACACATTATTGACTATAGCCCCGGGGATACCGCGTTCGCTCCAGTAATTATAACCATGCAGCCGCCAAAAGCCCGTTGAGCTGTAGTAATGATGCAATCCTGCTTCAGCACGCACGGCATTGATATCACCATTATGACGTACCGCCGTAGTGTCATATGCCGTCTCGCCATTGGGTAGCACACGCTTGTAACGGAACGGATACTTACCGTCGGAATAGACGTACTCCGCATCTATATTCATACTCAACTGATTGGTCAACTTAATATCTACGCCCACAGATGGATTGGCCAGAGCAAAACTTCCGGCACGCATTTGTACACGTGCATGCACGCGCTCGCCCTCCTTAAAATATGGTTTACGCGTAGTCAAATACACATTTCCGGCAGCACCAAACTCACGTGCCGATTGCAATATATCGCTGCGTTGACCATTATATAGTTGCACCTCCTCCATATTGTCCAGCGAGAAGTGTCCCAAATCAACCTGCCCGTTCTGAGCATTGCCTATAGGCAAACCGTTATAATAAACTGCGGTATGCTGACTGCCCATAGAGCGGACATTGATAGTCTTGATTCCCCCAACTCCGCCATAATCTTTGAGTTGTACTCCACTGAAATACCTCAACGCATCAGCCACAGTAAGGGCATTCAGTCGCTTCAGTTCTTCACCCTTAAGCGTCTGAGGTACAATAATATCTTTATTAAGAGCACGAGCTGTAACCTCTACCTCATCTACCTCAAACTCACGCCATAACGAATCCTGCGTAGCCGATTGACCGAATACGCACGGGCATAACACACCCCACACCACTATACACGAGAATAATCTCTTCATCGTCATCAACCCCAATCCACGAGGGTCGTCAAACTAATAAGCACAAGCGGGAGGTCTTCTGACTTAGCGCACTTATTTTCAAGCCTTCCCGACAACAACGTCAGTGACTATAAGAATAGAAAATAAGCCTCGCGCAACACAGCAGCGGGTCTGTACGAGAATCTCACTCGGTTTCCCTTTTCCGTTTGCGGCTGCAAAATTAGTACTTTTTTTTTATTTGTGCAAATTTATTTGCATATATGCAATTTTTGTTGTAATTTTGCGGCGCATAATAAGTAGTATTCATGAATAAAGGTATTAAGTACATTGGTTGTGACGACCACGATTTAGATCTTTTTGAAAGTCAGTACATGCTGGAAGAGGGCATGTGTTATAACAGTTACATCCTTGAGGGGCAACATCTTGCCGTACTGGACGCAGTGGATATACGTAAGCAGGACGAGTGGCTCGGTAAGGTTGCCGCAGCGTTGAATGGACGTAAACCCGAGTATATTATCATTCATCATATAGAGCCGGACCATAGCAGTTCGCTTGGTGCTTTTCTGGCTAAGTATCCTGACGCAACCGTTGTAGGTAGTGCCAAGGCAATAGCTATGTTGCCGCAGTTTGGTATTCAAGCCGGCAAAACACAGGCTGTTAAGGAAGGTGACGTCCTAGACCTGGGCGGACTGACGCTCAAGTTCATTATGGCACCTATGATTCACTGGCCTGAGGTGATGATGAGTTACTGCGCTGAAGCTAAGGCGCTGTTCTCGGCAGATGCCTTTGGTAAGTTTGGTGTTTATGACGCTGACCCTGACGACTGGTCGTGCGAGGCACGTCGCTACTACTTTAATATCGTAGGCAAGTATGGCACTCCCGTGAGCATGGTGCTGAAGAAACTCTCTCCGCTGGATATAGAGGCTATTTGTCCTCTGCACGGTCCTGTTCTGGAAGGACAGAAGAAAGACGAGGCTCTGCGCCTCTACTCTATCTGGAGCGCTTACAGCGTAGAAACAAAAGGTGTATTGGTTGCTCACGCTAGCATACACGGCAACACCGCCAAGGCAGCCGAACTGCTTGGAGACATTCTCCGCCGCAAGGGTGCAGGTCGCGTCGAGGTTGTTGACCTTTGCCGCGAGGATATGGCAGAAACCATTGAAGATGCCTTCCGCATGGATAAGATGATTGTCTGCGCTTCGTCGTACGACAACAATGTATTCCCGCCTATGCACATGTTCCTGTGGAAACTGCAGCAGAAGGCTTATCAGGGTCGCCGCGTAGGAATCGTGGAGAACGGCAGCTGGGCACCGTCTGCAGGACGAGAGATGAAGGCTATGCTGGAGACGATGAAGGACGTTACTATCGTTGAGCCGATGGTTACCATCCGCAGCACCATGACTGAGGAGAACAAGGCTCAACTGGAAGAATTGGCTAACAATATAATGCAATAATACTATGGCAATGGAGATTATGGACGCCGAAGAGCGTCAAATGGTTGATTACATCTGGAACCTCATTCCTGCAGAGGACAAAGCAGGTAAAACTGTTGACGACATCCTGGACGTTCTGGACGCGATGGATGACTATCTGGAGCAGGTAGGACTGCTGGAGGTTGACAACGCAACAGGCGAGATGACCTATCTGGACGGCGAGGTGGACGAGACAGAGCAACTCGAGTTTATCAGCAAGAAACTGCCCAACGTCAGCAAGGTATGGATTCAGCTCATCATAGACGCTGAACTCCAATACGGAATCAAGCAAGGGTATTATAGTGAAGAGTGAAGAGTCTGATTAAGATATTATCTCTTCTGCCAATGTGGGCGCTGTACGGGTTGGCGGATTACCTGCTCTACCCGCTCATCTACTACGTAGCACGCTACAGGCTCAAACTTGTGCGCAGTAACATGCGCACTGCCTTCCCCGACAAATCAGAAGCTGAGCTCAAAACCATAGAGCGTAAGTTCTATCACCACTTTGCAGACATTATGGTTGAGATTGTTCACGGCTACCGTGCCTCAGATGCCGAAATGGCAGAGCGCTTTGTGCCGCTGAACCTGCCTGATGTAGAACGCTGGGCAGAGCAGAACCAAGGATGTATATTCATGCTTGGCCATTTCTGCAATTGGGAATGGACTGCCGACGTACAGAAACGTTTTGTCAATCCCGAGATGCAGCACTATAATGTCTATCGTCGCCTAAAGAGTAAGTCTGCCGACGAGGCGATGAATGAACTTCGTGAGAAACGTAGTGGCGAAGGTAGTAATCTTGAGAAAAATACTCTTCTTCGTCACATTGTGCGCATCCATAAAGCAGGTAAGCCCTTCACGCTCGGACTAATCAGTGACCAGAAGGTAGCGCCGGATAAGCAATTTATCTGGACACCCTTCCTACACCACAACACATCCTTCCTGGACGGAGGAGAGAACCTGGCTAAGAAGTTCGGCTATGCCGTTACGTACGTTCATATGGTGCAGGTCAGCCGTGGTCATTACACCGCACGCGTGGACCTGATAACAGATAAACCTGCGGAAACCGAACCGGGATACATAACCAAGGAGTTTGCACGCCGATTGGAGGCGAACATCCTGGAGCAACCGGAAATGTGGCTCTGGACCCATAACCGTTGGAAGTACTGCAAGGAGATTGTTTGATGAAGTGTAGTGTTGTCATATTAAACTGGAACGGCGAACAGATGCTCAAACGGTATCTGCCGTCTGTGGTTCGACACAGCGCCCTACCCGACTGCGAGGTTGTGGTAGCCGACAATGGTAGCACCGACGGTAGCCTCAGATTG
The DNA here is from genome assembly GCA_017964045.1 of Paludibacteraceae bacterium. Classification (GTDB taxonomy): domain Bacteria; phylum Bacteroidota; class Bacteroidia; order Bacteroidales; family Paludibacteraceae; genus Colicola. The sequence continues at coordinate 6,600 of JAGCSQ010000072.1, forward strand.
CTACGACGAGAATTCCCCTCAGTCAGACTAATCACCTTCCGTCAGAACTACGGCTTTGCCGAAGGCTACAACCGTGCTCTGGAACAGGTGGACAGCACCTACACAGTGCTACTCAACTCTGATGTTGAGGTTACTGACGGATGGCTTACGCCGCTCATCGCTTATATGGACGAGCACAACGACGTGGCTGCCGTGCAACCAAAGATACTATCTGACCGTGACCGAACGCGCTTTGAACATGCCGGTGCAGCAGGTGGATACCTGAACCGGCTCGGCTATCCCTATTGCCGCGGACGTATTCTCAGCTGGACTGCTAAAGACGAGGGGCAATACAATAGTATTGTCAATGTGGATTGGTGTTCGGGCGCGTGCATGTGCGTGCGCACAAAAGCATACAAGGAAGAGGGCGGACTGGATGCAAGCTTCTTTGCTCACATGGAGGAGATTGACCTTTGCTGGCGACTGAGGCGCAAAGGATGGAAACTGGCTTGCCTACCAATCTCTAAGGTATATCACCTTGGTGGAGGAAGTCTGGACTATAGCAATCCGCGCAAGACGTATCTTAATTTTAGAAACAATATATGGATGCTCCGCAAGAACCTGTCGCACAACCGATATATATTTGTGGCAGCAGTGCGAGCTATCCTGGATAACGCAACTGCCATCGTGTACCTGCTAATGGGACGCCCGGCTATGGCTAAAGCTATATGGCAAGCGCGTAAAGATGCAGTGAAAAGTTAATAGTAAAATAATCGTGCCGAAGGCTAAGAATAGTGAAAAGTAAAATATAATGGAACAATTATCAGAACAAGAACAAGTACGCAGACAGAGTCTGCAAGCAATGCGGGACCTGGGTATCAATCCCTACCCCGCTGATGAGTACGTGGTAACAGGTCACTCCACGGATATCAAAGAGCACTTTGACGAGTGGGACGGCAAGCCCGTACGTATTGCAGGACGATTGATGAGTAAGCGTATTATGGGTAAAGCCTCGTTCATAGAGGTTCAAGATTCAAAAGGACGTATTCAGGTGTATGTCAGTCGTGACGACATACAGGCACCTGTAGAAGAGGGCGCACAGCCCGAAACCATCGAGCAGCAGATGTACAATGTGGTATTCAAGAAACTGCTTGACATAGGTGACTTTATTGGTATCGAAGGATTTGTCTTCCGCACCCAAATGGGCGAGATCAGTGTTCATGCCAAGAAGTTGACCGTACTGGCTAAGAGTCTGCGTCCACTGCCTATCGTTAAGTATAAGGACGGTGTAGCATACGACGGCTTCAACGACCCGGAGCAACGTTATCGTCAGCGCTACGTGGACCTGGTGGTTAATGATGGCGTTAAGGATACTTTCCTCAAGCGTGCCACCATCCTGCGCACTATGCGTCAGGTATTTGACGAAGCTGGTTACACTGAGGTGGAGACACCTATACTGCAGCAGATTGCCGGTGGCGCCAGTGCTCGTCCATTCATTACGCACCACAACACCCTGGATATAGACCTTTATCTGCGTATCGCCACAGAGCTTTACCTCAAACGCCTTATCGTTGGCGGCTTTGAGGGAGTATATGAGATAGGTCGTAACTTCCGCAACGAGGGTATGGATCGTAGTCATAACCCAGAGTTCACCTGTATGGAGTTGTATGTCCAATATAAGGACTATAACTGGATGATGTCATTCACCGAGCAGCTCTTAGAGAAGATCGCTATCGCCGTCAACGGAACCACCAAGGTTCAGATTGGTGCCCATGAGGTTGACTTCAAGGCTCCGTATCGTCGTCTGCCTATCCTGGATGCTATTAAGGAGAAGACGGGTCTGGACCTGGCTGCTATGAGCGAAGACGAGATACGCGTTGAGGCCAAGA
>JAGCSQ010000073.1 GCA_017964045.1 Paludibacteraceae bacterium
CCGTGCATGAAGATTCAGTACCTCAATAATGATGCTAATCCACTGACAGAGACGGAGGCTTATCAAAACACAAGCAAGGCTCGCTTGGCTCATCACAACGACGCTTTCCTTAACAACTGGGGCGATTGTGGAACGTATTACTATAACGGCAATGATGACAGTCCTGCAATGCGTCAGTATATAGCAGATGAGACATTGTATGTACCCAACGGCGGTGAGACCAACGTGGAAAGTTCATCTTTGGCAAATACCAATTGTACATATGAAAAGACTATTGCGGCATGCTCAACATACCACTGGTCGTTCTGCAAAAGCGATTACGCTGAAGCCACAACCAATAAATGGAGAACAGATGGCACATATGCCGAGATGGAGAAGAAATTAGGTTATCGTTACGAACTAGTTACTGCGACTTTGCCGGCTCAAGCTGCTATTGGCGGAACAGCAAATGTGAACATACAGATTAAGAACGTAGGTTTTGCTCCTATTTACAACGAGCGCCACGTTTATCTGGTACTGAAAAATGGTAGTCAAAGCTATTCGATACAACTGCAGAGTGACCCGCGTCGCTGGTTGCCGAACGATGCAGTAACAACTATCAATGAGCAGATTACGATTCCGACAAGTGTGCCTGAAGGAACATATCAGATGTACCTGCATATGCCGGATAAGTATGCATCGCTGGCAAGTGACCCGCGCTTCTCGGTACGCTTTGCCAACACAGGAGTTTGGGATGCCACAACCGGTATGAACAGCCTCAATGCCAGCGTGACAATCGTTAGCAGCGGAACGGTTATTCCGACAACGCCGACGATAAACGTGCAGACCGAGGTAGCCTTTGCCGGTGTAACAGTAGGAACGCCAGCAATACAGCAAATTGCCGTTTCGGGTAATGACTTAGAGGGAATAGTTAATATCAACAGCGACAATGCAGCCTTGACTGTTAATCCGACGAGTTTGACCAGCAATGAAGTGCAGTCAGGCATACTTGTGACGCTGACACTGACAGCGACAACAGCAGGTAACGGCAACGCTACGTTGACGTTTAGTTCGGTGAATGCCGCAAGCAAGACGGTTAATGTAACATGGAATGCCACCAGCGGTGGCGGTGGAGAAGATCCCGGACCAAGCACTCCAGACCAAGGACAATACTCCACACGCGTTTATAACGCAGACTCAACGGTATGCACTTGGAACTTCCAGGATGTAGTTAGTGCAGACGCAACCATTAACACAGAAACCACAGACAATGGAATCATATACCGTCCGGCAAGCGGAGGAAAAATAAAAATCATAGCCGGAGCAAGCAATGGCCTTTCTACACAAAAGACCCAATCAACGATATGTATCCCCGTTCCGGCAGGTTCGGCAGGAACAATATCGGCAACGATGTATGGCAATTCTGATTCTCGATACTTCCAGTTATATGTTAACGGAACAGCCTCGTCCAGCGATAAGCGTATATGGTCCAAGTTTAGTGAAATACCTACAACTGATGGTAAGCGTGGTCCGCAATCGTTTACTTTCACAGAATCAGATCTAACGAAGATAGGCGATAATTATTATTTGGTACTGACCGATAATACAACTGAAATGAAGGTTGTAACATTCACCGTTACGCTGACGACAGGTTCTTACGCTGTTGGTGGCGGCGAACAAGGTGGCGGTGTTTTGCCAACCGGATTAGAGGATGTGATGCTGGATATGAACGCTCCGATGTATGATGTACTGGGTCGTAAGGTTGGTGCAGATTACCGCGGCGTGGTTATTCAGAACGGCAAAGCGTTCCTAAAATAATTATTAAAATTTGCATGTATGCAAAATTAGCAGTATCTTTGCAGCGAAATTGAGAAAAATTGGTCAATAGAAATAACAAAAAATATATACGAATTATGATTTTAGACAAACTTGAGAACGCGAGTCAATACTTTGAGAGCGTACCTCGCTTTGAAGAATTTATGCAGTTTTTTAATAGTAACGACCTTGAGGCTCTGCCGGCTTGCAAGATTAAGTTAGATGGTAACGACCTGTTCGTTAACATCCTTGACTTCAAGGGCAAAGAGGCTGCTAACTGCAAGATGGAAGCACATCATGACTACATAGACATTCAGATTCCTCTGGGTGAAGATGAGCAGATGGGCTGGAAAGCACAAGTTGATTGCGAGAGCATTAAAGAAGAGTACAACGAGGGTAAGGACGTTGAGTTCTACAACGACAAGGCTGTTGCCACCTTTACGGTTCCGGCAGGTCACTTTGCTGTATTCTTCCCGAGCGACGCTCATCAGCCGGGAATCGCTCCGGGTAAGGAGTATCGCAAGCTGATCGTAAAGACAAGAGTTGACTAAAACCTCAGAAACCATGAAACGCAAAACACTAAAGCTGATACAATCAGATCCATACTTGGCACCGTATGAGGCTGCCATTCAGGGGCGTTATGATTATGCCCTGAGAAAAGAACAAGAGATAACCGGTGGCATTCCGCTTGATGAGTGGGCAACAGGTTATCTGTATTTCGGTCTGCACAAAGTGCCGAAAGGATGGGTTTTGCGTGAGTGGGCACCCAATGCCACAGCCATATACGTTAAGGGCGACATGAACGGCTGGCAGAAAGACGAGTCGTATCGTATGAAGCCGCTGGAGAATGGTGTATGGGAGTTGAAGTTGGCAGATGATAAACTGCAGCACGGACAGCTGTATAAACTGCTAGTAGAATGGCAAGGCGGTTACGGAGAACGTATTCCGAGTTACTGCCGTCGCGTTGTTCAAGACGAGCAGACAAAGATCTTCTCCGCTCAGGTATGGAATCCGGCAGTACAAGCGCCTAAGCGTAAACCGTTCAAGGGCCTGAAAGCCGGTGAGCCGCTGTTCATCTACGAGTGCCATATCGGTATGGCAGGTGATGCAGAGAAGGTGAGCAGTTATGAGGAGTTCCGCGTTAATGTATTGCCCCGCATAGAGAAGCTGGGATACAACTGCGTTCAGATAATGGCTATTCAGGAGCACCCGTACTATGGTAGCTTCGGATACCATGTAAGCAACTTCTTTGCTGCTTCGTCACGCTTTGGAACACCAGAGGAATTGAAGGCCCTGATTGCTGACGCTCATAGTCGCGGTATGGCCGTTATCATGGATATCGTTCACTCGCATGCCGTTAAGAACGAACTGGAAGGACTGGGTAACTTTGACGGTACTCCGTATCAGTACTTCCACGATGGAGGCAGACGCGAGCATCCGGCATGGGACAGCCTGTGCTTCAACTACGGTAAGCCTGAAGTGTTGCACTTCTTGCTAAGCAACTGCAAGTTCTGGCTGGACGAATACGACTTCGACGGATTCCGCTTTGACGGCGTGACCAGCATGATGTACCTCAGTCACGGTTTGGGTGAAGACTTCAACGGCTATGGTAGTTACTTCAATGGTAATGAAGACGGTGATGCAATATGCTACCTGACACTGGCGAACAAACTGATTCATCAGGTTAAGAAGCATGCTATCACTATAGCTGAAGATATGTCGGGTATGCCGGGATTGGCTTGTCCGCAGAAAGATGGCGGTGTAGGCTTTGACTACCGTCTGGCGATGGGAATACCAGACTTCTGGATTAAGTATATCAAAGAGGTTAAGGATGAAGACTGGAAAGCCGGACATATCCTATACGAGATGACCAATCGTCGTCAGGACGAGAAGACCGTGTCTTACGCTGAGAGCCATGACCAGGCACTCGTTGGCGATAAGACAATCATCTTCCGCCTTATTGATGCCGACATGTATTGGCACTTCGAGCATGGACATTCAACATACATGGTTGACCGTGGTATAGCGTTGCATAAGATGATTCGTCTGGTGACGGCATCCACCATCAATGGCGGTTACCTCACCTTCATGGGCAATGAGTTCGGTCATCCCGAGTGGATTGATTTCCCGCGTGAGGGGAACGGCTGGAGCTATAAGTACGCACGTCGTCAGTGGAGCCTGGTAGATAATCCTAACTTCTACTTTGCGGACCTTAACCGCTTTGATGAGAAGATGGTTCATCTGCTGGAGCAGGGACTGAAGCCCATTAAGGACAACTGCGGAATTCACCTGCCGTGGGTTTATAAACTGGCTGATAACGAAGGCGACCAAGTAGTGGCATATCACCGTGGTGACCTGCTGTTCGTATTCAACTGGAACGGACAGAAGTCATTCAGCGACTATGGTATCCTGGCCCCGGAAGGCAAGTATAAGGTAGTGCTCAACACCGATGCTAAGGAGTTTGCAGGCTTCGGTCTGAGCGATGACAGCGTAGAGCACTTCACACAACACGACCCGCTGTTTGCTGCACCTGACCCGCACTCGGGTGAGACCAAGGGCTGGCTGAAACTGTACCTGCCGGCACGAAGCGCAGTGGTACTGAAAAGAGAGAAATAATTAATACATTAAACTATACAACAATGAGAGTAATAATCGAAAAAGACTACGATCTGATGTCCAAGTGGGCAGCACACTACGTAGCAAAACGTATAAATGAGTTTGAACCGAAAGAGAGTCGTCCCTTTATCTTGGGTCTGCCGACAGGTAGCAGCCCGCTGGGGATGTATCGCGAACTCATCAACCTCAACAAAGCCGGAAAAGTTAGTTTCCGCAATGTTATAACCTTTAACATGGATGAATATGTAGGTATTCCTGAGGAGCATCCCGAGAGCTATCACAGCTTCATGTGGAATAACTTCTTCAGCCATATCGACATTCGCAAGGAGAATGTAAATATCCTAAATGGTAACGCAGCAGACCTGCAGGCAGAGTGCGCACGCTATGAGGAGAATATCAAGAATGCCGGTGGCATTCACCTCTTCCTCGGTGGCATCGGTCCTGACGGACACATCGCCTTCAACGAGCCTGGTTCATCACTGAGCAGCCGTACTCGCAAGAAAGAGTTGACCACAGACACCATCATTGCTAACAGCCGTTTCTTCAATAACGATATCAACCAAGTGCCCAAGACAGCACTGACCGTTGGTGTGGGAACCGTTATGGATGCCAAGGAAGTGCTGATTATGGTTAACGGCCACAACAAAGCTCGCGCCCTGCAACATGCTATTGAAGAGCCTATCAGCCATATGTGGACAGTTAGTGCATTGCAGATGCATCAACACGGCATCATCGTATGCGATGAGGCTGCTTGCGATGAGCTGAAAGTCGGCACGTTCAATTACTTCAAGGATATCGAGAAGAACAACCTCGACCCTGCAACACTGCTGTAAACTATTGACACATATATAACTCAAAAGCGTGGCAATTTGCCACGCTTTTGTTGCTATTTGTAAGTTCGCCTAACGTACTCAGAATATCGTCAGATGCGTCTATAGAACTGCTTCACATAATCGCGACCGTTTGCCACGACTCTCAATACATAGTATCCCCTTGTAGTCAAAGAAGATATATCTATCGGTTCTCCATTGCCTGCTATTGATTTGATCCATATATAATTTTCGACATCTGTGATTTGGACAGACGTGATTCTTAAATCAGAGATGTCAACGTTACCATTATTAGACATATCGTATGTTAGGACATCGCCAATTACGTTTACAGCCAATGTATATGGGGCTTTTGCAGATGCCCCAAATGTAAACGAGTACGTACTGCCGCTACCCAAAGTATTGGTTCCGTAAATCTTCATGTCATAAAGCTGGGTCCCTGGAACAAGAATAATAGTATCAATGGATGAACCTATAACCGTAAAAAAGAACGGATCTTTATCATTTGAAAGGGTCATTCCTCTATATGTTGCAGTTATAGCCTCACTTCCATTAACAAATGCTTTAACATGCAGGTGGACTATATCATCTGTCGTTGATTCAGAGTAACTAACCACAGGCATATCCGGAACCGTTGTATATTTCGGTACATCGGGTTCATTTTGATGCTCTTTCTTGCACCCTGTTGCATTAAGCAACAAGATACATGCCATAAAGAAAAAGATTTTACGCATAAAAAAATAAATTTTGATTATAGGTGCAAAGGTACAACAAAAATCTCATATATACAAATACCATTATTAAAAAAAGTGATGAAATACCCGTTTTTACCATCTTGTTACCCTCTCACAATGTTCTCACAATCCTCTCGAAAAAACAGGAAATTGAATTTAAGACGAAAAAAGTTGTTTTTTTTGTGTATATTAAAAATAAGCAGTACCTTTGCAGCCGCAAAGGTTTTAACAAAGAAAAACAAATACTATGCTGCAAATCTATAATACACTGACTCGACAGAAAGAGTACTTCCGTCCGTTGCACGAAGGACACGTGGGCATGTATGTCTGCGGTCCGACCGTGTATGGCGACGCACACCTGGGGCATGCCCGTCCGGCAATAACATTTGACCTGCTGTACAGGTACCTGCAGTATCTTGGATACAAGGTGCGCTATGTGCGTAATATAACAGATGTAGGTCACCTGGAGCACGATGCTGATGAGGGCGAGGACAAGATAGCCAAGAAAGCTCGTCTGGAAGAACTGGAGCCGATGGAGGTGGTGCAATACTACGTCAACCGCTATCATCATGATATGGAGGCGCTGAATGTGTTGCCGCCATCAATAGAGCCTCATGCCAGCGGACATATCATCGAGCAGATTGCCTTCGTGCAGAAGATACTGGATGCCGGATATGCATATGTAAGCAACGGCAGTGTATATATGGATGTAGAGAAGTACGCCAAGGACTATCCCTACGGCAAGCTGTCCGGTCGTAATCTGGAGGAAATCAAAACCGAGACACGCGAGCTGGATGGTCAGAGCGAGAAGAAGCACAGCTATGACTTTGCTCTATGGAAGAAAGCTGCACCGGAGCATATAATGCATTGGCCTTCGCCTTGGTCGGAAGGATTCCCCGGCTGGCACATGGAGTGCTCTGCCATGGGTTGCAAGTACCTGGGTGAGCAGTTTGATATCCACGGTGGTGGTTTGGACCTGATGTTCCCGCACCACGAGGCAGAGATAGCACAGAGTTGTGCGGCTCTGGGTCATGACAGCGTTCACTACTGGATGCACAATAACATGATCACCATCGAGGGCAAAAAGATGGGCAAGAGCTATAACAACTTCATCACCCTGGAGCAGTTCTTCAGCGGCAAGCACGATAAACTGCAACGTGCATGGAGTCCGATGACAATACGATTCTTCATCCTCACAGCACATTATCGCTCAACCATAGACTTCAGCAACGATGCCTTAGAGGCTGCAGAGAAGGGCTTCCTGCGTCTGCAGGAGGCATATAATCGCCTACAGAAACTGCAAGCCGCAGCAACTACGACAGTAGAGGTTAGCGGACTGCGCGACAAGTGTGCCGAAGCCATGGATGATGACCTGAATAGTCCGATAGTGATATCGCACCTCTTTGACTCAGTACGTGCCATCAACACCGTCTATGACGGCAAGGGCACCATCAGTCAGGCCGACCTGGATGAACTGCGTAAGGTGTGGAAAGAATATGCTATTGACATACTTGGTCTGCGTCTGGAAGAGGCTGCAGGTGGCATGGAAGAGAAGACGCTTGGCGCATACAAGGGTGCAGTGGATATGCTTCTCAATATGCGTCTGGAGGCTAAGCAGAACAAAGACTGGGCAACGAGTGACAAAATACGTAACTCGCTCAGTGAATTAGGATTCCAGATTAAGGATACTAAGGACGGCTTTGAGTGGACACTTTAGCGAGCCACTCATAGACGCGCTCGATGGGGAAGCCCATCACGTTGAAATACGAACCGTGCATGGCGGTGACGCCGATATAGCCAATCCACTCCTGCACACCATAAGCTCCTGCCTTGTCCAGGGGCTTATATTTTTCTACATAGTAGTCGATTTCATCGTCAGTGAGAGTGCGGAAGGTGACATCGGTCTTGTCAACGAGAGTCTCAGGTTCCGCGCCCTTACGCATGAAAGTGACGGCTGTATATACTTGGTGCGTCTGACCAGACAAAGCGCGCAACATAGCCTTGGCATCGTCTATATCATGAGGCTTACCGAGCATGCGACCATTAAGCCAAACGATGGTATCTGCGGTAATGAGCAAATCATTATCCGCTAATTGGCTTACGTACGCGTGTGCCTTCGCGCGCGAAATATAAGAAGGTATGTCTCCGGCCTGCAGATTAGCGGGATAGGATTCATCCGCGTCAATAGTGACGGCAGCAAATGGGATGTCCAGTCCCGCGAGCAGTTCCCTGCGTCGCGGTGACTGTGAACCCAAAATAATATTCCATTGCGGAAAAGGCATACGTTAGAGCATATTGTGAATTACAAAGCTATACATAACTCCCATGAACATGCAGAACTTCATCAGCAGTTGTGCATTGCGGTAGTCTGAGGGAATGCGGGCATTCCAGAGGAGAATAATCTCACATATGAACGGTACCAACACGCCAAAGCAGACATATCGCGTAGAGAGTGAGTTCCACGCAACATCATACGGCATATAATGCCAGTGCACAAAGCATATCAGGGCGATGATGATGATCAGTAATGTGGTGACAATAACTTTGGTCCACATCTCGCCGATAACTATCGGCAGACTATGGCACTCCAGTTCGCGGTCGCCCATTTGGTCCTGCAAGTCCTTGATAACCTCACGCACAAAAGTGGTGAGGAAAGCAAACAGCGCAAAGCCGCCCAGCCATACAAAGATATCGTGCGGCAGAGGCAAGTATTCCATAACAAGGGAATAGCGTTGACGCAGAATGGTCACGTTTGCCAGTGCAATAAGTATAGGCACTACAGCTGCAGCAAAGGATACGATAAGGTTACCTACAAGCAGTTGGCGCTTATAACTGGATGAGTAGAACCACAGCAGTCCCGGTATGAGAACAAAGATAGTGCCGATGGTCCAATCACGCAGCACTATAGCAGCTGCTACGCCTATAGCCACACCCAGAGCCGTCAGCACTTGAAAGAGGCGCATAGCTTGTTCCTTGCTCACGGCTTGCGTCACCACCAGTCGCTCCGGACGGTTGATACGGTCTATTTTAACGTCAAAATAATCGTTGATGACATACCCTCCGGCTGCAATCAGCAGAACTGCACTTATCAGCATGAGCACCAGCCACCAGGGCAGTTGGTTGGGAAAACCATACGAGTGCATAACAGCCGCAGCAACCCAATACTGCATCACATACATCAGTATGGCCAGAAAAAAGAGGTTCTGCCAACGTGTCAACTGTAACAAGGGTCTGATCATTTGCGTTTCTTCTCTGCGTTAGTGATACGAATGATGGCTCCCTCCCATGCCGACAGGGTCAGATGAACAGGTGTCTCTGCATTCAGGACAGGAATCTTAACTTTCTTATCTGATAAGAGGTCAACGGCTGCTACCTTCTTCAACTCCGGTTGCTCCAGATAGCGGAAAGCATCCTCAGGAATGCGAACATCTATATCGGCTTTTTTGTCATCGAAGTTAACAACAACCAGCAGCAACTCATCGCCTTCCTTACGGAGGAAGGTGTAGTGCGAGTGGCGATTGAATGTGTCGCTCTGAGCATACATGAGGTCGTACATACGACCACTATTGATTGCAGGATTATCGCGAGCTATAGTCAGCAGTTTGCCATAGAACTTACGCAAGGCTTTCTGCTCATCCGTAAGCAGCTTACCATCGAATTTGCCGTTATTACCCCAAGCCTGCAGCGAGCGAACACCCCAGTAGTCAAAGATGGTGGTTCGTCCGTCCATACCTGAGAAGCCCTCTACGTCCATACCCTTCTCATCCAGTTCCTGACCGGCATAGATCATAACGGGGTTGGTGCCTAATGTGGCAGCCACTATCATTGCCGGCTTGGCATAAATACCGCTGCCGCAGAAGAATCCGCTACCAATACGTTGCTCGTCATGGTTCTCCAGGAAATACAGCATATGGTCGCGTATATCGTCCGTAGCCAGCCAATGCTGGGTAATTCCGTCCGCAGACCAGCTCTTGCTGACAACACCACGCAGGTACTCGTACATACCCACTTTGTCGTACAGGTAGTCAAAGCCTGCACGTATATAGTCGCGATAGAGATTCGGATTATAGCACTCGGCTATGAACTGCACTTTCGGGAAGAAAGCATGTACATAGGGTATAACCCACTGCCAGAACTCAACCGGTACCATCTCGGCCATGTCAACGCGGAAGGCATCAATGCCCTTGCGTGACCAGAAGTGCAGGATATCCAGCATCTTCATCCACGTGGACGGGATAGGCATAAACTGCTTTTCGCCTCCACCCTGATAGAAGACACCGTAGTTGAGTTTGACCGTTTCGTACCAATCATCCTTGCTCGGATGAGCAGTAAAGCAATCGTTACCTGTAACCTTAGCTGGGAACTCCTCGTACTTACCGCAATCGAATTGCGGAGCAAACTTCTCGCCCGGCAGGTAGTAGAAGTTATTGAGCGGTGAGAACGCCCACGATGGGTTATCACCTTGTCCGAGGTCTTTGATGCCCTTAGGCTTACATAGCGATTTATACTCACGACTGACATGATTAGGCACAAAGTCCATAACCACCTTCAGTCCGGCCTTGTGTGTGCGCACTATCAGCGACTCAAACTCGGCCATGCGTTTTTCTGGTACTTCACTCAGGTCCGGATCTACGTCGTAGTAATCGGTGATGGCATACGGACTGCCGGCTTTACCCTTGGTAATCTCAGGGGTATTGAATTCGGCTGTAGCATGACGGATTACTCCGGTGTACCAAACATGGGTAACACCAAGGTCGCTCAAAGACTTGAGCGCCTTAGTGCTAATTCCGTTAAATGTACCACAGCCGTTCTCCGCTTTTGTTCCGTTCGGCTTACGCGTCTCGTTGAAGTTGCTGAACAGGCGTGGCAGTAATTGATAAATAATCGGTTTCAAAATATTTAAGGTCTTAAATTAATGCAAGTGTATCGCTGGCTATCATCAGTTCTTCATCGGTAGGAATAACGCAAACAGTAACTTTGCTGTCATCGGTGGATATAACCACTTCCTCACCGCGTTTACCGTCGTTCTTCTTGTCATCCAGTTTAGCTCCCAGATAGGTTAGTCCCTTGACGATCTCGCCACGGATATACGGGTCATTCTCGCCAATGCCGCCTGTGAAGACGATGATATCTACACCGTTCATGGCTGCTGCATAAGCACCAATGTATTTCTTAACGCGATAGATGAACATCTCACGTGCCAGGTTAGCGCGTTTATTGCCTGCTTCGATAGCAGCTGTGATGTCACGGCAGTCGCTGCTGACGCCACTGATACCTGCCAGACCGGATTTCTTGTTTACCAGGTCAGAGAACTGAGCTGTATTCAGGTGCTCCTTATCCATGATGAACATTGCTGCACCCAGGTCAAGGTCGCCGGCACGTGTTCCCATAACCAGTCCTTCTACCGGAGTCAGGCCCATGGATGTATCAACGCTCTTGCCATTCAATACGGCTGCGCAACTGCCACCGTTACCGATATGGGCGGTGATGATCTTCTTGCCATCAGCCTTAACACCCAAGAACTCGCATACGCGAGCGCTCACATAGCGGTGACTGGTTCCGTGGAAACCATAACGACGGATAGCATATTTCTCATATAGCTCGTACGGGAGTGCGTACATATATGCGTAGTCCGGCATCGTCTGATGGAATGCCGTATCGAATACTGCCACCTGCGGAACACCCGGCAATATCTTGCTGATAGCGTCTATACCCTTCAGGTTAGCTGGATTGTGTAGCGGAGCCAGGTCAATGCACTGCTCAATCTCCTTGTGTACCTCTGGAGTAATCAGAACAGACTTATTGAACTTCTCTCCACCATGCACTACGCGGTGACCAACAGCGTTAATCTCCTTGAGCGACTTGATGCAGCCGATTTTCTCGTCAACAAGTACACTCAGTATCAACTCGATACCAACGGTATGCTCCGGCATCGGCTTCTCAATCTTTACCTTCTCGCCATTAGGCAGCTTTACCAACAGGAATGCATCAGGCAGACCGATCTTCTCTACTCCACCTTGAGCGATCACCTCTTTACGCTCCATCTCAAAGAGCTTATACTTAATACTGCTACTTCCGCAGTTCAGAACTAAAATCTTCATAAATATCAAATATAAAATGTTAAATGTCTTACAGTCCGTAGGACGGTCTTACAGCGAAGCGGTCCTACAGTGAAACGGTCTTACAGCGAAGCGGTCTATTTCATTGCTTGATTAGCAGTGATAACCACCATCTGTACGATATCCTGTACCTTGCAGCCGCGGCTCAGGTCATTAACCGGAGCGGCAATACCTTGCAGAATCGGACCAACAGCATCTGCGCCACTGAAGCGCTCTACCAGTTTGTATCCGATATTACCTGCCTGCAGGTCGGGGAATACAAGTACGTTAGCCTTACCTGCTACAGGGCTACCCGGAGCTTTGGACTTACCTACGCTCTCAATAAGA